>NZ_MVOK01000042.1:0-27247 GCF_002018915.1 Pseudomonas sp. MF6396 | reverse complement strand
ACGCCTGGGCGATCGCCGGTGTATCTGCTCTCCTCTTCTGCGGCAGCGTCAGAGGTGTATAAGCGACAGCACATACCCAGGCTCGGCGAACAGCGCCTGCAGCGCCGCATCCGCATCCTCCAGGCTGACCTCGCGCAACCGGGTCTTCGCCTCGCCGACCCGACCGTCGGCATAGTCGTTCAACGCTCCCCAGTAGTAGTCGGCCAGCGCGCTGTTGCCCTGGCTGGTCCACGCTTCGCGGGCGATTGCCGCGGCCTTGATGCGCTCGAACGTGGCGCGGTCCAGGCCGTCCTTGCGCAGGCGCTCGATCATCTGCCCCAGGATCTGCTCGGCCGCCTCGACCTGATCGCTGTCCAGGTCGGCATTCAGGCTCAACAGGCCGGTGTCGCCAAAACGCTCGCGTTGCGCCGACGGCCCGTACGACAGGCTGTGCTGCAGGCGCAATTCGCGATACAGCGCCCAGTCCAGGTAGCGCTGCAGCAGGTCGTAGGTGGCGTCGTGGTTTTCATCCAGCACCGGCTCCAGGAACATCCAGTGCAACCGCGCACTGTCGCCCAGCCAGCCGCGGATCAGCTCGCGGCGCGCCTGGGCCTTGTGGGTCACGCCATCGAGTACCCGGCGCTCGCCCGGTTCCACCGGCTCCAGCTGGCCCCAGGTGCGCTCCAGGTAGGCGGGCAGCACGCGGTCCAGGCCGCCGACCACGATCAGGCTCATGTTGTTGGGGGCGTACCAGTGCTGGCGCAGTTCATTCACTTCTTCCAGGGTCATGTCCTGCACCGAGGAGCGCTCGGCACACTTGAGCCCCAGCTCCACCGCCAGCTGGTCGCTGGCGCGATGGCCGAGGTCCTGGCGGTCCAGCCAGCGCTGCAGGTGGGTGTAGTGCCCGCCGTCTTCACGCTCGACGATGCTCTTCGACACCTGCAAGGCGTTGGCATCGATACGTGTGTCCTGGAGCACGGCCAGCAGCAGGTCGAGCACCTTGCGCTGGTTGCGCGCCGGGGCCTCGATGACGAAGGTGGTGTCGGCGCTGCTGGTGTAGGCGTTCCATTCACCGCCCAGGGCCTGCATGCGTTCTTCCAGCCCGCCTTCGCCCGTGTCGTCGATACCGCTGAACAACAGGTGTTCGAGCAGGTGCGGCAGTTCCTGGCGCGCGCACGGGAAGTCGTCGAAGCCGATGCCCACCACCAGTCGGATCGACACATGGTCGCGCTCGTAGCCGGGCTTGAGCAGCACCTGCAGGCCGTTGGGCAACAGGTAGCCCTCGACCTGGGTGCGGTCGAGGGCAAAGCTTGAAGGGGCGCCCAGCAACAGGCAGATGAACATCAGGCAACGCATCACAGGCTTCCTTGCACGGGTTCGGGGCAGCGTCGGGTCAAGGCGAATGGGCATCGTCCGGTACGCTGTCGATCATCAGGGCGCCGGTATCGCTGCCGCCCAGTACCGCATAGGCACTGCTGCAGAACAGCGAGTTGAGACGTTTCATGTCGGCGATCAGTTCCAGGTGCAGCGAGCTGGTCTCGATGCTCTGCACCACCTTGCGCTGCAGGCGGCTGACGTGGGCATGGGCCAGGCGCCGCTCCTGGGCGCGGAAGCGACGCTTCTCGCGCAGCAGCTGGCGTGCGCTGTGCGGGTCGCCACTGAGGAACACCGACAGGCCCAGGCGCAGGTTGGACAGCAGCTGGGTCTGCAGCACGGTCAGCTCCTCCAGGCCCACCTGGGAGAACTCGCGGCGCTGCGACGTCTTCTGCTGCTGCACCTTGCGCAGCATGCGCTCGATCAGGTCGCTGGCCAGCTTGAGGTTGATCGCCAGCTCGATGATCTCGGCCCAGCGCTGGCTGTCGTGCTCGCCGAGGTCTTCGCGGGGCATCTGCGCCAGGTACAGCTTGATGGCGTTGTACAGGCCCTCGACGTCGTCGCTGAGGGTGCGCACCTGCTGGGTCAGGGCGGTCTGGCTGCCGCGCAGCACGTTGAGCATGGCATCGAGCATGCTGTCGACCAGGTCGCCCAGGCGCAGGGTCTCGCGCACCGCGTTGGCCAGTGCCAGGCTCGGGGTGTCCAGCGCGGCAGGGTCCAGGTGGCGGGGCTTGGCGTGGCCGTTGGTTTCCTCGCGCTCGGGCAGCAGCCAGCGGCACAGGCGCCCCATTGGCGTCGCGGTGGGCAGCAGGGCCAGGCAGCGCAGGGTGTTGTAGATGAGGTGGAAGCCGATCACCAGCTCTTGCGGGCTGAAGGTCAGGCTGTCCATCCAGTGCACCAGCGGGTCGAGCACCGGGATGACCACCAGCAGGCCGATCAGCTTGTACAGCAGGCTGCCCAGCGCCACCTGGCGCCCGGCGGCGTTCTGCATGCTGGTGCTCAGGAACGCCAGCAGGCCGCTGCCGATGTTGGCGCCGATCACCAGGCCGATGGCCACCGGCAGGCTGATCATTTCGGCGCCGGCCAGGGTGGCGGTGAGCAGCACCGCAGCCAGGCTGGAATACGAGATCAGGGCGAACAGCGCGCCCACCAGGGCGTCGAGCAGGATGTCGCCGGTCAGCGAGGCAAACAGCACCTTGACGCCCTGGGCCTGGGTAATCGGTGCAGCGGCCTCCACGATCAGTTGCAGGGCCAGGATGATCAGGCCCAGGCCGATGCCTACGCGCCCCAGTTGCCCGGCGCGGGTCTGCTTGCGCGAGAGGAAGAAGATCACCCCGAGGAAGATCAGCAGCGGCGACAGCCACGACAGGTCCAGGGTCAGCACCCGCGCCATCAGCGCGGTCCCCACGTCGGCGCCGAGCATGATGGCCAGGGCCGGGGTGAGGGTCATCAGGCCCTGGCCGACGAACGAGGTCACCAGCATCGCGGTGGCGTTGCTGCTCTGCACCATGGCCGTGACCAGGATGCCGGCGATGAACGCCAGGGGCCGCTTGGCCATGTTCTGGCTCAGCAATCGGCGCAGGTTGGAACCGTACACCCGCAGGATGCCGGTACGTACGATATGTGTGCCCCAGATCAGCAGGGCCACGGCCGAGAGCAGGTTGAGCAGGGTCAGCATACTTACGGCCCCCTGTTAAGGCGCCCCAGTGGGGCAAGTGGATGACGCGGTGAGCCTGGCCTGGTGACCGGCGGTTTTTTCCAGTGCTCACTTAAGCTGTAGTCGGCCAAGGGCCGTGGCGCCAGCATGGCATGCATGCACAGGCTTTGAAACCTCGCGCGCCGGTTCGGGCATCTTCGCTGGCGCGTTGCCGTCCCAAAAGACAAAAGGCCCCATTCGGGGCCTGTTGTTCAGCGCAGCCAGTGTTACTGACCCGGAATGTCCTTGCGAAGTTTCACCGGGTCGCTCTGCTGTTTCTTTTTCGCCGCCGCGGTGCGCATCTTGATGTTGATCGCCTCCACCGCCAGCGAGAAGGCCATGGCGAAGTAGACGTAGCCCTTGGGTACGTGCACGTCGAAGGCTTCTGCAATCAGCACGGTGCCGACCACGATCAGGAACGACAGCGCGAGCATCTTCAGCGACGGGTGCTTGTCGATGAACTCGCTGATGGTCCTGGCGCACAGCATCATCACCAGCACCGCGACGATGATCGCCGCCACCATCACCGGCACGTGGGACACCATGCCCACTGCGGTGATCACCGAGTCCAGCGAGAACACGATGTCGATGATCGCGATCTGGATGATGGTGTACAGGAACTTGCCACCGGCCTTGCCGGAAGACGGCTCGTCGTGGGTTTCGTCCTCGCCTTCGAGGCCGTGGTAGATCTCCTGGGAGCTCTTCCACAACAGGAACAGGCCGCCGAAGAACAGGATCAGGTCACGCCCGGAAATGCCCTGGCCGAACACATGGAACAGGTCGGCAGTCAGGCGCATGACCCAGGCGATCGACAGCAGCAGCAATATGCGCGTGACCATCGCCAGCGCCAGGCCGAAGATCCGGGTGCGCTGCTGCATGTGCTTGGGCATGCGGCTGACCAGGATCGAGATCATGATGATGTTGTCGATGCCCAGGACGATCTCGAGAGCCGTCAGGGTAAAAAAGGCAACCCAGATTTCCGGGTTGGTCAGCCATTCCATGTGTGTTCCTTCGAGCGTGTGGGGCGTTGCGCGCCGCAGGGGTCGACGCGCAAGCGTTGGGATGAAACGGATGAATTATAGGCTGCTGAACAGCGGGAAAATTCCCATCAGCAGCGCCGCGAACATGATGCACAGGCACACCAGCACCGCCCATTTGAGGGTGAAGCGCTGGTGATCGCCGAATTCTATACCGGCCAGGGCTACCAGCAAGTAGGTCGAGGGTACCAGCGGGCTGAGCAGGTGTACCGGTTGCCCGACGATCGAGGCACGGGCCATCTCCACCGGGCTGATGCCGTAGTGGCTGGCAGCTTCGGCCAGCACCGGCAGCACGCCGTAGTAGAAGGCGTCGTTGGACATGAAGAAGGTGAACGGCATGCTCACGATCGCGGTGATTACCGCCAGGTACGGGCCCATCGCTTCGGGGATCACCGCCAGCAGGCTCTTGGACATGGCCTCGACCATGCCGGTGCCCGACAGGATGCCGGTGAAGATGCCCGCCGCGAAGATCAGCCCCACCACCGCCAGCACGCTGCCGGCGTGGGCCGCGACGCGGTCCTTCTGCTGTTGCAGGCACGGGTAGTTGACCACCATGGCGATGCTGAAGGCGATCATGAACAGCACCGGCAGCGGCAGCAGGCCGGCGATCAGCGCGACCATCAGGGCCAGGGTCAATGCGCCGTTGAACCACAGCAGTTTGGGCCGGCGCGCGTCGGGATATTGCGATACGCTGATTTCACTGTGGTCGATTTCATCGCCCGGCAGGTGCAGTTCGCCCAGGCGGGCACGTTCGCGCTTGCCGTACATATAGGCGATGGCCAGGATGGCGAACACGCCGAAGGCCATGGCCGGGATCATCGGCACGAAGATGTCCGACGGGTCGGCGTGCAGCGCGCTGGCGGCGCGGGCGGTGGGGCCGCCCCAGGGCGTCATGTTCATCACCCCGCCGGCCAGGATGATCAGGCCGGCCATGATCCGCGGGCTCATGCCCAGGCGGCTGTACAGCGGCAGCATGGCGGCCACGCAGATCATGTAGGTGGTGGCGCCGTCACCGTCCAGCGATACCACCAGGGCCAGCGCGGCGGTGCCCACCGAGACTTTCAGCGGATCACCCTTGACCAGCTTGAGGATCTTGCGCACGGCCGGGTCGAACAGGCCGGAGTCGATCATCAGGGCGAAGTACAGAATGGCGAACATCATCATCACGCCGGTGGGTGCCAGCTTGCTGATGCCCTGCAGCATCATCGGGCCGATCTCGCCCGAGAAGCCGCCGAACAGGGCGAAAATGATCGGTACCAGAATCAGCGCGATCAAGGCCGACAGGCGCTTGGTCATGATCAGGTACATGAAGGTGATGACCATGGCGAAGCCGAGGAAGGTCAGCATGGGGCAGTTACTCCAGGCGAGGCGCGTCGAGAAAGGGACGAACGGATCAGCGCAATGTGCGCGGTGCTGGGAGTGACGGCGGGAGGGCAGGCAGAACGCGGGCGTGGAAGGACGTCAGTATCACCATTGTTGTTGTTGATTGGGCCGGGCACTGCAGTAAAGTCAGAGCCCTGGCTGACCGGTCTTTTGCCGGAGGTGAGGCGATGCTAAGTGCCCAAGCTTTCAGCCAGCTTTCGGCGGCACAAAGGCGACAGAAGGTTTCATCAACCAGTGCGGGTCTGCAGGAGCGACGAGGATGGGCGAAGTGCATGAAGGCGGCTGCCATTGCGGCGCCGTGCGGTATCGGGTGGCAGGTGCGCTGGAGGATGTCGCGCACTGCCATTGTTCGGTGTGCCGGCGCGTGACCGGCGGGTTGCTGGTGACCTGGGCGACGGTGCGCTGCGAGGACTTCCAGTGGCTGCTGGGCACGCCGCAGCGCTACGACTCGTCGGCCAGCTGCGTGCGCTACTTCTGCAGCCGCTGTGGCGCGCACATGGCGCTGACCACCGACCTGAGCCCCGAAAGCATCGATATCACCATCACCACCCTGGACGCACCGGAGCAGGTGCAGCCGCGCCGGCATATCTGGACCGACAGCCGGCTGCCCTGGGTGCACCTGGACGAGCAGCTGCCGGGCGAGCCCGGCGAGACGCTATAGCGCGGGCTACTCGATGATCACCCCGCCCAGGCCCTTTGGCGTATTGAACGACTGAGCGCGCAGTTGCTCGGCCTGGCGCAGGATGATCTGCGCCTGGCGGTTGCCAGGGTCCTGGCTGAGCACGCTGTTGGCCAGCGAACGGGCGGTGGCACCGTCACGACGGGCCAGGGCGCTGCGTGCCTGGCTCAGTTGCTGGCCCACCAGCCCGGCATTGGCTGCGCTGGCAGGTCGTTGTACGGGCGGGCGCGGGGTGGTGAGCGGACGCTGCTGCGCCGGCTGCACGACGCGAGCCTGTTGTTCCAGCTGTTGCTGGCGCTTGGCGAGCTGGGTTTGCTCGTCGCGTAGCTGCTGCTCCTTGGTGGCCAGCTCACGGGCCTGCTGCTCGCGTTGCGCCCGTTCGGCCGCTGCCTGACGAGCGGCTGCCGCACTGGCCGCGGCGGCTGCCGCCTGGGCCTTGGCCTGCTGGTCGCGCTGCGGGCCCTCGAGCCCGGCCTGGGCGCGTTGCAGCAGGCTGATGGCGCGCGGGTCCTTGCTCTCGATGCGCAGCGCGCTTTCGGCTTTTTCCAGCGCACAGTCGAACTGGCTGCTGCGCAGGCACGCCTGGCCGGCGGCCAGTTCGGCTTCGAACTGCTGCAGCGACTGGCGCTGGCTGGCCTGGTAGGCACCGTAGCCGAGTACCGCCACTACCACACCGGCGGCCAGGGCAAGCTTGCGCCCAAGGTTGCGCGACTTGGCAGCCGGCGCCCCTTGCACTATCGGCGGTACGGGCGGCGGCGTCACCACCGGTGTGCTCACGATGCCTGCCGGGGCCAGCGTGTGCACCGATTCGATCACCGGCGCGGGCGCCGCTGCGGGCATGGGGGGCGGGGCCGCGCTCACCACGGCCACCGGCGCCGGCGCGGCGGGTGCAGCGGCCCCAACCTGGCTGCTGGCGCCGCAGTACGGACAGAACGCCACCGGGCCGCTCAGGGGCTGGTTGCACGCGCTGCTGGCGCAGTTGAGCGGGAAGGCCGGATTTTTCGCGGATGCGGACATGGGGCCTTCCTCAGTTCACAGGCGGTGGCGCCATCGGCGCAACGGGCGGTGGGGTACCGACAGGCGGCGCTGCGGCGGGCGTCGGGGCGAACAGGTGGGCCAGCTCGGCGATCTGCCCGGCGCCCAGCCAGGCGGCCATGCCTTCGCGCCACAACAGGCTGTCGCGGGTCACCTGGCCGGTCTGCACGTACTGCTGCAGTTGGCTGGTGGTGTACGGGCCATAGTTGGTGCCGGCCACGCTCAGGTGGTAGCTGTACTGCGGTGCGGCCACCGGCGGTGGCACCATGCCGGCTGCGCCTGGTGGCGGCGGTGGCGCCATGCCCGGCATGGGGGCGGCAACTGGCGCTGTGCTGGCGGCCGGCTGGAACAGGCTGTCGAGCCAGCCGCTGGTGAAGAAGTCCTTGAGCAGGGTGCGCTTCTCGCTGTGCTCGTCGTGCACTTCGTCGCGGTACACATCGGCGCGCGAGCCGCTGACCGGCTCGGTGAACTGCTGCAGCAACGCGCGCGCCTGCTCGACAAGGCGCTCGGCGTTGTCCGGGGCCTGGCGCTTGAGGCGGTTGTCGTACTCGTTTTTCAGCAGCTCGGCGATCTTGTACGGGAAGGTCTGGTACAGCGACGACACGCCGATTTCGTCCTGGCGCATCTGCGGCTTGTAGGCGCCGCGGCGCAGGTCTTCGAACAGCGCGACCATGGCTGCCAGTTGCTGCGGGCTGCGCAGTTGCTCGTAGCGTTGGCGCAGCTGGTCTTCGATGTCCTTGCGCTGCAGCTGGTTCAGGCCGTTCTGGCGGATCGCGAACTCGTCACCGACGCTGAAGTAGTCCTGGTCGATCATCAGTTCGTAGCGTTCCGACGGGTTGCGGCGCAGTACCCCCATCACGACCGCGTGCAGGTACAGCTTGAAGTCCTCGGCGAACTGGCGGTACTGCTCCTGGGTGAACTGGATCGGCTGCACGAACTGGCTGATGCGCTTGTGGCTGTGCAGCGGGATGGTGGTGCTTTCCTTGCGGTAGCTGGCCAGGTAGGTCGGCAGCGGGGTCAGCGCCGGCAGAGGGAAGCCGCTGAGCTCGGTAAAGCAGATCAGCTTGCCCGGGGTGCCCGACTCGACGAACTGGATCTGCCCGGCGGTCATGCCGGTGCCCTGTGGCAGGCACTGGCCGAGCATGGCGCCATAGGTGCGCTTGAACTCATTGGCGTCCTGCACGCCGACCAGGCAGGTGTAGCGGTCCTTGCCGATGCCGAAGCCGCCGGTGAGGTTGAGCGGGGTCCACGGCATGGCACGTTGCAGCAACTGGCGGAACTTCTCGCGCTGCTCGTCCGGGGTCAGCGCGGCCAGCGCACTGAGCAGCGGGTCGGTGCCCTGGGTCTGGCGCGGCAGTTGCTGTACGGCCTTGGCGCGCAGCTTGGACAGCAGCTCTTCCTGGCCCTCCTCGTCCTGCAGCTTGCCGAACAGGGTCTTGGAGCCGCCGAAGTCCTTGAATGCGTCCTTGGCCCATTCGCGCACCTGGGCGCCGTCCACCGGTTGTTCTTCGCTGTTCTGCACCAGCGCCAGGGGGATCAGCGTGGCGTGTTTTTCCTTGATGCTGGCGTCGATCTTGCTGATGTCGGTCTCGATCCGGCGCAGCAGCTGGTCGACTGCGTTGCGCCCGTCCTGCAGACGACCGACGAAGCCGTTCCACACCGCACGACCGCTCTGGTCCACCGACTCCTTGCGGCCCAGCCAGTCGGACAGCTCGCGCAGCAACTGGGCCGCCTCGCGCGCGGCCACATGGCGCACGTAGAACAACAAGCTGTCGCGCAGGGTGTCCTTGACCTGGGTGAGCACGGTCTCGGCCTGCTTGTCCTTGCCGCTGAGGCGGGCCATCAGGCCGCCGCCGGTGGTTTCCTTGAGGCGCTCGAATTCGCGGGCCAGCTCCGAGGACTCCAGCTTCTCGGCCAGTTCCTTGAAGCGTGCGGCGTTCTTTTCCAGCGCCGGGATGATGCCGCTGCCTTCGTTTTCCAGGCGGTCCTTGAGCATCTCGACCAGGGCCAGGGTGTAGTCCAGGCCACCGCGCTCATCGTCGTCCAGGCGACGGAAGAGTTTTTCCGGCAGGGCGTCTTCGCGCACCAGCTCGGCCAGGCGGCGCTGGCGGTTTTCCTTGATGCGCACCTCGTGGTTGCGCTCGGCACTGTCGATGTTGCTGCCCTTGGTGTCGCGTTCCAGCTGCTGCTGGATCTCGCGCACATGGGTCAGCCATTGGTCCTTGTCGGCGCCGCCGCTGTGCAGGCGTTCGAACAACGCTTCGACCTTCTGCTCGATCTGGGCGGTGATGCTGTTGTCGCCTTCCACCAGCAGCAGGTCGTCGGCGATCTGGTAGTGGGTGAACTCGCCGGTGGCCAGGGTCAGCTCGACCTTGGACAGGAAGTCCGGCAGTTCGGTGAAGGTACGCGGGGTGACGTTCAGCTGCTCGCGCAGGAAGTCGTCACGCTCGCGGTCGGTAGGACGGTTGTCGTTGGCCGAGGCGTTGGCGATGCCGAAGAACGCCTTGAGCATCTGCTGTACCTGACGGCTCAGGCGCACGTTCTGACGCGCGTCGATCTGGGTGTCGAGCACGGCCTGGCCGAGCGATGAGTACGAGCACGGGAAGCGCAGCTCGGTGTCGTCGCCGTAGTCCTGGGGCAGGCGCACAGTGTAGGAGCGGATCTTGTGCTGGTTCTGGTTGACCGCGATCGAGCGCTTCTTGTTGGCGAAGTCCTGCGAGGTGAAGTCGGTGAACAGCACGTCCGAGAGCATCTCGTAGACGTCTTCCTGGTCGCTGGTCTTGGCCTGGGCGACGTTGCTGTTGTCGATGATGTAGACGTCATCGTACGGGCGGTTGTCGATGAACAGGTTGTCGGTGGCGTCCCAGTGCTTGACCAGGCGGTTGCCGCGCATGCTGGTTTCCAGCTCCATCAGCGCCGCGTAGCCGTTGGCCTGCACGCGCTCGGTGTTGTAGGCATGGAAGCCGCCGGGCAACACGAAGAACAGGTCGACCTTGCCGGCGATGTTGTGTTCCTTGAGGATCGCCTTGGCCAGGTAGCCCATGTCCAGGAACGAACCGGACCCGGTGCCGCCGGCCGCCGAGCCGCTGATGACGATGCGGATCTTGCCGGGGTCGATTTCCAGGCCGAGCTTCTTGAGCTTGTCGGCGTTGCCGCCGATGTTGGCCAGCAGGCGTCCGACCTTGTCGCGCAGCTTGTCGCGGATCACCGGGTACTTGTCGTAGAAGTACAGGCGCGACAGCGCACGGATCTGCCCGGCGCCCTTGGAGGGGTCGATGCCCAGGGCGCGGATCTTGTCCGGGGTCAGCGGGAACCATTCGGCCACTTCACGGTGGCGGTTGAGCTCGTCCATCGAGTGGGTGTACTTGCTCAGGTTGAGCGGCTCGATGATCTTCTCTTCGGAGGTGAAGGCCACTTGCTCGGCCAGCACGTCGGTCTTGATCGACTTGCCATCCTGGGTGACTTCGCCAGCATCCAGGTCGAAGTTGATGAACTGCACCAGGGGGAAGTCGGCAATCTGCTGCACCTGGTTGTTGCCGCCCCAGATGGCATTGAGAATGCGCCGGCGCAGGCGAATGTTGACCTTCATGCCGGTACCGCCCAGGGCGATGAACAGCGTCGGGTGGATCTTCTCGCTGACCATGTTCAGCGCTGCCGGGCCGGAAGGTTGTGCATTCTCGTTCATCTGAAACTCCATGAGCCCTGGCTGGGCTGGCCGAATCGGGTCGGCGGGCTAAATCCGTGGATCAAATTGAAGCGTCAGGCCAGGCCTGACGCGGGCAGTGCAGGCCGGGCTCAGCGCTTGGCCGAGAAGGTCATCAGCCAGGCCACCAGCGAAATGCCGGCCACGCCAGCCAGTGGTGCAAGGTACAGCGGGGTGAGGAACTGACCGGAGTTGATCACCGCCAGCACGGCCATGGCCGAGACCAGCAGCAGGCCCAGGAACAGGAACCAGCCCGAGGCGTTGGCGCGGCTGGGGGCCACGCGCTCGCGCACGCGCCAGTTGGCGTAGGCGTTCTTGATCACGAAGAAGATCAGCGCCAGTACCACCAGCACGGCCACGCCTATCAGGGCGTCACGGCTGTCGACCTTTTTCGGGCCCAGGTCCATCAGCGGCGCCGGAACGCTCAGGGTGGAGGTGGTGGTGGCCGGTGCGGCGTCGTTTTCTACGGGGGCTGGCAGGGAGCTGGTCTGGGTCATGATCGGGGTCCTGGGTTATTTGAGGCGCACGGCGACGTCGGCGGCGAGTTTTTCGAGGGTGGAGCCGAACAGGCCGCGCTTTACGGTCGCGACCTTGTTCTGCCGGGCGTCATAGACGCTCGCGCTGCTGAACGGCTTGAGCGGGTATTGCTGGGCGATGCCTTCGACCATCACCGTGACCGGCTTCTTGCCGCCGATCAGGGCCTTGGCCAGCAACAGGCCGATCAACGCCAGCACCAGCAGGGCCAGCAGCAACAGCACCGGGCCCAGCGGGTAGCTGATCTGCAGCACGATCGGCAGGCGGGTGGCCGAAGCGCTGGCTTCGCTGGACGGCAGGAACACATCGGGCAGTGCATCGTTGGGGAACAGCTCGTTCATGCGCTCGATGAACTGCTGGGAAATCTGCAGTTGCTGCTCGCTCAGGCGCACTTCGATGGCCCCGGCACGCTGGTAGCCGCTGGACAGCAGCACTTCGCTGGACCACTGCGACGGCAGCGGCGGCAGTTGCAGGCTGATCGACAGCTCGTCGGAGCGGGCGCCGGGTTCGAGGTTCTCGATGCGGTCCATCGAGATCGCCGACTGCAGGGCTTCGCCGGGCATGTCCAGGCTCATCGCGACCTTGGCCGAGTGGATCTGGTAGGGGTTGAACTGGTTCTCGAAGCGGCCCAGCAACACCGCGGTCTTGGGCGAGCCGTCGACGTTGATGTTGAGCACCACGGTCTGCTGGTCGGGGGCCAGCTCTGCACTGACGTCGGGGGTGTCCTTGACGCCGGTCGGGATGAAGCGCACGGCGGCCTGGGTCAGCGGCTTGAGGCGTACACGCGCGTCGTTCAGCAGTTTGGCCAGGGCCGGCTGGGCCAGCACCTGTTCCAGCGCGGCACCGGCATTGGCGCCGTAGGCCAGGGCGTAGATCATCAGGCCGTTGGCTTCGAAGTTGCTGCTCTTGACCGGCATCTTCTGCGGGAAGGCGGCGATGCGGCTGATCACGTCTTCCTTGTGCAGCAGGTCGTAGAACTCGCGGTTCTTGAGCTGGGTCTCGCTGCTGTTGTTGGGGCTGTTCTTGTTGTTGGTGACGATCCAGATGATGCCTTCGCGCCCTTCCAGGCCGGTCTTGATCGCGGCCAGCAGGGCTTCCTTGAAGTCGGTGTCGGCATAGGCGCCACTGGCCTTGCGTGCCAGGGCCAGGGCATTGACGCTGTCGCCGAGCTTGGCGTGGGTGCCGGGGCCGCGGTAGGTCCATTGCGGCGAGGGGTGGCTGCTGTCGGCCTGGTTGAAGGCGCCGATCACCACTTCGCCGTTGCCGGCGGCGGTGGCGGCCAGTTGCGTGATCAGCGGTTTGAAGCCCGAAGCCGGGTCGAGGTAGAACGGCTCCATCCAGCCGGAGTTCTGTACCAGAAACACCTGGCGCAGCGGTTGCGCCTGGGCGCTCAGGCACACCAGGCTCAGGGCCAGCAGCAGGCCACGGCGCAGCAGGCGGTTCATGCGTTCCATCGGTAGAGCGCTCCAGTCGAATCGATGTACAGCCACAGGGCGTTGTCGTGGAAGAACCACTGGGCGTTCCAGGGTTGGGCCACTTTGAGGGTGATGCTCAAGGGCGGCTGGCCCACGCGTTCCAGGCAGAACTGGCTGTCGATGGCCTGGTCGTTGCCGAAGAACTGTTGCAGGCTCGACGGCCACTCGACGCGCACCGACAGCAGGTACTGGCTGTCGATGAACTCGATGAAGGGGTAGACCACTTCGCGCCGGGTGGGGGTGTTGTCGACGTCGTGCTCGCCCCAGGGCGCATCCAGGCGCACGTTGAACATGTAGTTCAGGTGCCCGGTGCTCAGGCGCGAGCCTTTGACTTCCTTGCGTTCGTCCGAGTCCAGGCGCAGGCAGTACTGCTCGCTGCCCTCGAACAGTTGCTGCCAGATGCCGTAGCCGTTGACGAACGGCGGGCCGTATTCGGGGCGGGCCTGGGCACCGGCGGGCCAGCTCAGCCACTGGGCGTCCAGCTGGGCGCCGAGCTTGACGCTGAGGTAGCCGTGGGCGCCGATCCACAGCAGGCGCCGCGAGGCCGGGTCGCGCAGTGGCGCGGACAGGCCCTGCAGGTGCGCCGGGTTGGCGTGGGCGATGGGGTGCAGGGTCCACTGTTCATTGTGGCGTGCCACCAGGCTGAAGCTGCCGTCGGGCATCTGCTGCGGGATCAGTACCTGGTCGTCGAGATCGCCGGGGGCGGCGATGGCACGGCCCGGGCAGCGGTCGACATGGTAGCGGCCATCGAGCGGGTCGACGCGCACCTCGGTGGCACCCTCGTCACAGGCCAGCAGCAGGCGTTGCTGTTCGCCCACCTCGCGCAGGCCCACGCCCCACGCCCAGCTGGGCAGGCTGCAACGGCCGATCGGGGTGCTGTGCGGCAACAGCGCCGCCCACTCCTGGGCCTGGCGCTGCCAGCGGAACAGGCTGCCGTCGCGGGCCAGCGCAAACAGCGCCTCGCGATGACCGCCCAGGTTGGCGACGAGAAAATTCAAGCCGTTCTTGCGTGGCAGCTGGTCGTACTTGTGCGCGGTGTTCAGGCTGCGCGGGGTGGCGCCGTCCAGCTTGCGGTACAACGCGGCGAGGGTGTGCTCGGCACCGTCGAGCCGGCAACTGCCCTCCACCACCCGGCGTCCGCTACCGTTGCCATAGGGCGGCAACCAGCGTTGCTGGCGGTCGAAGCGCACGGGCGTGAGGGCTGTACCGGTCTGCGGGCAATGGCGGAAGCTGGCCGGCAGCCAGCCCTGCGCACCGGGCGCCTGCTGCGCACCGACGAGAAAGTCCAGGTCGGGCTGCGCGTCTTCCAGCGCCTTGCCGGCGACGTGGGTCAGGGAGAACCTGCCATGGGCATCCTGCAACCAGCGTTGCCCATCCAGCGACCACTCGTACTCGCGGTCGTCTCCGACTACGTCCATATAATCCCACCATGCCAACGGTCGTCCGTGCGCGGCAGTGCCTGCTTGAGGTCAGGCCGTCACGTCGAAAGAAAGAGGTTCTGCGAAATGTCCCGGCGCCTTTCGGCGGGGCGCAATGGCAGCCAAATGCCATTTTTCAAGCGGCGAAATAGTGGCACAGGCAGTTACAAAGTCAACTACCGACTCAGGGCAATTGCAGCCCGCCAGCGGCCTTGTGCAATGCGCGCAGGTGTTCGCCGAGCTGCTTGAGGTTGGCTTCGACGGCGGCGATTTCGGCGGCGCGCTCGGGGCCGAGCAAGGCGCGTACTTCCTTGTCCAGGTCGCCGGTCAGGCGCTGCAGTTGCTGCTGGCGCTGGCTGCTGGCCTGCTCCAGCTGCTGGCGTTCGCTGGCCTGGGGCAGCCCGTAGCCGCTGCCGCTCAGCAGTTCGGCCGGTTTGCTGAGAAAGCCGCTGTTGGCGAGGATCTGCTGCAGGGTGCTGTTGGCCTGGGCCACGTTGGTGTCGTTGAGCTCGCGACCGCTGAGGTAGCGCTGCTTGACCTCGTCCTGGGCCAGCAGCAACTGGCGGCGCAGGCCGGCCTGTTCCAGCAGCAACAAGGCCGCGCTGGTGCGCAGGTCGGCCTGGGCGAACCATTGCTGGCGCTGGGCGGGTGGCTGTTCGAGCCAGGCCTCCACGCTGGCCTGCGGCACCGGCAGGTGCTGCTTGAGCACCTGGAACATGGCCTGATAGCGGTCGCGGTAGGAGTCGAAGCGGTAGCCCAGGCGCAAGGCTTCGCGCGGGTCGTCGAGCACGCTCATGTCGGCCAGGCCACGACCCTGCAGCACCTCGAGCAGGCCATTGGGCATGATGCTGTCGAGCCCGGCCAGGCGCGGGTTGCCGGTGCCGCTGCGCAGCAGCTTGAGGGTTTCGACCGCGCAGTTGTTGGACAGGAAGTAATAGTGGCCGTCGTAGTTCCAGTGCATCTCGGCAGCCTGGCGCACCAGGTCTTCGATTTCGTCCCGGTCGAGCTTGAGCGGGATCGAAGCCAGGCTGCGCAGTTCGGTCTTGGTGTACTCGTCGATCACCTGTGCCAGTGGCAGCACGAACAGGCGCGAGGGGTAGGCGCCGGTCAGGCCGTCCCAGCTCGATAGCTGCACGTCGTTGACGAAGGCACGGTACGAGAGCACCAGGTGCTGGTCCAGGTCCAGGCGGCAGTCCGGACCGCGTGGGCGCCCCGGCGCGCAGATCACCAGGCGCAGCATGCTGTGGCCCCAGCGGCTGACCCAGTTCTGGTTGGCTTCGGCCAGCAGGAAGTCCACGGCATACACGCGTTCGGGGTCGACCTGGCCCAGCGGCTGCTTGTCGAAGTCGTTGCCGGCGTTGAGGAACGGCAGCCCCGGCGCGCACTCGGCAGCGGCAGGCGCCCAGTCGAAATGCTCGCGCAGGTACTTGTAGAGGGCCGGGCGGCGACAGGCGTAGCTCGGGTCGAGGAGGAAGTACTCCATGTTGACCGCGATGAATTCCTTGGGGCTGCTCAGCTCGTAGCTGTCCGGGGTGCGTGCGATCTGGCGGTTGTGCTGTTCGCGCTCGCCACGCCGGCCCACGTATTGCGGCCAGCCGGCGAGGTCGAGCAGGCGCGGGTCGTCGCTGAGGGTGAAGCGGCGTTCGGTCTGGCCGCGGCATTCATCGGGCAGCCCCACCTTGCCCAGGCTGGTGTTCTGGCGCACGCAGCGGCTGATCAGCCGGCGCTCGGGCGCTGGCCACAGGCGGGCGCGGTCATACAGGTGGGTGAGCTCGTGGAGAACGGTGGCCAGCAGCTCCTGGCGCACCGTGCCATGCGGCCGGCCGGTCTGCGCGGTGGCAGCGCTGCCATCGGTGAGGCCCGGCAGCAGGCGCCGGTTGAGCTCCAGGCTCGATACCAGCGACGCCTGGCCATAGGCGTCTTCGGGCATGCGGGTGGTCCAGGAGACGTCGACGCGGCGGTCCAGCTCAGCCTTCAAGCGTGGCGGCAGGGCCTGCAGGGCTTCGTCGAGCAATGCCTGGCTGGCCCGCTGCTGTTGCGGGTCGAGGCCGTCTGCCTGCAGGTGCAGTTGCAGGTCGGCCAGCGCAGGGGCGCCGAGCAGCGTCAGTACGCTGCCCAACAGCCAGGCAAGGGGTTTCACAGCGACAGGATGGCTTCGGCCAGCACCTGGTCGCTGGCGTCGCGTGCTTCGGGAACGCGCTGGCGCAGGGTATCGAAGGCAGCTTCCAGTTGCGCGCCACGGATATCGCCACGGCTGGCGACGAAGCTGGCGGCATCGTCACGGGCCTCGCGCACGACCTTGGAGTCGCGGATCGAGGTGGTGGTGTCGGAGGTGAAGTCGATCGAGCGGCCAAAGGCACGCACGATGATATTGCTGGTGGCCACCAGGGTTTGTGCCTGGACCACGTCGGCCAGCAGCATCAGGCCGAGGGTGGCGGCAATCAGCGGTTTACGCATGGAGCATCTCCGGAAAATCGGTTGTGATCATTGGACGAGAATTGCCTGCGCCAGTTCAAGGTCGCTGGCATGAAGTTCGGGGGTGTGCTGGCGCAGTGCGATCAGGGCGGCTTCCAGCTGTGCGCCACGCAGGGCGCCGTCGCTGGCGACGAAGGCGGCGGCATCGTCGTGGGCGGCCAGGATCAGCTTGCGATCGAACGGGGCGGTGGTCACCTTGCTGGTGGCGTAGCCCGCAATCACAAGGCTTTGAGTGGTCAGGTCGAAGGCCTGGGCGGCAGTCGACGCGCAGAGTGCGAGCAGCAGCGGTAGCAAATAACGCATGAGGTCTGGTTGGCTGTGAAATCAGGCGGCAAGGCTATCCCAATGCGCGGGTGGGGACCAGCGCAGGGTACCCGGCTTTTACACGTTGTTACGTGTACCGGGCCCTTGCGCGGTTCAGATGGCCAGGATCGCCTGGGCCAGTTGGGCGTCGGAAGCCTGCAGGGTCGGGACCTGCTGGCGGATGTGGGCGAAGGCGCTTTCCAGTTTCACACCGCGGATGGCGCCCTGGCTGGCGACGAAGCTGGCGGCGTCGTCACGGGCGGCGCGCACGATCTTGTCATCGCGCAGCGATGAGGAGGCATCGGAGGTCGCGTTGGTGGAGGCGGCAACGCCACGCACCACGGTATCGGTGGTGACCACGAAGCTGGATGCGTGGGCAGTGGAGGCCAGGGCCAGCAGCATTGCGGCGCCAAGCAGGCGGGTACGGGACATGGTCGATCTCCTGAATATGGGCCTGGCTATTATGCAGCAGGTGGTGCAGCGGCGTCTGCTTCGCCGGCTCGTGCAGCGCAACTGTACGATTGTACTGGTGATATTTTGGTTTATAAAAAACTGTACTGGTATTGGGTTCGAATGCTCTGGCGCGGGCCTTTCAAACAAAAAAACCCGTCAGCAGTCACCTGCGACGGGTTTTTGAATTCGGGGTGCCGGCGTTGGCCGGCGGGCCCTGCATCAACGCCAGAAAGGCTTGCTCAGCTCTTCGTAACGTTGCGCTTCGCTGATACCGGCATCAGCCAGCAGACGCGAGTCCAGGCGAGCCAGTTGGTGGCGGCTGGCGATGCGGCGTTGCCACAGCATCAGGTTGGCCAGCAGGCGCAGTGGCAGCGAACCCTGGGATTGTTGAGCGTTGTTTTCAAAAGCCAGATCGGAACTGAGTGTACGTTCCATGGTGTCATCCTTCCGCTTGTGGCGGCATTAGGTAGTGATTTAACTGATGCCAATGATCCTCCTGTGTCGTCCATAACAGTAGATACAGTTCACCTGCATTGTGATGGGCCAGTTAACTGTTTATGCAGACTGTTGCACTCGGATTGGACGCAACTGTACCGGTCCGCACTGAAATGGTGCAATTTAGGGTCAATGAGGGGATTTTGCGTAGGAAGGTACCGTCAAAACACCGGTACAGTAGAACAGTTTGTGTAATGGTTGGGCGGGGCAACTGTACAGCCGGTGCGCATTGCGCGCCACCGGCTGTACAGGGACGGCTTCAGCTGGCCAGCATGCGCCCGGTTTCTTCCAGGTTTTCATGCCACTGCAGGGCTTCGCGCAGGATGTGCGGGGTGTGCCCACCCTTTTCGCAGGCGCGGGTAAAGTAGTCGTTCAGTGCGTCGCGGTAGTCCGGGTGCACACAGTTGTCGATGATCACCCGGGCGCGCTCGCGCGGCGCCAGGCCACGCAGGTCGGCCAGGCCCTGCTCGGTGACGAGGATGTCCACGTCGTGCTCGGTGTGGTCCACATGGCTGACCATCGGTACCACGCTGGAGATCGCGCCGCCCTTGGCGATGGACTTGGTGACGAAGATGGCCAGGTGCGCGTTGCGCGCGAAGTCGCCCGAGCCACCGATGCCGTTCATCATGCGCGTGCCGCACACGTGGGTGGAGTTGACGTTGCCGTACAGGTCGAACTCCAGTGCGGTGTTGATGCCGATGATGCCCAGGCGCCGTACCACTTCAGGGTGGTTGGAGATTTCCTGCGGACGCAGCACCAGCTTGTCCTTGTAGCGCTCCAGGTTGCCGAACACGTCGGCGTTGCGACGGGTCGACAGGGTGATGGAACTGCCCGAGGCAAAGCTCAGCTTGCCGGCGTCGATCAGATCGAAGGTCGAGTCCTGCAGCACTTCGGAGTACATGGTCAGGTCTTCGAACGGCGAGTCGATCAGACCGCACATCACCGCGTTGGCGATGCTGCCGATGCCGGCCTGCAGTGGGCCGAGCTTGTTGGTCATGCGCCCGGCGTCGACTTCCTGCTTGAGGAAGTTGATCAGGTGGTTGGCGATACCCTGGGTTTCGTCGTCCGGCGGCAATACGGTGGACGGCGAGTCCGCCTGCTCGGTGATGACGATGCCGACGATCTTGGCCGGGTCGATCGGGATCGCGGTGCTGCCGATGCGGTCATCGACTTTCACCAGCGGGATCGGCGTGCGGGTCGGCCGGTAGGTCGGGATATAGATGTCATGCAGGCCTTCGAGGTTGGCGTTGTGCGCCATGTTGATCTCGACGATGACCTGCTTGGCGAAAATGGCGAAGCTGGCCGAGTTGCCCACGGAGGTGGTCGGCACGATGTGGCCGTCTTCGGTGATCGCGACCGCTTCGATGACCGCGATGTCCGGC
Organism: Pseudomonas sp. MF6396; assembly: GCF_002018915.1. Taxonomy (NCBI): domain Bacteria; kingdom Pseudomonadati; phylum Pseudomonadota; class Gammaproteobacteria; order Pseudomonadales; family Pseudomonadaceae; genus Pseudomonas; species Pseudomonas sp. MF6396. Next base: position 7,826 of record NZ_MVOK01000042.1, on the reverse strand, counting down.
AGCTTGAGCTGCTGGTTGCGCAGTTGCTCGACGGTTTCCGACAGGTGTTGGTCGATGAACATCACCTTGCCGTCGTTGATGGCCTTGCGCAGGGTGCTGTCGACCTGGAACGGCATGCGACGGGCCAGCACACCGGCTTCGGTCAGCTGCTTGTCGAGGTCGTTGCCCAGGCTGGCGCCGGTCATCAGGCTGATTTTCAGCGGCGACAGCTTGGCTCGCTCGGCCAGTGCGTGGGGCACGGCCTTGGCTTCGCCGGCACGGGTGAAACCGCTCATGCCGACGGTCATGCCGTCCTCGATCAAACCTGCGGCATCGGCCGCACTCATTACCTTGCTGTGCAAAGAGGACAAGCGAATACGATCACGGTACATGGATTATTATCTCGGGCTACTAAAGCTAGATGCGCAGTCTATTGATTTCGCCTGTCGGCGTCCCGCGACCAAGGTCGAATGCGAAGGCCTGAAGTAGAGCCTTCTGTCGGCTGGGCGGGCACGAAAAAGCCCCAGCCGGTACCGCGCTGGGGCTATTTGTCACAGCCTTTTCAAGGGCTTATTCCACGGCTTTGACCATGTCTTCGATGACCTTCTTGGCATCGCCGAACACCATCATGGTCTTGTCCAGGTAGAACAGCTCGTTGTCCAGGCCGGCATAGCCGCTGGCCATGGAGCGCTTGTTGACGATGATGGTCTTGGCCTTGAAGGCTTCGAGGATCGGCATGCCGGCAATCGGCGACTTGGGATCGTTCTTGGCCGCCGGGTTGACCACGTCGTTGGCACCGAGCACCAGTACCACGTCGGCCTGGCCGAACTCGGAGTTGATGTCGTCCATCTCGAACACCTGGTCGTAGGGCACTTCGGCCTCGGCCAGCAGCACGTTCATGTGCCCGGGCATGCGCCCCGCCACCGGGTGGATCGCGTACTTCACGGTCACGCCGTTGTGGGTGAGCTTTTCGGTCAGTTCCTTGAGCGCATGCTGAGCACGGGCCACCGCCAGGCCGTAGCCGGGCACGATGATCACGGTGTCGGCGTTGCTCAGCAGGAAGGTGGCGTCGTCGGCCGAACCGGATTTCACCGGGCGCGCCTCCTTGGCACCGGCCGGGCCGGCCGCTTCTGCAGCGCCGCCGAAGCCGCCGAGGATCACGTTGAAGAACGAACGGTTCATCGCCTTGCACATGATGTACGAGAGGATCGCGCCGCTCGAACCCACCAGCGAACCGGCAATGATCAGCATCGAGTTGTTCAGCGAGAAGCCGATGCCCGCCGCTGCCCAGCCCGAATAACTGTTGAGCATCGAGACCACCACCGGCATGTCGGCGCCGCCGATCGGGATGATGATCAGCACACCCATCACGAAGGCCAGGGCCAGCATCAGGGCGAAGGCGGTCAGGTTGCCGGTGAAGGTGAAGATCAGACCCAGGGCGATGGTGGCCAGGCCCAGCACCAGGTTGAGCTTGTGCTGGCCGCTGAACTGTACCGGCGCGCCCTGGAACAGGCGGAACTTGTACTTGCCCGACAGCTTGCCGAAGGCGATGACCGAACCCGAAAAGGTGATCGCACCAATGGCGGCGCCAAGGAACAGCTCCAGGCGGTTGCCGACCGGAATCGGGTCGCTGATGCTGGCCACGATGCCCAGCGACTGTGGTTCGACCACGGCAGCGATGGCGATGAACACGGCCGCCAGGCCGATCATGCTGTGCATGAAGGCGACCAGTTCCGGCATCTTGGTCATTTCGACGCGTTTGGCCATGATCGAGCCGGCAGTGCCGCCCACCAGCAGGCCGACGATCACGTAGCCGATGCCGTCGGTGGCCAGCTGCGCGCCCAGTTTGTAGATCAGGCCGACGGTGGTGATCACCGCCAGGGCCATGCCGAGCATGCCGAACAGGTTGCCGCGCCGCGAGGTGGTCGGGTGCGACAGGCCCTTGAGCGCCTGGATGAAGCACACCGAGGCGACAAGGTAGAGCAGGGTTACCAGGTTCATGCTCATGTTTACTTCTTCCCCTCAGCCTTCGCGGCCTTTTTCTTGAACATCTCCAGCATGCGCCGGGTGACGAGGAAACCGCCGAACACGTTGACCGCTGCCAGGGCCACCGCGAGGGTGCCCATGGTCTTGCCGAGCGGGGTCACGGTCAGCGCGGCGGCCAGCATGGCGCCGACGATGACGATGGCGGAGATGGCGTTGGTGACCGCCATCAGCGGGGTGTGCAGCGCCGGGGTCACGTTCCATACCACGTGGTAGCCCACATAGATGGCCAGCACGAAGATGATCAGGTTGTAGACGCCGTGAGAGATCAGCATGTCTTCCATTGTCTGGCTCCTTATCCGTTCTTGCGGATGACCTGGCCGTCGCGGCACATCAGGCACGCGGCGACGATGTCGTCTTCGAGGTTGATCGTGAGGGCGCCGTCCTTGTCGAACAGCAGTTTCATGAAGTCGAGCAGGTTGCGTGCATACAGGGCCGAGGCGTCCGCACCGACCTGGGCTGGCAGGTTGGTGGGGCCGACGATGGTCACGCCGTTCTCGATCACCACCTGGTCGGCCACGGTCAGCGGGCAGTTGCCGCCCTGTGCGGCGGCGAGGTCGATGACCACCGAGCCCGGCTTCATCTGCGCGACGGTTTCGGCGCTGAGCAGGGTCGGTGCCTTGCGCCCGGGGATCAGCGCGGTGGTGATGACGATGTCGGCCTGTCTGGCGCGTTCGTGCACGGCCTGGGCCTGACGCTGCATCCAGCTGGCGGGCATGGGCCGCGCGTAGCCGCCGACGCCTTCGGCGCACTCGCGTTCCTCATCGGTTTCATACGGCACGTCGATGAACTTGGCGCCGAGCGATTCGATCTGCTCCTTTACCGCCGGGCGCACGTCCGAGGCCTCGATCACCGCACCCAGGCGCTTGGCCGTGGCGATGGCCTGCAGGCCGGCCACACCGGCGCCCAGGATGAGCACGCGGGCAGCCTTAACGGTGCCTGCGGCAGTCATCAGCATCGGCATGAAGCGTGGGTAGTGATGCGCGGCCAGCAGCACGGCCTTGTAGCCGGCGATGTTGGCCTGCGATGACAGCACGTCGAGGCTCTGCGCGCGGGAGGTGCGCGGCGCGGCTTCGAGAGCGAAGGCGGTGATCCCGCGTTCGGCCATCCTGGCAATCACGTCATTGTTGAACGGGTTGAGCATGCCCACCAGAACGGTGCCGCTGTTGATCTGGCCCAGTTCGCTTTCGTTGGGCGCCACAACCTTGAGTACAAGCTGTGCGCCAAACGCATCGGCAGCGCTGCCGATGGTCGCGCCTGCTGCTTCATAGGCACTGTCGGGCACGCTGGCATTGACGCCCGCGCCACGTTGCACAGTGACCTGATGACCCTGGCCGATCAGTTTCTTGATGGTTTCGGGGGTGGCAGCGACACGTGTCTCGCCCGTCTGCGTTTCGAGAGGAACACCAATGTGCACGTCAATTTCTCCTGCGTGATCTTTTGTTGGTAAACCAGCGCACTGCGGATGGTGCGTCTGGGGCGGCCGATCAGCACGATCCCGCCCTGAATCCGGGCGGGGCGCGGCATTTTGCAGGCGATCCTGAATCGCTTCAACCGGTTCTGAAGGGTGACGAACGATAAACTACAAGTCACCCTGTGACCGAATGTCGCAATAAACGGCCTGAAGCCCGCGAACCGTGGGCTTCAGGGACATTACGCAAAATTTGAAATTTTTTCAGACAAATTTCGCGAAAGCGCATTTGTGCACAGGCTTTATGTCGCGAAGGCCCCGTAAACAGCAGGGTTAAGGGGTGTTTTGGCGTGCACCGGAACAGTCTGCTAATTTGCGACATTTTCGTATATCTGTAGGGCTCGATATTTGCTGACTACGGGGTCAACAAACCGCTCTGATCCTTGTGCTGCGCGGCATAGCGCTGGGCCTCGGCTACCAGCCAGTCGCGAAAAGCACGAAGCGAGGCGGATTCCACCTTGCGCTCCGGGATCATCAGGTAATACGCCTTGATGCTCGACAGCGCATGCGGGTTGGCAATCACCAGCCTGCCCTCCCCCAGTTCATGCTGGATGAGAAAGGGCGGGATCAACGCCACGCCCATCTCGTGCATGGCGGCCTGGGCCAACATCGAGAATAGCTCATAGCGCGGGCCGGTCATGTCGCGGGCCACGTTCATTTCCAGGCTGTTGAACCACTGGCGCCAGGCATAGGGTCGGGTGGTCTGCTGCAGCAGCGGCAGTTGCGCGAGGTCCTCGGCGCTAAGGCTAGCCTGCCCTGCCAGCAAGGCCGGGCTGCACACCGGCACGGGGTTCTCGCCCATCAGGCGGTGGGACTGGGTACCCGACCAGTCGGCGTCGCCAAAATAGATGGCGGCGTCGAAGTGGGTGTCGGCGAAAAGGAACGGACGGGTGCGGTTGGTCAGGTTGACGGTGACTTCGGGGTGCAGGCGCTGAAAGTCCTTCAGTCGCGGCAGCAGCCATTGCGTGCCGAAGGTCGGTACCAGGGCCAGTTCGATCACGTTGGCGCCCTGCTGGCCCATCACCGACAGGGTATCGCGCTCCACCGCGTCCAGCTGGGTGGCGACGCGGCGGCTATAGGACAGGCCGGCTTCGGTGAGCTTCACGCCACGGCGCGAGCGTCGAAACAGCTCCACATTCAGAAACTCCTCCAGCCCGCCCACCTGTCGGCACACCGCGCCCTGGGTCAGGGAGAGCTCCTGGGCCGCCTTGGTAAAGCTTTCGTGGCGGGCTGCAGCCTCGAAGCACACCAGGGCCGTGGTGCTGGGGATCTTGCGCCGCATATACGTCAACCTCACTAATCAGTCGTAAAAATGGCCGTTGGTGCCGTTACGAAGTGAGAAATTATCACAAGACTATGCGCAATCCTCGTTTGTCGCCACGCCCGTTACGGCCTAGGATCAACCCACGACAAAACGTTTCCGAGGATTCGCACATGGCTGGCAAGGCAAGCTTCAACTGGATCGACCCGCTGCTGCTCGATCAGCAGCTCACCGAAGAAGAGCGCATGGTGCGTGACAGCGCGTTCCACTTCGCCCAGGACAAGCTCGCCCCGCGTGTGCTCGAAGCCTTCCGCCATGAGCAGACCGACCCGGCGATCTTCCGTGAAATGGGCGAGGTTGGCCTGCTGGGTGCGACCATCCCCGAGCAGTACGGTGGCAGCGGCCTCAACTATGTGTGCTACGGCCTGATTGCCCGTGAAGTGGAGCGTATCGACTCCGGCTATCGCTCGATGATGAGCGTGCAGTCTTCGCTGGTGATGGTGCCGATCAACGAATTCGGTACCGAGGCGCAGAAGCAGAAGTACCTGCCCAAGCTGGCCAGCGGCGAGTGGATCGGCTGCTTCGGCCTCACCGAGCCCAACCATGGCTCCGACCCGGGCTCGATGATCACCCGCGCCAGGAGCGTCGACGGTGGCTATCGCCTGAGCGGCAGCAAGATGTGGATCACCAACAGCCCGATCGCTGACGTGTTCGTGGTGTGGGCCAAGGACGATGCGGGCGACATTCGTGGCTTCGTGCTGGAGAAAGGCTGGGAAGGCCTGAGTGCCCCGGCGATTCACGGCAAGGTCGGCCTGCGTGCCTCGATCACCGGCGAGATCGTGATGGACAACGTGTTCGTGCCTGAAGAAAACATCTTCCCGGATGTACGTGGCCTGAAGGGCCCGTTCACCTGCCTCAACTCGGCGCGCTATGGCATCTCCTGGGGCGCCCTGGGTGCAGCGGAAGCCTGCTGGCACACCGCGCGCCAATACACCCTGGACCGTCAGCAGTTCGGCCGCCCGTTGGCCGCCAACCAGCTGATCCAGAAGAAGCTGGCCGACATGCAGACCGAGATCACCCTGGCCCTGCAAGGTTGCCTGCGCCTGGGCCGCATGAAGGATGAAGGCACTGCTGCGGTCGAGATCACCTCGATCATGAAGCGCAACTCCTGCGGCAAGGCGCTGGACATCGCCCGCCTGGCCCGCGACATGCTGGGCGGCAATGGTATCTCCGACGAGTTCGGCGTGGCCCGCCACCTGGTCAACCTCGAGGTGGTCAACACCTATGAAGGTACCCATGACGTGCACGCGCTGATTCTGGGGCGTGCGCAAACCGGTCTGCAGGCTTTCTATTAATAAGGAGCCAGCCCATGGGCGCGCTATCTCATCTGCGGGTGCTGGATCTGTCGCGAGTGCTGGCCGGACCGTGGTCCGGACAGATCCTCGCGGACCTGGGGGCCGAGGTGATCAAGGTCGAGCGTCCCGGGGCGGGCGACGACACGCGCGCCTGGGGCCCGCCGTTTCTCAAGGACGCCTATGGCGAGAACACCAGTGAGGCGGCCTACTACCTTTCGGCCAACCGCAACAAGCAGTCGGTCACCATCGACTTCACCCAGTCCGAAGGCCAGCAACTGGTACGCGAGCTGGCGGCCAAGTCCGACATCCTGATCGAGAACTTCAAGGTTGGCGGGCTGGCGGCCTACGGGCTGGACTACGAAAGCCTGCGGGCGATCAACCCGCGGCTTATCTATTGCTCGATCACCGGCTTCGGCCAGACCGGACCCTACGCCAAGCGTGCCGGTTATGACTTCATGATCCAGGGCCTGGGTGGCCTGATGAGCCTTACCGGCCGCCCGGAGGGTGAGGACGGTGCGGGGCCGGTGAAGGTCGGGGTGGCGTTGACCGATATTCTCACCGGGCTGTATTCGACGGTGGCGATATTGGCCGCCCTCGCCCACCGGGATCACGATGGCGGCGGGCAACACATCGACATGGCGTTGCTGGATGTGCAGGTGGCTTGCCTGGCCAACCAGGCGATGAACTACCTGACCACGGGTGTTGCGCCGCGTCGCCTGGGTAATGCGCACCCGAACATCGTGCCTTACCAGGATTTTCCTACCGCCGATGGCGACTTCATCCTGACCGTGGGTAACGACGGGCAGTTTCGCAAGTTCGCCGAGGTGGCCGGCCAGCCGCAGTGGGCGGATGACCCGCGGTTTGCCACTAATAAACTGCGTGTGGCCAACCGCGCCGAGCTGATCCCGCTGATTCGCCAGGCCACGGTGTTCAAGACTACCGCCGAGTGGGTCAGCCAGCTGGAGCAGGCGGGTGTACCGTGCGGGCCGATCAACGACCTGGCGCAGATGTTCCAGGACCCTCAGGTGCAGGCGCGTGGCCTGGCCATAGAGATTCCTCACCCGTTGGCCGGCAGCGTGCCGCAGGTGGCCAGCCCTATTCGTTTGTCCGAGACGCCGGTGGAGTACCGCAATGCGCCGCCGCTGCTGGGGGAGCATACCGAACAGGTGCTGATGCAGGTGCTGGGGCTGAAGGGTGACGAGGTGCAGCGCCTGCGTGGCGCGGGTGTGCTGTAGGCGCCCTCTCCTATCTATATAGAGGGTGGCGAGGGCTGATTTGATAAAGTTTCAAATTAGCCCTTGACGCACGATTTAATCTCTCTATAATTCGCCCCACTTCCGGCGCAGTCGGAACGAAAAACTCCTTTAATATCAATGAGTTGGACGTTTCAGGTCAGGCTGGAGGTGCTTCGATCGAAAGATCGGCAGCGGTGAAAAAAAGGTGGTTGACAGCAGGTTGTAACGCTGTAGAATTCGCCTCCCGCTACGAGAGATCGAAGCGAGTCAAGTGTTTGAAGTGAAACGAAAAACTTCAAAGTAAACGCTTGACAGACTCTGAGGAAAGCGTAGAATGCGCGCCTCGGTTGAGACAAAAAGTTCTTGACCAACCGCTCTTTAACAACTGAATCAAGCAATTCGTGTGGGTGCTTGTGAGCTCAGACTGATAGTCAGAAAGATTATCAGCATCACAAGTGACTGCACGAAAATCGAAAGATTTG
>NZ_MVOK01000041.1:0-27255 GCF_002018915.1 Pseudomonas sp. MF6396 | reverse complement strand
GAGCTTCGCCGAATGGTCGAGCGTGTTCGGCGACGCCAAGATGACCACCGCCCTGCTGGATCGGCTGACCCACCACTGCCACATCGTCGAAACCGGTAACGAGTCCTATCGCCTGCAACACAGTAGCTTGGCGGCCCAGGCCAAGATCAAATCACGGGAGCGAAAGCGTAAGGGCGGCCAAGAACCGGAGGACGATGAGCCGTTCTGATTTCATGGCGACGACGGCCTGCTACATGGCTGCGTGTGGCAGGTCTTAAACAACTGAACTGGGCTAGCGAAGGAGTGGGGGCAACAGCAGCTGCGCTGGTAGACTTATCCACAGTTGCTGGTAACAAAATCAGCAATCCGCCCTGGGTCAAATTTCAATCGGCAGGGTGGGTCAATTTTCCATCAGCGCCAACAGGTTAAGGGGGCTTCTACCTGGCTTTGGGTTTTAAGGGAGGCGTCTGGGGTGCCTCCCGCGGGGTCATGCCGCCAGTTCAACCAGTGGGATTCGATTCATGTGCATCGTGTAGCCCGTGCGCCGCTCAAGAGCGACGTACTGCTCGAAAAGCTCCGGGTGATGAACTCGCCCGTTACGCAAGTCGGGCTTGGACGCCATCACGCAAAAAACGCAGCTCAATCGATCATTACCGAGGGCATAGGCGTAATGAGGCTTCTGACCAGCTGCAGCGATGGCGTCGAAAACTTCATCTGTCTGCATGTCATGCACCGGCAACCACTCGTACCAGGTCAAGACTGAGTTGCTGATCTTCATCCGGCTGAACACCGCCCGCTTCGCTCGCCCTGGGGACTCTTGAGCGCGCAGGCCAAGGCAGTTGACGATCGTCTTGAAGCCATTGGCCTTTGCATAGCTCCTGACCTCACGTTGGATGGGGCCTCGTTTCAAGTCGCTCGTGCATTGGCGAGTAGATGCAGATGGCCAGCTCGGTACCTCGGGGCGAGTCTCGAACCGGCGCTCTACCATTTCCAACAGCGTCTTCGACGCTGTGGCAACGATGAAGGGAAGGCCGGCTGCGGCAGCTTGATCACGGGCCAGCTCCATCGCCCCTGGCCACTCCATCGCGCCCAGCGAAGCATGGACAACCACCAGTTGGCGTGCTGGCACACGCTTAAGCAGATGGATCAGTTGCACCTGGGAATCCTTACCACCCGAATGGTTCGCCACAAACAGCGCACCATTGGCGATCAACTGGTCAAGCTCGGCTTCCGAGCTGTCACGGATCTCATCCCCGAAAAGCAAGCCCTGCTGTTGATAGCGCTCCATGTCCTGCGGCCTCATTGATAAATGTCAATGAGCAAAGATTAAACTATAGGACAACCATTTTCAACGAAAGATTGTCCTATAGATTAATCTTCTCCCAAGAAATCGAGGTTTGGGGCTAACGCCCCGTGCTTGACCAAAAGCTCGTCGAGCGCCCCGGCCAGGTCGGCCTCAGTTCGTTGGAGCGTCAGAAACAATTCTGCGCTGGCAGCTGTATCATCGTGCGCATACTTCAAATGTGCTGCACGTGCGCCCCTGAAGCGGTTGATCGCGTCTACGGTGTTCTGATCCAGGTGCAAGCTGAGCGGCAGCTTCAGTGCGCCGGTGCTTGATCTAGCAATGTCATTGCTCCACTTTCTCGATGAAAACCTGACCTTCCCCCCTCTGATCCAACGTGTCGATCAGACGCTTCCGTCATGGCTGTAGGAAATTTCAGCAGACCACCTAGCAGCGCACGAACTGCTCGCATGCACTTCACACTGTGCAGTGCACAGCACATACTGTGACCCGTGCTTTTGCGAACGCACTAAGCATGGCACATTTCCATTTCAGCCCTGTAAACATTGGCTTGTAAACCACTTTTTTGACTTGTAAACCACTCTGGTTTACAGTGAAAAAAAGTAGTTAACACGAGGCCAGCACATGCCGAATTTACAAGACGAAGCTAAGGCCTACATTGAGTCCGTTTTAGGTGTGGAAGCGCAGATGACCCCGGTGCCACTCCGGGTCCCCTACACCGTCCGAGACAGCTACAAAACCTACGAGCTGAGCATCCCAGTGACGCTCAACATGATGCTGCTGGTCTCCCGTGATGATGTCGGGTACCCAGGCATCGTGAAGCTGCAGAAGCATATCGAGCTGGTGCGCAACGCCACCAACCAGGTAGTGGTGTACGTTTGCAGTTCCTTGTCGACTCAAGACCGCCGTAGCCTGATCATGCACCAGGTCAATTTCATCCAGCCCGGCTTCCAGATGTTCATACCGGAGATGGCGCTGGACCTGCGTGAAAGTTTCCGTCAGCGGCGAGAGCAAAGCGAGGTCGCCGCCCTCCTCCCCGCGGCTCAGGCCATGCTTCTCTCGTGCCTCTATGCTGGGATACCCGACGAAACCTACTTCACCACGAACGCTTTGTTGGGGGACCTGGGCTACAGTCGCGTGACCCTCTCGAAGGCAGTGGATCAACTGGTATCGCTGGGGGTTATCAGCCCTGCGAAAAGCGAGCTGCATTGGAAGACCTACGCCTTCAACGGTTCGCCTCCTGAGGTGTTCCAAAGGGCCAAGAAGCACCTGCGGTCACCGGTCAAAAAGAGAATCGGTATTACCCGAAATACTATCCCCATGGCTCCTGAAGTTTTCATCGCTGGAGAATCTGCCCTAGCCAAGTACACGATGCTGGCGGAGCCTAAGCAGGCCATCTGGGGGATGAGCAAGAAAGTGTTCAATGACATGCTGGCGTTGAATGCGTTCGAGGTAGTCGAGTCGGTGGACACGATCGAGGAGTGGGTGGAGATTTGGGGGTATCCGTCGCTCAGAAATTACATAGCAGACGCAGCGTCGCTGTTTCTCAGCCTGGAAGACAATCCCGACGAACGCATTCAGATTGCGCTGGATGAACTCAAGGAGCAGGTACATTGGTTAACGTGAAAGGTTTAGAAATTTTTGGCCGGCACTTTCGCGATTTCCGCGATAGCTACGTCCTGATCGGTGGCGTTGCCTCTGCTCTAGCGATGGAAGACGCGGGAGAGAGCTTCAGGGCCACGAAAGACCTGGACATCGTGCTCGTGATTGAGGCTCTCGACGCCTCTTTTGTAAATAGGTTCTGGGAGTTCATAAAGGCCGGCGGATATGAGATCAAACAAAGAGGCGGTGACAGGCCGGTCTTCTACAGATTCCAGAATCCCGCCGACGACACCTACCCGGTAATGATTGAACTATTCTCTCGTGCACCGGATGGCCTTGAGCATGAGGAAAACGCAACGCTGACCCCAATTCCCACAGATGAGTCGGTTTCGAGTTTGAGCGCTATCCTGCTCGATGAAGACTATTACACCCTGTTGCGTTCCGGCCGCCATCAGAGCGAGGAGCTGACATACATCAGCGCTGATCGTCTTATCCCCTTCAAAGCTAAGGCCTGGCTCGACTTGTCTCAGCGCAAGGCAAACGGTGAAGCAGTTGACGCGAAGAACGTCAGGAAGCATCGGAACGATGTCCTGGCCCTGGCGGGCCTGCTGACTGGCGAGGTGATTGAGTTGCCCACAAGCATTACTGCAGACATGGCGCTATTCCTTGAGCGCCTGGCGGTCGAAGAGATCGACTTCAAAGCGCTCAAGATTCGGGGTGACCTCAAGACCATCATCGGCCGAATTGCAGAATCCTTCGGCCTTCAGCCGACCTCATAACGCCGGCAATTCCTCAAAGCCATTCCCAGCGCCCGGCCCCAGTTCGGGCGCAGCGAAAGCGACGACCGCGTTGATGAACTCCTTCCACTGATCAAGTGTGAAGCGCATCGGTTCTAACAGCTGGCCGGTTTCTGTCCAGAGCCCGCAGCTATCCAGCTCCAAAAATTCTCCATGCTCAACGCTCCACCAGGATCCGGTCATCGAGGTGCCCCAATCGAGGCGCCCAGCGAAGAATGGCATGTTGAACATCAACAAGAACCAAAGGTGCCCGTCTTTGGCAGTAACGTACTCCCGCATCGTTCGATTGCCCAGCGCAGCGCAGACCTCTACAGCTTTGGCAGCGAACAGCTCGTCAGCACTGGGTGAATCCGTAGTGAACCCGAAAACGTGCTCCGCGAGATATCCCAGGCGGCTTACAGACGTGTGAGCCATCTGAAGAAAGCTCCGCTCAAGCAGTTGCGAGTAATCCATGTTGCTTACCTCGTATGACCCCGCATTCGCTGGGCATGCGCCAGCAGCTCTGGGCAGATGACCCGCCACACAGGTGCGTCTTCAAAACCAGCAGGTTCAACCCTGCCAGTGTCTTCAAACTTTCCGGAAGCCAGGTGCAGATCCAAGACCTGATCGGGCAGTTTCCAGGCGTGGATACACACCTCATCGACGGCCAACTCGGCCTCCACGAGGTTTGTTGTAAGCACGCCCCAGTGCTCACCATCCTCGTAGAGCAGCTCCAGGGCTAGCCGCCCGTTTGGGTACAGCCGTGGCCGCAATTTCGACAGCTGCATGATGCTCCCCCCGGGGCTATTTGACCGTTACTGTCTCGGTAACCACAAACCGGACCACGTCGCCCAACGTAACACCGGCCAGGCCTTGTTTGCCGTCTTCACCGATCACATAACCCTTCAGCTCTCGCTGATCAGCTCCGTCGCAGGACAGTGTGGCAGTAGAAGTCACATGCTTGAGCTGGCGGCTGTCCCATTTCAGAGGAATGCCCAGGGCGCAGTCATTTCCGGCCAGGACCTGAGACATTTCATATTCCATTTTGCCAAACCCTCCCGCCCGGTACTCGGTTGGCAGAACCGAGCCGAGCGCAGGATCACCGAGGTGATACAGCTTGGCGTAGACGACCGAACCAGCCGGAATGGTGAGATTGAGCTTTTTGTCATTGCACCCTGCCAGTGACATAGCGAGACAACCGAGCACAGCAATCTTTCGTAGTGGTGACATGCATTTTCCAGTGAGTGTTTGACCGATCAAGTCTGCGTGTGGCTGACCATACCAAGCCCAAATAGATGGCCAATTGATACATAACGCGTATGCATAAGTTATGTTACCACAGGCCGTGTCACACTGCTCATTGCTGGCCGCTGGCAGAGGAGGAATATGGCCTCCCCTGGTCAAGCGCTTAAAGGGAAGCCCTTGCTGCAGGCTCCTGGTTACATGCCTTGCGTGTGACCAAATGCAAGGAAGCGCTCGCAAGCCTCTGGCGACGAATCTCCGAGGTGCCACAAAGAACCTTGCGTAGCCAGGTAGGCCGATGTCTCCTCCTCCGCCAGTACAGCAAAGGCGGTCGTCGAGATGAAGAAGCCATCGCACTTGCCGCTCATGACAGCGTCATGCAGCACGTCTCGATGACGCTCAATGAAGTCCAAGTTGAACGTGGTCAGAACAGCCTTTGCAAGCTCCTTGGTAGGAACGCTCACAGCTTTCCCGACTGGGACCAAATCGTCCAGATTTAGAGCGATGACCCCGCCATTGTTGAACGGCGCCAGCTGCTTGGCAGCATGGCTAACACGCTTCTCAACTCCGCTCTCAGACCAGATCTTCTTACAAGCGATCGGGTAGTCGCCCATGCCGAAGTCAACCAGGATATCGGGTTCTGCAGCTTTGGCTGCTAATCCTCGGCTCTTCAAGTCGGACAGCAGCACCAGCTCCCAGAGAGCGTCCTTCCCTTGGGAGGTGTTCCGATCATCCGGCTGCATGACGCTGCCGGCCATACGCTTGAGCGCCTCTTGAATTCCTGGTTCATCAGGCAAGTTGGTGACCGCATCAGCAAGACGGTTCACGAACGCCGCTTCCCAGACCACCCGGTCATCTGGCTTCACTTGCTCTGCCCACGCCAGGCTCAACTTGTCGGCCTGGCTAAGCAGTTGCGAAAGTGCGCTGCCGGACCGCAGCCTCACGTTGCGCTGCTCCAGCACATCCCGCACAAGCTGGGCCTTAGCAGCAATCTCTTCGTATGAATCTGTCCAAGCCTTGCTCACAACATCGACGGACTTCACTTCACAGCTCCCATGGAAATGGCAGGTGGTTTAACTGGCACAATGGCTGCGATAGCTGATGCGCTGCTATCACCACTGACAGAATGGGTGTTCGCCCTGCAACACTCTGCCAGAGCGCTTTACAACCCGCACCTTCAATAGGAGGAAGAACGAATCTGCCCGACAGGCTGGCCAGATGGGTTGAGGGGATCTGAAGCGCCCCCAAAAACTGCATGGCCGAGCTGGAGCTCTTTAAAACCAGGATGCTCCAGGTTGACCGTCAAGCTGCTCTCATTGAAATCCTTCCCAACGTACTTCTGCGCCCATGATCGGCGCTGTGCCGGCGATCTGGTCGCACAAGCACGCACGTGGCGGCTAAGCCATGCGTTGCAAAGCCTCTGCATGTCACGCTTGAAGTCGGATGAAAGTCGATAAGCTGCACCACAGTGCGAACAAAGAGCGCTGCCGGTGTTCTGTGTCATGGGTTGAGTCCGTGTCTCAGACGTTTTTTCGCTTGGGCGGTGAAAGTGCCTGTTATCAGGCTGGCAACGTGACGCGCATCAAGGCTACCGCGAGTTGCGAGCGCTGAAGTAGTAGGCCAACACCACCCCTATCAAAGGGCCAGAAAAAGCGAGTAATTCAGTAAAGTATCTGCTCTCAGTAACAGCGCCCCAGAAAACACCTAACAGCAGACTGAACACGACCGCCAGGCCCATGAACAGGGGCAAACGTTTGTTATACCGCTCAGTCAGTGGTTCTGCATGACCAATGCCCCCGCAGGTCCCGCAAGGTAACCCTACATGGATCCCCTTCAGTTCGCTGGCATTCACACAGGCAGCGCAGGATGCGCCTTCGACGGCACGATTGCAGGTGCCCGTGCGGTCACAGTGAGAGCAAGGGTAGAGATTCGATTTTACTTCCATTCTGCCTCTCCTGGCGAAGGGGGTAATTTTTTTGGTGATAGGCATCCTGGCGCAACATTGCCCGTACGGCACGAGTTCGCGAGGACTCAAACGGGTTGTCCGGCGGCGCTTGCCGCAAGTCCTTAGCCGCGAGGCTGATCTGCTTGATGCGGGAGCGCAGCCAGTTTGCATCTGCCGTGTAGATGGCATCGGGATTGTTGGCCAGCAGGGCGCGCAGTTTATCGCCCAACTCGGCGTTGATCACCACACGCCCCAGCAGATGGAAGTCGTGATGGTGCAGGGTTGCACAATCCTCAGCTGTCATTGCCGCCAGGTTGGATGGGATGCCCGCGCAGAACTGGTCGGTCTGAAATATCCGCTTTGCATGCGCCAGCATCTCACCGGCAGACAGCTCCCCACACTGCAGGGGAATGATCACACGAGCGCCGGCCGTGATCCATGTGCGAACTCGCTCTGCGTGCACAGCCCACAAGTCGAGGGTTGCCGACTGGTCACCGATGACATCCGGTGCCACGATACTCAGCGCTCCGGGGTAATCCGTCCGCCCCAACACGCACTCGTAGGCGAAATACACTTTCTCCCAGCTCACGAGCTCGCCCTTCTGGAATGCAGAAAAGGCCCCCGAATCAATGAACACGGCGCCGCCTGCATCCAAATGACGTGGAAGCGTTCGAAGGAGTTTAAGGGTGTCCAGCAGTGTGGCAACAACACCTACTGGGACCCCCTCATCAACGGCAGCCCTTAGATCTTGAGTGCTGGACATCCCCGAGTAATAAGCAACGTTCCAGGTCAACGGCATGATCTTCTTACCACCACTGCGCACGCGAAATCCGCGCCGCTTCCACGGCATCGACCCAGCTCGATGGCTGGGGATGCGTGGTTCAGGAGATGACCTAGATTCGTTTCGCTGATTGGAAGTAGACGTTGAAGACCTTGGAGGACGCCTCGCTGATGGCGTCGTTGTACCTGGGTGCGATCACTTCGACGATGACCGTCTGGCCGGCGTTGTCGTGGTAGGTAACTCGCCAATTAGGCTGCTGGTCCATGTTGACTCCTGTGTGTGCTCTGGCGCTATTCATCCGACCTCGATCCACGCCCGGGCGCAGAGAGGGACATCACTGAACAGTGAGAGCTGCCATGGCATCGAGCAAGGCAGTCTTAACCTCATCGGTGTCACCCTCCACCGACACGAAGGCGACACTGTCCAGCTTCGCATAGGCCTGGTGCATGGCTGCCAGCGCTTTGGGAGCGGATGTCACGGCGCGTGTGCAGGTATCGGCAAGGAGTCGCTCCTGGTCAGGATCGGCACCCCGCACTGTGAGGTGCACGATGTAGTCTTCGTCGGCCCGGTCCATGCTCGGTACTTCGGCATGACTGTAGAGCTTGGAATCGCTGACATTTGCACGCTCGGCCGCCGGGAAATTGATCTGCAGCGCTTTCGGGCCCATGCCAGCGGCCAACGCGCTGGACTGAAGCTGTTCCGCCAGCATCAGGCCTTCCCATGCCCCCCGCACCCACTCAACCGCGTAGCGGCCATTACGGTTGCGCTCGATCAGCATGTAGAAGGTGTTGTCATTGACCGAATAGCCAAAGCGCTCGACGGCAATTGTCTTGATGCCCTGCTCAAACCCAGCACGCTTGTGCTCAAGCGCTTCCCGCGGATATACCTGATCCATCACTATCACCTGTCCTATCTGGTTGGGGTCGCGAAGTTCGGGCCTAGACTTACGTTCTCCCGCACAATGCGGGCCTGGCGCCTTTACGCGCCCTTCACCTCTGCGTAGTTCCACTCCACGTGCTCGAAGGCAGCCTGCTTGGCTTCGTATTCGATTTCAGCCTGGGTGGCGTTGTCTTCGACCTCGAACTCGAACTCCACTTCGGAACCCTGAACGTCCGTCTTGATGGAACCTTTGTAGGTACGCATTGATTTGTCCTGGTAGATGACTACAGGACTAAAAGATTAAACCATAGGACAACCTGAAATCAAGAAAACATTGTCCTATACGCCAATCTTTTGATAAGGAAGTGCACCCTAAGGCCGCTGGCGGCCACAGCAGAGCGCGAGCTAGGTAGTTAACGGTACCGCTCACCTGGCAAGGGTTGCGCTTGGGCGATCGATCTGCCTGCTCTCAGGGAGCGTTCGTCATAACGGCATGAGGAAAAGTCTCATACCTCAAGCTTCATGTGGAACAACGAGACATTTCTTGAACCGGGCCGGCGCCCCCGCATAGAGCGCGTTTGGTGGCACATCGTCGGTCACCACACGGTGAGCGGCAACCTCGCTGTTGTGTCCGATGCTGACACCTGGAAGCTCCACACTCCCGGCCCAGATCCAAGCACTGCGCTTACTGTGTTCGGTGCGGTGTAGTCGTTGCTCTTGCGCCGGTCTGGGTGAACGTCGTGACTGGTGGTGCACAAGCGCCTGTGGGCCGAGCATGCTATTCCCCTTCGCCCTCGTCCACCTCTCCGCCGATGGCGCCAAGGGCGCGCAACGTGTCCAGGCGGAACCTGTGGCCGCATTCACCGCACTTCACCATGCTTCGGCTGACGATGATGCCGCTGTCGAGCGAAACAGGTGGCTCGCCCCAGCCGGCGCCCATGATGTGCTTTTCAACCAGATCGAACTGGTATCCCTCATGGCCACCGCATTTGGGGCAACCTCGCTCGGTCTCGTACTGCGCCATTTGTGGCGTCCTCGAACTGGTGAAGTGGTGATGTATGTTGAATGAGGTGGGCATTCAATCCAGGCCACGTAGTTTCGTGAGCCCATAGTCATCGCGCAGGATCCGCAACTCCTCTTTGTCCATCTCATCCAGGGCAGAGCAGTTTGCATCGTCCAAGCCCTGTCGCTTCAGCAACGCGGCAGCATCGCCTCTGTCGTAGATGTAACGCGAGAGATCCGCAGCAGCGAGGAGAATACCGGTCTGCAGCTGAGTCGGCTTATTACGGGGTTTACGGGGAGTTGGGGCCATGTGTAGCCTCTCCATGTTGATGAGCGGGACAGGGATACTAGGCACATGTGCCTAGAATGCAGCGAGTTCGGCGATAGGCACATGTGCCTATTTACAGATGCATTGCTGGCGCCAGCTCGATCCACCAGTGCTGGCCAGCGCCCCATGATCAGCCGGACAGTACATGGCCGATCAGCCCCCCAAATGCACCTGCCACCAGGCTAAGCACCACCACAAGCGGAACGCCAAGTATGCGTACGCTCATCACTTCCTTTAATCCAATTTTGGTAGGCGCCGGCTCTCTGGTGCGACAAATGCTGCGATCGATCATGTCCAGGCGACTCACGACATTCAGGTTACAAGAGACCCGAGCAAAGCGCGGATCGTCGCCACATACATGCTTGAGTAACTCCAGGACAGATGGAGTCACTGCGAAAGCGGCATTGGCGGCAGCGCCAAGCTCAAGGATAGAGACGACGGCACAGAGCCCTTCAAACAGGCCGCGGACGTCTTCGACAGACGTTAGGGTCAACGGACCCTCATAGTCTGAACCACCGGGGAACGGCGTAGATCCGACAACGAGAGTTTCTGCAGGTGTGATCTGTTTCATGCCTTCGCCAGGGCCTCCACCAACAGCGATTCGAATTCGTCCACGGCCAGCGCTTCCCAGCGGTCATCCACCAGCTGCTCGTGATACCACTTGAGTCCGGAGTAGGTAACCCGCACGCACACAACGCCCAGCATCACGAGCGGCTGCTGGCGCACGGACGCTGGCAGGAACACGGCTGGGAGGTCGGCCACGGAAGCGCTGATCGCGAGGTTCTCCATCGCCTCACGCAAGGCAACGGCGCTGACTTTCTTGGCCTGCACCTTGGCGGACAGGGCAGAACGCAGAGTCTCGACAGCAGCACAGGAGCCGCGGTCATCTCCATTGCAGCGCGCAACAAAGTCATCAAGCCACAGCAACGACTCTTCAACCTCGCTTGCACTGGCGGCCGAAGGGGGGACTTCACCATCAACGTGCTGAGCGGACTGCTTCAGACCTTGTTCTGTGAGCCATGCAGCTACCTGGTCGGCGCTCAAAATGGCCAGGGTTTCCGAACACGCATCACAGCCCAGGGCCAGCTGGCAGCGAATGTCGCTGGTCCGCAAACGCCCGTGCTGGGAATCGCTGATGTTCTTGTTGTGCGTCTGCCAGCTCAGGGCCTTGCTACCGCACTCTCGGCATTCAGTGGTTTTAGTGATGCTCATGATTTGCCTCCTGACACTCTACAGTCCTTGAGAAAGGCACTGCTTTTCACAGTGAAAGGCCCTGAACACCGTCCAGGGCCTCAAGCGGCTGCCTTAGCGGCCAAATGCCTGGTCAAGCACTGGGCGCGAGTCGATGATCGCGTTGCCCAACTCGTCGACGGTCGTAGCGCTGGCCAGTCGGTCCTCGACAGCAGAAAGCTCGTTCAGCAGCTCATCGTTGCCGCCTTCCTTGTAGAGCGTGTGCTGCAAGCCTTCGAAGGTACGCTTTAACTCGCGGTGGGTTTCCTTGAACTGGCTTTCGCTGCCGGATACAGTTGCCTGTGACCAGTTAGTGAGCGGGTTGTGGCGTGCATCCACCTTACCGGCACCAAACATGCGGTCATAGGAACGCTGCACGAAGCCTTCGATCAGAGCGCCGTTGTTTCTGTCATCCATTTTCTACATCTCATCGTGATGACGTGATCTTCACGTCGTGGTGAAGATACCAGGCGAACCCAGCATCGTTTTTGCCAATCAGTGGCAGCACTGTATCGGCGGTCTCTAAAGTGTCTACAGCGCAGTGTGCACCGCCCCGCTGGCGCCTAACCCGCGGATTAGCCGGTGCCGTGGGCCGATCATGATCATTGTGTCGCCAGCTGAGATACGCTCAGGCCTACCGCGACTGGCCGGACCCAGATGGGCATGCTGCTCAGCATGAAAGTCTCGCCTTGGGCGGCCAGCAGCAAAGTGGTGCCCATAACATGGCCGATCGCTTCAGCTGCCTTCGGGGGAACTGCGTTGCCAATCCGTTCGCGCCATGCCTGATCGCTCAACCCGTCCAGTTCCAACTGCTCCTCTGGCTCGACAAGGCTTTGTATCGCCGCCAACTCAAGAGTCGTGAAGGGCCGGTGCCAGGTCCCGTCGAGCGACTCAATGATGCAGGAGAGCTTCTCGTCAGCGCCTGGGAGCCGGGTGTCGGCAGCGTCCCACCGGCCGTCGTCATGCTGACCGACCGCTGCGCCCTGCAGCGGCACCACACCGTAGTGCCCGCCAGCCAGATAGGAGTTGCCATTGGTGCGCATCTTGGCCGCTCGGGGATCAGCGACACTGAATGTGCCTTGCCCTGGACTCTTGACGCCAATGATGGCGCCGCTGGTGTCTTGCCACCGGCGAACACCATACTGCTGATACTGCAGGGCGCCAGCCCGGGCACGCGGATCCGCTACCGAGAACGCCCCGTTTGTTGGGTTCGATCGCCCCGCCACCGTGCCCATGCTTTCGTTCCAGCCATGCACCCCCATGTATCCCGCTCGATACCCTGGGACGATGATCAGGTCACGCAGGTACCCATCTTGGATCGCCAGATTGTTGAGACTGCGCCAATCTTTCCCGGCCTCGACCAAAGCCAAGCGAACCCAAGTTTTCCATTGCAGAGCTGGAACACGGTGCATTGGTCCGGCTCGCTCGATGTCGCCGGCAAGAGGCATGCGACTGAGGATGTCGCCTACAGAGCGCAGGCTCTTTTTCTCTGGCTCGTACAGGAACGGCGGGACCTTCTCGACATGGCGTGCCACCAGCAAGAATCGCTTGCGGCTTTGAGCCAGGCCGCCGATCACCCCGCAGTCATGGGTGGTTTCGGCGACAGCGTACCCATAGTGGCTTAGCAAGGCGCCAATCTGGTCCAGCAGGTGCCGGCCGCGGTTGGCCAGACGCGGGACGTTCTCGAAAACCAGCATCGGCACCGGGTCATCGCGCCAGGTCTCCGCCATCAGCCAGATGCAACGCAGGGTGAGCTCGTTCAAGGCCTGGTACTTGGGGGTGGCGCTCATCTTCTCGGACAACAACCCGCTGGCGCCCTTGCAGGGGGAGCTAATGAAGACGGTATCGGGCCGGCGGTTCTGGGCGGCACGGCGGATGTCATCTGGGGTTGCTTCCTTCCATCCGGCTGGCGGCTCCTTGCCGTGAAACCTGATGTACTGCTCGCGGGTGAAGAGATCCAACTGCGTGCCCTCAACACCGGTCAAACGCTTGAAGTCTGCAAGGCCGGCCGGATCAACGTCGACGCCTCCCAGGCACTCCCATTCAGCCTGCATGTTGCCGACGATAGGCTTCGCCTGGTTGAAGCCTTTGGCACCACCGCCCAAGCCGCAGCAGAAGTGGAAGTGAGTGAGGATTTTTTTGATCAGCATGCAGCCGTCCTAAAAGAGTGTGGCGCCCGCCAGGTGGATAGATTCCCCTGGTTTGTGTACTTACAGGACAGATAAATTAAACTATAGGACAATCTTTATCAATGATTAATTAAACTATACGACAATTTATTATTGCTACCCCCCGGCTGCGGGCGAGCTGGCCGCCCCCTCTGATGGGCCAAAAAAACTCCGGCCAAGCATGGCCGGAGTGGGTGCAGCGTTCATGCGGCCGGGCAGCGTGCCAGGCCAGAGTGCAGAGCATGCCAGCGGATCGCTAAAAGGGCGGGTTCCGCAGGTAGTCGCAGTACTGCGCGTCCAGCAGTGCGAAAGGTGAAGGCTCGATCGCCATCAAGGTCCATTTCCCATCGACACACCGCCCTACCTCCCCATAGTGGAGCCCGGGCAAGGAGTAGCTTCGCTCAATCGTCGCCCAGTCCTCTGGGTACTGCACTTTGAAGGCCTCTTGGAAAGACCTGTTGCCATAGCTGCCCATGCTGGTTACGACAGCAGAGAACTTCTCGTCCCGGTCGGTGATCAGCTCGATTGAGCTGGCCATCAGTTTGTGTGAAGCCTGTTCGTTGGGTGTGCACATCCATGATCTCCATTGGCTGACTTCTGCCAGCAGCAGGATTGAATAGGTGCGAGGCCGACAGCGCCATCGCGTTCACTGGTCAACTCGAAATGGGCAACACCTGCAGATAACAATTCCCAGGCCCACAAGTCACAGATCAAGATGAGCGTCCTCCCTGCCCGGGCTAGCCTCCTCAGCTGACTTTCGATCCTCGTTTCGTACCAAGGTCAGTATTGAGTTCACCGCACTCCTCGGCGATACGATCAATGTCCAAGGCCTGTTCCGTTCTTTCTTCAGGCTTTTGACCAAACCACTCCCAAACTCGTGCCTGTGTTTTTGGACCGTATTCCCGCCGAATCAGGTGAAGGTGAAATGTGCCATCGCTAGTGTCTGTTGCCGAACCTTCAATCCCACCCCGGAAATACTGGGCTGGCGCCGTCCGAAATGTGCCATCGTTAGTTTCTGGTGATTCGAATGGCACATTTGGTCAAGTCAGAAGCTGGTAGGCCTGCTCAAATTGCCGCTTGCACGACAGGAGTACATCTGCACTCCTAGCGCCAGCAGTTGAACACTCAGGTACCTGGTCGCTCAAAGGAACACCGTAGGGGCATGTTCCTTGGCCTTTCCCCTTCTCTGCCGCGGAGAGCCCTTTCTCTGTTCGGTCTTGCGCCCGTTCCCAGGACTGTTCAGGTTTACTCTGTAGAGCTCACACAAGCTCGCGAGCTGCTCAGCCGGTATCAAGCGGTGCGTGTTGCTGAGTCGCAGCAAAATGGCCTTGGGAGTGCGCCTGTGTGCGGTGGCTAGGGTGTCGATCGCTGAGCCGTCACGGTAGCTCGCAACGAGCCGCTGATCCTCCTCGTCTGTCCATTTGCTGCCCTGAGCGGTCGACTCAGCGTTGCCTCCGCTACTAATTGGAGCAGATGCCTGTTGCTGTGCCTGCTCGGCTGCCCGGGCTGGCGCTGACGGCGTCTGCGCAGGTAACGCAGGGAGTTCCGAATCAAGGACCGTTGAGAGCATGGCCAGCCACCTGGTGCGATCAGTGTCGCGTGAGTGGTGGAAACCAACGCTGCCGATCACCACCATCGGGTTCACATTCAACGCTGCTGCGATCTGCCAGGCGTGGTAATTGTCCAGAAGGTCCTTACCGGTACGCCAGCGGGAGAACTGAGTCTGGCTGACACCGAGAAACTCAGCAGCCGAGACGTCCCCGTGGAAGCCTTTAACCACCTTGAGCTGGTCGAGCCAGTTTGCGGCGGTCTTGACCAACTTCACATGCGGACTATTCGTCTGATTCGAGAACGGCGTCGACCGCTTGGCTCGCTGGGATAACGAGGCGGCTCCGGCGGCTGCGGCCAGGCGCAAGTTTGCTGTGAGCGGCACGCGCTCATCGCCGCACGCGATGCCGGCTTCGTCCAAGCCCGCAGACAGATTGATCAGGATCGCGATGGATCGATTCGTCATCTCATCTTGTTTGGCCATGCCCCCTCCCCTGGATCCGCTGAGGATCGCGTCATGAGGCCCCAGGGATACCGAGGGCCGCCCTACGAAATCACATCATAACGGCAAAATAGATTCTTTACACGTATCTATACTTTACCAGATGGTTATCAGCGTGGCCCCAACATCAGGACTGGGCGTGAAGTTCAATAAGCCGTGCGGCAGCGGCCTTAAACGACAAAGCCCGCCAATCGGCGGGCTTAACGGGTTGCATGGGTGTCAGTGAGCCGGGTTGAAGATGAGCACGCCGATCCCAAGCATGAAGAACGGGAAACCTATTACCGCCATCATCTTAACCGCATCGAGAGCGTAGTACAGCTCACACGCCGCCCCAGCAACCAGGAATCCCAGCATCAGCACCATGAAGCCGGCGATTCCCCTCTGGAACAACACCACACCGGCCGCCGACAGCATAATCACAGCGGTCTTCTCTGGCGACATGTTCAGAGCGATGTTCACCAGCTGCTGATCGATCACCATGGGGCCGATACAAAAAAACCCCAGGGCCACGCAGATTGCGCCCAGCACCCTGTAAACCATGCTTCGGTCAACACCACTCGTTGCGTCCAACCCAGGCTTATGCATCGCCTAACTCCCTTCTGTTCTGTGTTTGGATCCGGCCAGACTCGGCTGGCCGGTTCACAGTCTTAACCGGCCATGTTCACACGATTACGCTCGCGCTCTTCACGTACGCCGTTGTAGGCAAGCATCGTGTAGAGCAGCGCCAACGCTCCAGGCACCACATACATGACAGCTTGGGCTAGGAACACAGCAAAGGTTTCCGCCTGGGCACGCATCAGCTCAATTTGATCCCCCGCGGGTACAGGTTCGATAACCTTCCCAAGCCCCACCGCCATGACCAGGAACAAGGCGAAGGCGAACAAACCCATGAATTTCAGGTGGCGTCGCGCTGGCTTGGACATCGCCAACATGGTGACACAAAGCATCAGGCTCACTACGTAGTACCCGAAGGTAATCTGGGTGAACCCCAGAAGCTCCACTCCCGCATCAAACATGATGAAGATTGCGATAAATGCGCCTGCCAGCGCGATGCCTGAAAACCAACCGAAAATAATCCCAAAGATCGTTGTCATAACACTGCTCCCATGGTGCAGAAATCTCTGTGCTCAGAGCGTTCGTACAAGTGAATTCAGAGGCCCACCCTGCTCGGTGGGTTTGTGGTTTATCTGGGGTGGCCGGCGCCGGCCACCTCCTCCCTGACTACTCGGCGTAGGCGTCCAGTTGCTTCTTCAACTCGCTGCGCTGCGCATCGAGCATTTGGTTGAGCTGCCCCGCTTTAAAGACATCGAAAGGGGCTCGAACGAATGCCAGCACCTCGATCGGCGCCGAGCCCTGGTGCTCGACTTTGCTCGACTGATCGGAACCCGCGCTTTTTGGCAGCCCCAGCATTTCGGTGCAGGCACGGCTGGTGTAGTCGTAACAGCCCACTTTCGCCTCTCCTGCCAGAACAGCGCTACGGAATGAGACGCTCGGGAAGATAGCGGTGCCACTCACGACTCCAACCATGACCAGTACCAACCCGAATGCACTGCCCACGAAAGCTCGAAAGGCGCCTATGACGAACGCGAAGAGGCTCACACCGGACACAATGAACGAGAGTGCTGGGGGACTTACCAACCAGG
The DNA here is from genome assembly GCF_002018915.1 of Pseudomonas sp. MF6396. Classification (NCBI taxonomy): domain Bacteria; kingdom Pseudomonadati; phylum Pseudomonadota; class Gammaproteobacteria; order Pseudomonadales; family Pseudomonadaceae; genus Pseudomonas; species Pseudomonas sp. MF6396. The sequence goes on along the minus strand of NZ_MVOK01000041.1, from coordinate 10,327 downwards.
AGGCATGCTTCAGATCCTCGGGGGTTACAGGTGCCTTGAAGTTCAGTACGGCGGTGCTGATTACGGCAAACACGACGTACAGCACCAACAAGGCTAGGAACAGACTCGCGAAGATTAGCGATCCCTCGCCGGCCTTACCGGGTGCAGGATCGAAGTAGTCATTGGATGAATCGTGGTCACTCATGATGCTCACCTGTTGGGTATGTAGTTAGGGGTGAAGGGAGGGTGTGGCCTGGTTCATCAAGCCCTTGTGGATCTCTTCTGCCAGTTCCACGCGCTGCGTATCGAGCATGTGGTTGAGTCGATCCGCCCTGAATACATCGAATGGCGCTCGAAGGAATGCAATCACCTCGACGGGGATGATTAGGTGTCGAGCCGCTCGACCTGACTGATGAAGGCTGTCTGGACTGCTGGACAGGCCCTGCATGTCGCTGCAGCTATGGTTGGCGTACTCGTAACAGCCAATTTTCGCTTCCCCAGCCAGTACGGCGCTGCGGAAGGAGACGCTTGGAGGGCATGAAACGCCCGCAACAAAGCTGACCATGAGTACGCCCAGGCCGAGGGTCATCGGCCTGATCATTTGCATATAGAGCAGCAGCCACAAGCCGGACAATGCGCCGAACATCGCGGTGTAAATGGGTGGGGAGATGACCAACCAGGTTGCATGCTGAAGCTCCTCACCACTCACGGGCACCTTGAAGACCAGGACGCCTATGCTGACTGCCGCAACTACGACGTACAGCACCACCAATCCAATGAACACCCACCTGAATGTCAGCCTCTCCTCGCCGGCCGAATCTGCTGCGCGAGCGAAGTATTCGCTGGATGAATCGAAGTCACTCATATTGCTCACCTACTGTGTTCGAATTCCGGGTTGGAAGGGTCCTGAGCTCTAAAGCTTTAGGTCCCTGCGGATCTCTCGGGCCGACGGCATCCCGCGGTACCGATGCACGGAAACCCCCACGGCTTTCATCAGCTCGTCTCGACGCCGGTCCTTTGCCTTGGCCTTCGAGCTGTTGTGCGTGGAGTCGTCGACCTCGACCAGCGCCACCGGCTTGAGCTTCTTGTCGCAGAGCAGGAAGTCGCAGCGGTTGTGGGCCACCACGTGCCGTGCATGGTTCTTATCGGTCAGGGCGGTGGCCTTCACCTTGATGAAGGCACCGAACACGACCTGGGGAGCGATGACCAGGTCGTTGCCAACTGCCTCCCTGAGTCGCCAGAAGAAGTCCTGCTCGCGCTCGGTGAGCAGGGGGATGCACTGGTAGTGCTTGGTTGAGTAGCCTTTGCGACCCTTCAGCATCTTGAGGGCGACGTACCCGATGGCGCAGACCACCAAGAGCGGGACACCCAACCCGTCCAGGCCATTGAAAATTGACATCCTTCCTCCTGATTTAATTCTTTACGCGTACCAATACGCTTGCTGGTTAAAAAAAGGCGCGTAATCCGCCTGTGATGTTGGTCAAGTAAATGTGATTAAGCTTCAAGCTCGGGAGGAGCACCGCCGCCTCCGCCGATTAACAAATCTGCCCTGGGTATTGCTCGTTGGGCGTGAAACCGTTAGGGTGAGTTATCCCCTCTCACCGACACGCTCGTGTCGTGCAACATCTCTCTCCAAACCTCCCGTAGCCAAAGCAAGTCACCGTCCTGCAATCATGCGCGCCGACTTGACCAATTACACAAACGAACCATTCGAACCCTGCGCCGCCTGGCACGATCATGAGCGCCAGCAACGCCGCTAGACGTGATCCTCCGAGAGGTGCCCGGTGACCGCCGGCAGCTGATGCGAGGGTGCGACACCCACCGCCCGCTTGCCCCGTCGAGAACCCCGGCCTTTACCCTCGCCCGCGGCTGTCGTCTCTTTCACCGCCCGAGCGGCCATGCCCTCATTGACCATGTCCAGGATTTCCTGGGACATTCGCTGCTGCACAATTCGAGAGTTCCCCATGCGGTAGTTCGCATCGGTACGCTCGGTATCCGCAGCCTTCGCCCATTCCCTCAGGGTGTCCCGGGCCTCACCGATGCTCCCCTTGATCTTGACGAAAATCTCGAACATCAGCGGGTCAATGGAAACGGATGATTTCTTGGATTTTCCGCCCGCTTCCCGGCGGTAGAAGATCCGGATGAAATCGTCAGCCATGTTCGCCCCCTGCAACGATCAGTAGGTAGTGCATCAGGCCACTTCCAGGTGCAGGTCACTGACCAGGCGCCCGGTGATATCTGGGCAACCGATGAACAGGCCACCATGCAGGCGACCCTGACGCACCATCGAGGCAACGGTATCGGCCGCCTGGGATACGGAGACACCCACTACGCCCCCGATCGCCACCGCAGTCAGGGCCGCATGACGCAGGATGGCCAGCTCGATGCGCGACTCAACCTCATCGCCCTCGAACAGCAGGGCAGCATCGGCGCCGACCAACTCAACCACTTTGGAAAGCGCCCCCACGCCGGTGATCGCAGCAAAGGTCTCGGCCTCTTGTTCAGGGCTCACAACCAGCGATAGGCCCCCCACTTGTTCGGTGTGCTTCGCGACAGGTTCCACCGCTTCACCCACCACCCCAGCGGTCTCGCAGTAACGCAAAACTGCCTGGATCTGCTCATTCACCTCAATGGATTCCATCGCACGGGTCAGCGCCACATACAGCAGGTGGAGCTCTTGGCGCAGCTCAGGGGTATCCAGCACCAGCGGCAGGCCGGCATCGGTGATCAGGTTGAGGAAGTCGCTCAGCAGGACCACCTGCGGGAACTCCAAACCTTTCGAGCGGTGGGCAGTACACAGAATGACGGTCGCGTCATTGATGTCGCTGACGCAAGCGTCCTTGATGCGCTGTACCAGGCTCGGGATTTGATCGCCATACTGCTTGGCAACACTGATGAGGGCGTGGATCTCTTTGTCATCGGTGTCGTTGGCATAAGCCTCCAGATCCTGGAGAGAGCGGAATGCACTGAGCAAAGGGTCGCGCAGACGGACACCCGTGTTGGCGCGCAGGTGGTGCACTTCAACCAGCTTGTCGAACGGGTACTCGTTGACGCCACCCACGAAGTGCAGACGCTGGCCTTCCAGCAGTTGGACAGCACTGGCGAACAGCTTCGCATTGGTGCGCCCGATGATCGCGTACGGCTTGGTGCGGTCGACAGCGAAGCGGGTAATCAGCTCATGGCGTGAACTGCGCACTGGCTCCTGCTCGCCGGCGAACTCACGCAAGAGCATGGTGGCCAGCTCGGCGATGCCGGCGCCATAACGGTGGCTCTCGCTCAGCGATACGACCTGGTCGAACTGCGACGGTTCGAAGGTGTTGTAGGCACCACGGAAACCGAAGATTGCCTGGAAGTCGTCACCGGCCAAGCGCAGCGGGCAGTTCTGGCGCAGGATCACCGCAGCAAAGACAGGATTGGTGTCCTGGTACTCGTCCAGAAGGATCTGGTCGTAGCGGTGGCTCAGGTCAGGGTCACCCAGGCTCCACAGTTTCAGGTAGCCGTCGTGCGGCATTCGCAGGTGAGTGGTTTCCAGGAACTCGGCACGCTCGGCTTGGCTATCGCCGCACCCGCGAGACCATTGGCGCAGGCGCTGCAGGTCTTCCCAAACAACCTTCGCCCACTCCGCTGCTTTCTCACGGTCATCGCCAACGATCTGTGCCGGCACATGCGCTGCCAGGATCTGCCGGTCTGCCGAGACCATGTAGTTGTGCAGGGTGACATACAGGTGGCGAGCGAACGCCATTGGGATCCCGTACTGCTTGGCCAGCTGGGATGGGTGGAGATCATCCTGCTTGCCAACCTTCTTGAACTGGCCACCGACTTCCCAAGCAAGCCCATGACTGGTCTTTGTGGTCACGTTGTCAGGGAAGCGAGCAGCTGCGTCCTCCTTGTTGGCCTTGCCAAAAGTCACATACAGCAGGCGCTGGGCTGGGAACCGCAGGGCGTGCTCGATGAGCAGCGAGGTCTTACCAGCGCCCGCCTTGGCGCGGATCAGCAAGCGCTTTGCGGTACTGCCCAGGGCAACAGCCTGGTCTTTGTTTGGGGTGAAAGCTTTCGCGGCCATTGCCGGCCTCCTTGAGGTGCGAGTAGTTGATCAGTCGTCTCGGTGGAAATTGTTGAACATGTCGTTGAAGGGGTTATGGCTCTCCTTCTCATCCATCAACCGAACCTTGTTGCTGCGCTTCGCGTTTGGATCAGCAAACAGGTTGAAGAACAGGACCATCGGAATGCTGGCTGCGATGACCAGGAGCAACGAGCCGGCGAAGGCCCAGCCACCGAAGGCCTGTCGAACGTATGCAGCAAACAGACAAGCTGCAGCAGCCAGAGCGATCGACCCGGCTCCCTTCCCAACCTGTTTCATCACAAAGGACGTGTTCATCTCGGTGGCTCCTTGGCACAACCATTTATGGCTCCACGATACCTATAGATTTGTATGGATGCAAGACAAATTATAGATACGTGTTACGAATACAGGCACAACCATTTATGACACTGGAGCGAGAAAAGCGTTGGGCGCCCAGCACAACCATTTATGAACGAGGGGAGACAAAAGCGGAAAGCCAGAGCACAACCATTTATGCTCATGCGAAGCCATAAAAGCCGGCCCCGTCTGCGCCGATACGCCGCCCAGCAACGAAAAGGGAGGCGCTCGCTAGCAGAGATACCCCGGGCCACAATCGCCTATGGGCATGCACGCACGCATGCAATGAGCTGAGGATCATGGAGGCAATGAAGTGCTTCCTACCCACAAGACACAGAACAGAGAAAAGCGGCTCCAAGCAGCCTGAGCTGAGACGAATCCGACCAGGCCAAAGTACCACCACTCGGCACCAGGACAGCAGCCGGGTCGGCCCTCGCCAAGCAGGTCACGTACCGCCCACCGCCAGCCAATCATCACACGCTGCGAGCCGGATCGAGCACCGCCCGCACAGATCTAGCTTCAACCACCACCGGCCGCCTGGCATCGCACTCTGCCGGCCAAGCCCAGGATCGCAAACCGCAGCAACAGGTCTCACACCGCCCACCACCGACCGCGACCGATCATCGGAGGCCAGCTGCAGGACCAGCATCGAGCCCCTGCACAGCCAGCCGCTCTCCTCCCCCCGTCGCATCCTTCTCAGCCCGTCGCTCTCCTCCCCCGTCAGATCCTTCTTGGGGTCGCCACCGACTGCCGGTGGGCTGTTTCGCTTGACGCAACCCTCAGGGACTGATGTCGAGCGCCGGCCGCGGGGGAGTAGCGAAAGGCACAAATGGTTATGCTGTCGGCAGGAGCAAAAGCGTCAAACCTGCGCCAGCAGAACAAGCGCCAGCACAATGAAATGCCAATGCGGCAGCGCAACAACGAAACCCCAAACTAGCGATGGCACAATTCAACATCTAGAACTGGTGCGAGAACAATAGGATTCCACCACCAATGCTCTCACGCACAGCAGACGACGTAGAAGTCGCAGTGAAATAATGGAGATGAAGAAGAGGAGAGAAAAGAGAATCCACAGCAGAAGAATGAACCCAATACGTCAGCAGCAGCAGGGAGCCGGCGGGTGCAAAGGCACAAGCGGCACAGAAAGAACTGGCAGATCCACAACAGCCAGCCACACGACAGCCACCCAAACCAAACTTGCAGAACGAGGCGTGGAACAACGAGCAGCGGAAAAAGAGAATCCCACACAAGTGCCGGCGCCAGAATGAGGTCGATGGTGCGACCGGAAAAAGAGAAAATGAATGAAGAGAATTAAATTAGATTAAGGGAGCGGGCGCGAAGCAGTTCGGGTCAAACACCGCCAGGCCCGGATAGAAGTCAGCTCACCACCGAATGCAAAAGCAATTCTCAGCGGCCGGATCACACTACGCTCAGCAAGAGCCCGGATAAGACTTCGCCAAATCACCGGTAGGCTTCTGGTCCGCTTTACCAAAGCCGCGGGATCCCACTGCGCATAACACCGGTCAGCTTCTAGTTAGCTTCGCCAAAGCCGCAGAGTCACACATCGCGTAACACCGATTTGCTTCTAGTCCGCTTTACCCGTAGCCCGGTTCCTACTTGGCCTGTCACCGAGCTGTTTCTGGTCGACCTCAGCCACAAAAAAGGCCCTGCCGACGTTGATCGACAAGGCCTTCGCGAAACTGATTAGGGATTACTCATCCACGTCGAGCTCTCCTTCGAACTTCGTTTCCACCTGGTCCAGCATGCTGCCCACCAGAGTCTCAAGAGATGCCAGATCATCTTCCCTGGCCTTGAGCGTTAGCTTTACGCCATGGCTCATATTTCGTACCCGCTCGTGCATTTCGGCTCTGAGGTCAAAGAGTTTGGAAACCCTTTCGCACAGGCTCAGAACTAGCTTGTGGTTGGGCTCGAATTCTCGGGCTCGCTTCACTCTCTTCGTGAGGCCTTTGTGGCTCACGTTCGTAGACATCCATTTCCCCTTGCCGGCCTTGAGCTTTCGGTACACCCGTACGAATGGCCTCGACTGGCCTCGGTGCTGGTTGAAATCGATCCCTATGCGTCCCGTCTGGAACGGCTGCATGACGTAGAGCAATTCGCCCATGCGGACCAGGAGCTGATCGATTCGAATCAGGTAGTCGACGGCAGTGTCGACCGACTCCTTGCCTTTGCGCCGAAGCTCTTCGAAATCGTCGATGGAGGGGGGGTTGTGTATAGCCATTGTTTAAGCGTTCGCCGGGGGGTTGTGTATAGCCGCGCCGGGGAGGCGCGCTCAGGCGGATTTTCTTTGTCATCATCCAGTATTGTCAATACGTGTTATGTATCTTAGACTCCCATCAATGCATACAGCACAGTAGCTACATCGCACTGCACTGTAGGTACTGCACACTGCACAGTGCGCATCATTAACCATTCTAAGTCGCTGGTTTATAAAGGTTTTATTTCATGAAAGGTCGCGTAGCAATCGGTTTGGATGCGGGTCGTAGCGCCATTAAAGTCGTCGCTTACCACGAAGGCAAACGAACTGAGATCATGTACCCCACTCTGGCGGTTCCAGCTGTCGAACTCACCGACCCGACGACTGCGGCTCGCGCCCAGGCCGAGACCGAGGTTGTCGATGGCAAGGCATACTTCACTGGCGATACCGCTCGCCTCCAGGGCAATCTCACCTCCTCTATCGGACTGAACGACAACTGGACGGATACCCCGGAATACCTGGCGCTTATTCAGTCGGCTTTCACCAGGCTCCGTGCCAAGGGTGTTCAAGGAATTGATGAGGCATTTGTCATCATCGGCACGCCGTCCAAGTTGTTCGGTTCTCGCAAGGACAGCTTGGTCGAGCGCACTAAGAAAGCACTCCCAAAAACTGTCGAGTTGAAAGCGCTTCCTCAGCCAATGGGCGCTTACTGCGACTACATCCTGGATCAGTCAGGCATGCCCATTGAGAATTTGATCAATGGTGCTAACGGAAGGCCTAAATCCTATGGCGTCATCGAGGGCGGGCATTACTCGACTGACTTTCTTCTGATGAGGGAGGGTCAATATATTGAACGGGGCGCTGACTCCTGCGCAGGGATGAGTGCAGCTGCAGAGCAGTTGCGACGTATCTTGGGCAAGCGCGAGATCCAAGCAAGCCTGGTGGAGTGTGAGGAATCGTTCAGCACCAAATCTCTTTTTCAGTACGGTCAAGAAGTAAACATTCAAGAGCAAGTGACCGATGCTCAACAGCACGTGGTTCAGGAGGTTATTTCTAAAGGTAACTCGTTGTTTTCCGACGATGCACGGTCGCTCAATGGTATTTTGGTTGCGGGTGGAAGCGCCGAGGCGATCTATGGTCGTGCCAAAGATGTATGGCAACACAGCATTCTTGTAAAAAATCCTCGCTGGGCTGTTGCCGACGGTTTTGCACGCTATGCCCTAGGACAAATCATCCGGAGCATAGTAAACGCGAATGCCAAAAGGGTGTCTGCTGTAAATGGCTAAGCTCATTCGTGTATATGACCCTAATGAAACTGAGCGCAAAATCAATCTGAATATTCCAGAGGACGTTTGCCCAGGTTTGCTGGAGTTCATGTCCGAACTGCCATACGGAAAAGATACGCCTCTTATCAGGGGTGTCTTTTATCAGTGGTTTTTGAGCCACAGAGAGGCCGGTACCCTAGACGAAGCTCTGAATGACGCTCTTGCTGGCCCGGGGGGGATGATTGCGACGGGCCGTCAATCCAAGCGTGATAGTGCAGCTCCGCCGACACGAAAAAAACGGGTACCACGGCAGCGTGAGATCACCGCAAAACCTGGAGCTGTCAAAGCTCAGGGAGTCGCGCCCCCCCCAGAGCCCCTAGCTCCCGCTGAACCGATGGAGCCGGCCTTGGTTGTCGAGGAGGTTCGCCCTCCCCTGCAACCTGAGCCGATGGGGCCCCAAACTGCTGGTGCTCCCTTGGACAATGGTGCTGCCGAGGTTCATCCAGAGTCAGTACCTGTCGCCACACCACCTGTATACGGTATGGGTGCTCAGGACTCACTCATCAACCAACAGCCTCAGCTGCTCTCAAGCGCAGATGCCCTTGACGAAGCCAGCCCATCGCATGGTTCTCAAGATGCGACACCGGCCGAACCTACAAACGCGCAAAAGGCAGCACTCGATGCGTTGGGCACCATGTTCTAGCCCTCCACAAACAATCAGGTGAACGATGAAAATTGGCTCCAAACTGCTGAACGTCGCTCAGCGCATAGCGGCAACCACGACTGATTTTGTATTGGTATCGCTGGTACTGGGTGGATCGCTAGCACTACTGGCTTTAGTCATGGCTCATAATGCCCATGTCGATACGTCGGGCCCATTCGACGTTGCTACCCCGGGCCTGAGCTGGACTGAGGGTGCAGCACTCAGCCTGGCACCTTACTTCCTTGTTCTGTTGCCTTTGGTGTGGTTGATCTACGAAGCGACACTGACCAGGACCTGGCGTGGCACGACGGCCGGCAAGCTGTTGTTCCGTGTCAGGACGATCTCGCTCAACGGCAACCTGTCCATCTGGCAGTGCATCTTGCGCACCACCTTGAAGATCATGTCGGTCTTGCTTCTGCTCAGCATCGGGCATCCGCTCGTGCTAGCCGTTGTGCTTGCAGCCTTCGTCGCGGTTCCGGTTTTCACTGTGAAATCTCAGTTCATCTTCGACCTCATGGCGTCCACCACCGTGACTAAACGGGGCACGTGAGCACCCGCACCAAATTGCATGACCGGCCTCAGGGCCGGTTTTTTTTGGTCTAGAAATGGTGTTTATCAGCCCATGTTGAACATCACCTGAGGCAAAGTTAACGGATACTCCCACTGGACATGCCAGTCAGGTCCGAGGTCGCGAAGCCTCCTTTGTAGTCAGCAACACGGTAACGGGTTAGCGCACTACCCACATACCGCCTGATATCTCCGCTCCCTAATGCATCCCCTGTGTTTGCCTCTGTGTTCTCGACTCGGTGATGCACCGCCAGTCTCTGAGATCAGACAATACGTTGAGTCCGGGCGTCTCCCAGGAACTAACAACACAGCTGGACGATTAGGTCGAAGCGGTTATCCCTCAGGTCGCTCACCACTACGTGAGCAGCGCAAATGACTTCCCCGGACGTATGTCCTTCAAATAGCAGCCAGGTGCAACTGGTGGGGATTCGCAAGCTAGCCAAGCAGGACGTCGTACTGCTGTCGACTATCCTAATGGCGATAAAGAGGTGAGCTCAGTCTTGGTAACGGTGGATTCTCCACCTACAGCGCCGCGGCAGCTGTGGTTACCAGGACTGGGCTCTTTGTATATCAAAGGCCCAGTTTTTTTTCGCCGGGGCGCCTTTGTTAGCCCTTACGTCCCGAGGCGTATTAGCCTCCACTGTCTCAGTGACGTCGGGCCTTCCACAGACCCACCGTACCACTGCCGCCGGCAGACTGACCGATGATTGGAGAGTCGCCCGTCTCGATCACTTTTGTCCTCACTTCCGATTTGTACGCCCCCGTCTCCAGTTTGCCGATGTATTCCTGCCAGTCCTCCACCGCATGATTCTCGTTAGGAAGGGAATGACCTTTGGTCTTCATCCCACACCTCACACGATCCCGACTAGCTGCGTCCATCGCATAGGTGGTTATTGAATAGCCATCCCTCAGCTTTTCTTGCACTTGAAGCTCCAAAAGCCTGCTCATTTCCGATTTGTCCATTGCAACCTCGGTAAAAACATGTGAGGGCGAGCGGCAGGGAGCCGGGGCCACGAGATGAGGATCGCACACGCCACTACCATCCAGGCTCCGGCATTTTTCAAGGTAGTTGTCGCGTCAACCGTCTAACTATGCCGCCATTTTCTCGTTCTGTTGCTCTCGATCCGGGTTCAACAACACGGTGCCGATCGGTTCCCAGTTACGCGTCCGGCCTGACC
>NZ_MVOK01000040.1:0-28460 GCF_002018915.1 Pseudomonas sp. MF6396 | reverse complement strand
CCCCTGCTGCACCCAGACCAACCGAACCGCAAACCCCACCAGCAGCCCACCAAACACCCACTGCTGAACCTTCTGCGCCAGCGCGCGCTGCTCCAGTTGGCGCCCGACCCACCCGCCGGCCAGTGCATACACGCCATCGAACATCATCCCCATCACCACCAGCACCAGCCCCAGCAGCGCGAACTGCTCACCCACCGCCCCCTGTGCGGGGTGGATGAACTGCGGCAACAGCACCGAGCAGAACAGCAAGGCCTTGGGGTTGAGCAGGTTGGTCAGAAAGCCCTGCGCTATCGCCGCCCTCCACGTGCCACGTACCGCTGCACCCCCCGGGCCCTGCACTGCACCCGCCACGGGCCTGAACATCTTCACCCCCAGCCACAGCAGGTAGGCCGCCCCGGTGTACTTGACCACCTCGAACGTCCAGGGCAGTACCTTGAACAGCGTCGCCAGCCCGACGGCGGCCAGGGTCACGTGGCACGCCCGGGCAACCGCCAGCCCCAGCACGGTCGCCAGCGCCGCCCGCCGCCCCTGGCGCGCACCGGTCTGCAGCAGCAGGATCATGTCCGGGCCCGGCATCAGGTAGATCATCGTCAGGGCAGTCAGGTAGAGCAGTTTTTCGTCCATTTCAACGACCTCAGGCTGGGGCAACAGAGTGAAAATTCTATGCCGGAAGGTCGAGGCAGGTGCTTGCGTTATGCGCCCGCAACGGGGCTATTATTGGCAGGATGTACCAATTCGATACCTAGCCACAGGCCACTTATGCCAAACCACGACCCAACATACCCCAAGCTGGACGGTTACGACCAACGCATCCTTGGCGCACTGCAGCGCGACGGGCGCCTCACCAACGTGCAACTGGCCGAAGAGATCGGGCTGTCGGCTTCGCCGTGCCTGCGACGGGTGAGGCTGCTGGAAGAAGCCGGGGTGATCCGCGGCTACCATGCCAGCCTCGAAGCCGAGGCAGTCGGCCTGGGGTTGACGGTGTTCGTGGGGGTGAAGGTCGAGCGGCACCATGAGGTCGAAGCGGAAAACTTCCGCCTGGCCGTGCTGGCCCTGCCCGAGGTGGTCAGCGCCTTTCTGGTGTCGGGCGAGTCGGATTTCCTGTTGCATGTGGTGGTGCCGGATCTGCGCGGCTATGAGCGGTTCCTGACCGACACGCTGCTCAAGCTGCCGGGGATCCGGGATATCCGCAGCAACTTCGCAATCAAGACGATCAAGCCGCAGGGGGCGCTGCCGCTGGGGCACCTGGGGCGGTAAGCGGGTAGCAACGACCGGCCCACCCGCCCCGAACCGAACCTGGCAACCCTACAGCACCAGATTCCCGCGCTCCTCCTCCGTCAACCGCCCCCGCGCCTGCTCATCCAGCGCCCCGGCCCCCAGCACCTGCACCGGGCTCTGCGGGTTGTACTGCGGCCCCAGGCTCGCGCCCTCCTTGCCCGGCACCAGGCGCTCGGTACCAAACCCCAGCACCTGCACGGTGATCACCGACGGCTGACGCTGGCGGGCCGCGGCCTGCTGCTGGCGCACCGCATCTTCGGCGGCCTGGGTCGCCGACGACGCCGCCGCACTCGCCGACGAGATCGCGCCGGTGTTCACCGCCGCCACCACCGGCATGCCCTTGGCATCACCCTGCACCTGGATGTTGGCCGCGTTCACCACCTGCAACGCGGCAATGTTGACGTTGCCCGACACCCGGATGCCCGCCTCCCCCGCATCGATGGTGCCCAGCGGCGCAATCAGGTCGATGTCTCCCGGCGGCACTTCCACCACCGGCGCCAGGGTGGCGATACCCGCACCGGTACTCGGCACCGTGGGCGACAGGCTGCTGTTGCCCCAGGTGTCGTACAGCCGGCGCGGCGGGGTGTAGACCACCGTGGTCTTGGAACCACGCCCGGCGTTGATGTCGCCCTCGGCCGACCAGCCCAGAATCGACCCGCCAAAGGTGGTCATGATGCGGCTCTGCCCCAGCAGGATGCTGCCACGCGCGTACAGCTGGATATCGCCGTTGCCCTGGGTGATCACCCCGGCACCGGCCGGCGGCGCCTCGCCCTCCACGCCGAACACCTGCTGGCCACCGGGGGTGAGCATCTGGATCGCGCCCCCCACCTGGGTACGTACCCCGGCCCCGCCGAACATCAGGATGTCGCCGTCGTAGCGGATCGGGTTGCCGGCCACGTCCTGCTCGGGGAACAGCGCCGCGATCGCATTGCGCCCGCGCAGGTAGCTGCCCTGGCGCGGCCCACCCACGGTGTTGTACTCCAGGCCGCCGGCACGCAGCTCGGCAAAGTACACCTGGCGCGCAAACACCGCCTGCTCGGTCGCCGGCAGGCTGGCGAACCGCGCCCGCGCCTGGGCCGCATCGCCCTCGAAGGCGTAGCGCTCGGCCAGCCATTGACGCAACTCCTCGGCGTAGGTCTTGGCCACCTTGCCCGGCTGCGCCGCCAGGCTCTGGTTGCTGTCGGCAAGGTTGGCCGGGTTCAGGTACAGCTCGGCAAAGCGCGCATACCCTGGCCCCTGGGCGCCCACACCGGCCTGCAACACCAGGCTTGCGCCGGGGCGGTTGTCGCCGGTGACGATGGCGCCCAGGCTGGTGATGGCTGCACGGTCCTCCTGGCGCAGGTCACGCCCGGCACTGACGGTGAGCGTGCCGGGGCCTGCCACGTTCAGGCCACTGAACAGGATGTCGCGCCCAGCCACCACCTGCGAGTGATCGGTGGCGTGGTTGTGCACGAACAGGTTGCCGCTGGACAGCGCCAGCGCACCGACGATGTCCGACATCATCGCCGGCACGTAGGTGGTCTCGCCAAGGCCGGTACCGCTGTACACGATGTCGCGCCCCGCCATCATCCACACCGGTGCGGCGCCCTCGTACCAGACGGCCCCATTGCGCGCATTGCCGAAGTTCAGGACCTCGCCCGAGCGCACCCCCACCAGGTCGCCGCTCACGGCGTAGATGCGCGCCGGCTGCAATTGCCCGTAGGCATTGGCGGTGCTGGTGCTGCCAAAGGCGAACAGCGGGAAGCGACCCGCTTCCAGGTCTGCCGCAATCCCGTCTGGCCTCTGGTTGCTGACGCTGTGGCCGTTGTAGCTGCCGATGAAACCCGGGTTGAACGGCGTGGCCAGGGCCGACGGTGCGGCGCCGGACTGGTTGATCGCATAGCCACCGGCGTAGATCGAACCCTGCGCCACCAGCTGCAACTGGGCATTGGCCGAAGGTGCCAGCAGCAACGAGTAGCCACTCGCGCCCTGCAGCCGGTTCTTCTCCCGGTACTGCGCGGAGTTCCCGTAGTACAGGTTGCCGGAGGCCGCCACCGCACGCAGGATCGACGGGTAGACAAAGCGCCCGTCGGTGGGCGAGGTATCCAGGCCGGACAGCGCATCACCGCTGACCGGCTGGGTCAATTCGATCAGCTGGGTGCTGGGGGTCAGGTCACCGCCCGCCGAGAACAGGTCGATGGCGGTGTTGGCCGTCCACAGGCTGAACCAGCTGTTGCCGCCCCCCGCCGCCGTGCCGAACGGCGTGGTGTTGAGCGTGGGCACACGGCCCGGGTCGGCCGCCGCCCCCAGCACCAGGTCGCCCCGGGTGCTCAGTTGCACCGTGGCGTCGCCGGGCACCACCACCAGGCCGCCTTTGGCGCTGGCCAGGGTGGCCTGGAACGGGTCGTAGGCGCGGGTTTCGTGGCTGTCCTGCTGTATCCCGAGCGCGCCGTAGGCACGGTCGATACCGCCCACGGCCGCTGCCGACACCTGCAGGTTGCCGCGCAGGTTGACCAGGGTACCCTGCAGGTCATGGGCGGCCACGCCCAGTACATCGGCGTTGTCGCCACGCCCCAGGGCCGCCTGGGTCGGGTTGACGGCGCCGCCGACCTTCAGGTTCAGGTCGCCGCCACCGCCCAGCGTCAGGCTGCCATCGCGGCCCACGCGGCCGGTGCTGCCCACCGCCAGCTGCAGGGCCTGGGTACGTGCGCTGTCGTCCCACTGCGTGCGGTACTGGTCAGCGGTATTGCCGATCACATCGAGGGTGCCGGCCTGCCCGCCCACCGTGACATCGAGGTTGCCCCCGCCCAGGGTGCCGAAGCCGGTGAAGCCGGCCACCACACTGTTGCGCTGGTAGCGCACATAGGTGCCGAAGTTGATCCACCAGGCCGTGGGTATCTGCTCGTCTGCCGCCAGCGCGTTGCCACTGCCCTGGCGCCACAGCCAGTTGCCGACCTGTGCGGTGGGCAACTGGTAGGCCAGGCGGGTCAGGCTGCCATATTCGCGGCTGAGGGAGTTGCCCGTCAGGTTGCCCCCCACCATCAACAGCAGGTTGCCGCCCTGCTCCGGGTACCAGGCCTGGTACAGGCTCTGCGCGCCGCCATCGACCAACGCCTCGTAGCCGCCGAGAAACTCCGGCAGCACCTGCCCGTCATTGGCCTGCCCGCGTGCCAGTTGATAGGCGGCGGGCACCGGGGTCGCCGTACCGGCGGTGTACACGCCGAACAGCGTGGTCATGTCCAGGTTGCCGGCGGCGATCAGGTCCAGGTCACCGGTACCGGTACGCAGCACGCTGTAACGCGAGGCGCCGCCGGGCACCGTGTCGTGCTCGGTGTTGCCTGGCGCGGTCATCACGCACCAGGTGGGGAACTCATCGCACAGGGTGGGGTAGCCAATTGCATCGAAGTCGATCAGATCGCCCGGCCTGGCATCTGCGCCAAACCCGTCGATGCCTTCCTGGGTCCAGGCCAGGCCACCGCCGGCGGCCGGTGCCCGGGCGCACCAGGTAGGGAACTCGTCGCACAGGGTGGGGTAGCCGATGGCGTCGAAATCGATCAGGTCACCGGGCCTGGCGTCCACGCCAAAGCCGTCGATGCCTTCCTGGGTCCACACCAGGCCGCCGCCGGCAGCCGGTGCCCGGGCGCACCAGGTGGGGAACTCGTCGCACAGCGTGGGGTAGCCGATGGCATCGAAGTCGATCGGGTCGCCGGGCCTGGCGTCCACACCAAAACCGTCGATGCCTTCCTGGGTCCACACCCAGCCGGCACTGGCGCCTACCGCCAGCATGCCCACGTGGTGGTCGGCCAGGCGCAGGCGCCCGCTGGCGTTCGGGTCGGCCAGGCGCGGGTCGGCCGCCGTGGTATCGGCACCGGCCACCACACGCAGGTTCCACGACTGCGAACCGGCCGGCAGCATGCTGGCAACCGCCCAGTTGGTGCCCTTGCCCTCGCTGCGCAGCGCCACCGAGCCCACGCCCCCCAGCTTGATATCGGTGCGCGGCGGAATGATCGCGCCGCGTTGCAGCACCAGGTTGCCCGCCAGCAGCACCAGGTCATCGGCGCCACCGTTCAGCAGGTGGCCCGGATCGGACGGCAGTGCCACGCCTTTTGGCCAGGTCATGGCCGTGACGGGCGTGTTGACCACCAGCCGCGTGCCGGCGCCCAGTTGCATGCCGGCCTCCAGGCGCAGCGGGGCCTCCAGGCCGGTGCCCGCCGCCAGTGCCTGGCTGCCGTCGGCGTTGTAGAGCGCCGCCGAGAGCACGGTGCCAGCCGGCAGCTCGATCGCGGCCGAAAGGGTTGCACGCACTGGCAGCACAGCGCCCGAGGCCAGCACGCGCGCCTGTATCGGCAGGTCATAGTTGAGCACCTGGCCGGCCAGAAAACCGGTGCCCTCGTGCAGCTCGACCCCGCCGTTGGGCACCACCACCTGGGCACCATAGGCCAGGCGCCCTTCCAGCAGCACCCAGCCGCCGTCGTCCTGGGTCTCGGGTGGCGGCGCGAAGCCGTCGTTGATGCTGCCCAGCACCTCCACGTCGCCACCGGCACGCAGGCTCAGGCTGCCGGCCTCGCCCGAGCCGTACACCGCGCCGGTCTTGTGCACGTTGGGGTTGAGGCTGGCATAGCGGTAGCGCGACAGGTCGAGGTCGCCGCTGACCACCAGGTCGCCGTCGGTGATCACTTCAAGCCCCGGGCGCAGGTGGAACTGCTGGGCGTAACCCTTGACCAGGCCGGCGAGCTTGCCGTTGACCAGCGCCGTGTTGGTCAGGGCGCTGTCGATGAACTGCACGCTTTGCACGTGGCGTGCGTCGAGGTAGGCCTGGTCGATCTGGACATAGGGCTTGCCGCTGACATGCGGGTCGACGCCCTGCGGGGCCGCATGATCGCGCGCCATGGCGAACAGGTCGATGCGCTGCGCACCAAGAATCGACAGCGCCTGCGAGGCGTCGATGGCGATGTCGCCATGGGTCGGGTCGTCGGCCCGCAGCCGCGGCGCATACAGCGCCAGGGTGCCGCGCTCGCGGCCATCGTGCTGGCCGGCGGCGCCGCCGCGGGGTGCGTCGGTGCCATGGCGCAGGTCGATACGCACGCCACGCGCCAGGGTCAGTTTCCCGGCACCGGCATTCAGCTCCACCGTGGCCCGGTTGGGGCTGTCGATGATCTTGCCGTAGCTGTCCACGCGCAGCACGCTGCCATGTGCATCGAGCACCGCGCCCTGGGCCAGGGTCAGGCCATTGCCGGCGGCCAGGCGAATGCTGCCGACACGCTCGCCGCTGGCATCGATCAGGCCGTTGACACGCAGATGGCCGTTGTCCAGCGACACCTGCACCTGGTTGGCGCGCACCCCGTTGCCGATCTGCAGGTCGCCCTGCTTGAACTGGAAGCGCCGGCTGCCGTGCACGCCGCCGTCGTTCAGGCGCTGGTTGAGCGTGGCGAAGGCACTGCTCAGGTCACCGGCCAGCCCCTGGGCACGCAGGGTGAAACCCGCACCCGCGTAGGGCACCTGGGTGCCCCCGGCATCGTAGTGGCCGGAGCTTGCGCCCTGGAGGCGGCCTTGCAGGTCGACCTGGCCGGCACTGGCGTCCAGCGCCACCACCTTCAGGCTGCCGGCCTGGTTGTGTTCGGCGTGCAGGTCGATGATCGAGCCGGCCGCCTGGTGGATGTTGCCGTGCTGGCTGCGCAGGATCACGTCGCCGCCCCAGCTGTACTTGTCCAGGTCGTTGAGGCTGACCTTGCGCCCGGCCAGGTCCAGTTGCGCCGCCTGGCCCAGGCGCAGGTCGCCCTGGCTGTCGAGGGTCAGCTTGCCGCTGGGCAGTGCCACGCGGGTGTCGAGGTCGATGCGCTGCGCGCTGAACGACCATTCGGCGCCCAGCGCCCCGGCCTTGAGCTGCGCGTCGGCGGTGCTCGGCGCCGCCCCCGCGAGCATCTGCAGGGCACCGCCGACGCGCACCTGGTTGACCGAACCGGCTTCACCGGTCACCAGCGGGGTGCGCACCAGCAGGTTGCCGCCGCTGTAGCGGTAGCCTTCGCCGGTCACATACTCGCCGCGTGACTGATACACCGACAGGCTGCCGCGGTGGTTGGCAGTCAGGCGTTCGCTGGCCAGCAGCGCCACGTCGCTGAAGCCCAGCGCCAGGCGCTCGAACGCCGGCTGGCTGCTGCTCTGCGCCTGCGGGCCATACCCCAGTTCGATGCGCCGGGCTTCGATCTGCAGCCGCCCGCTGCCGGTGCCGGCACCGTTGCCGAGCAGGGCCGGCGTGGCCTGGGTGGCGCCACTCCAGATCAGGTTGCCGGTACGAATGCTGGCCACGTCAGTGGCCGCGCCATGCCCGTAGATCGCCGGGGTGCCCAGCACCAGGTTGCTCAGGCGCGACTTGCCGGTCGACGGGTCGAGGGTGTCGAGCGCGGTGGTGCCGAAGAAGTTGAGGCTGTCCTGCACGGTCAGCGTCAAGGTTTCCAGGGCTGGCGCGCCACGGCGGGTATCGCCCTGCAGCAGGCGGTCGAGCACCTGCTGGTTGAGGGTCAGGCCGCTGGGCAGGTAGCCCGCCGCAGCGGCAGCGGCCAGGCTTTGCGCACTGCCGACGTTGATCGCGCCCACCGCCAGGGTCAGGTTGCGGGTGCCGAAGCGCACCTGGTCGTCGAGGCTGAAGCGGTTGTTGGTGGCGGCGGCAATGGTGCCTTCGGAATACAGCTCGGTCTGGCCGCTGCACCGCGTCAGGCAGCCGCCGATCAGGATGCTGCCCGGCCCGGTGATCGTCCCGCTGGGCGCTTGCGGCGCCAGCACGTCGACCCAGCCATTGGACACGATCAGCAGGCTGCTGTTGTGCGGGTTGTAGAGGTAGCCGTCGCGGCTGTCGTAGGCGGGTGCGCCCTGCCCGAGCGTATCGATGCTCGCGCCTTGCTCTATGTTGATGGCGCCGGCGATGCGCCCGGTAACCATCAGCACTTCGGCGGCCTTCAGGTGTGCGCCACCCTTGAGCACGATGCTGGTGCCCCTGGCATCACCGAACAGCAGCTGGTTGCCACCCTGCCCGTACACCCGCTGCCCGGCATGGCCGATGCGCAGGCTGCTGGCACCCAGGGCGTTGAGCTGCGACGCGGCAATGGCGGTTTCGCCGGCACCCGGTGTGGCGGGCGCGTTGTCGCCGTGGATCACCAGGGTGTCGCCGAACAGCACCGTGGCGATGCTGCCGTGGCCCTTGTCCGCCGGTTTGTTCAACAGCACGCCCTGCATGCTGAAGCCGGGCCGCGTGGTGTCGTTATGGCCCAGGTCCAGGGTCAGGCCCTTGGCATCGATGGGCAGCGCGGCACGCGGGATACCCAGGCGTGCGGCATCGTTGAGCAGGAACTGGCTGAAACTGGTTTCGTTGTACTGCGAGTACCGGCGCAAGGTGTCGGCACCGGTCAGTATCAGGTGCTGCGACAGGGCATCGCCCAGCCCGCTGCCGGCGATCGAGCGCTTGCCGGTCAGGCCCCACGAGCCATTGCGCAGCGCCGTGGCACCTGCCTGCGGCGCGCCGACGCTGGCCTGGCCGTTGACCTCGACACGGTAGGCCCCCGGCAACAGCGCATAACTGGCCGGCAGCAAGGTGTAGGTGCCGGCGGGCAGGCCTGGGATCCCGGCGTCCAGGGTGATCTGCTGGCCCACCAACGGCATCGAACCCGATGGCTCGCCCGCCACCGCTTCAGGCGCCACGCTGGCCTGCACACCGGGCACGATGGCGTACACCGGGTTGTTCGCCAGGCCCGGCAGGCTGAAGCTGCCATCGGGGTTGTTGCGCACCAGCGGGTGATAGCGGGCATCGGTGGAGCCGCCGCGCCCGGAGATGAAGCCGGCGCCGCGCACATCGCCACCGCCGGACAGGTCGATTACCGCACCGGGTTGGACCGCGATGCTGCCACCGCCCAGGGTCACGTTGAGCCAGCCGTTGGGCAGGCTCTGGCCCAGCACCGTGCTGTTCAGCGACTGGCCGGCGAAGTTGTACACCAGGCCATCTACCGTGCCGCCATAAGGCATCACCAGGCCGGCGGCACTGACCGAAGTCAGGCTGCCAGGGCGCAGGGTCACTTCGCGGGTGCTGGCGGTGCCCAGTACCAGGGCGCCGAGGGGCGCGCGCAGCACGCCCTGCTGGTCGATGGTGTCGGCCTGTATCGACAGCGCGCCAAACAGCGAATAGGGCTGGGCAGGCGTGGCCGCGCTGCTGCGCGCAATCTTCACATGCTCGGCCTTGATCACTGCCACGGCATTGGTGCCAGGGTAGATCTGCGCCGCGCTCAGGGTCAGCGTGCCCGGCGCCACCAGCCGCGTGTCGTTACCGCCCAGTGTCTTGAGCAGGCGCAGATCGCCGCTGCTGTTCAGGCTGACCTGATGGAAGCCGCGTCGATCGATGCTCAGCGCTTCACTCACCCCCGTGCCGAACTTCAGGGTATTGCGTACGTCGATCAGCGCCGCATCCACCTGCAGCATGGCCTGATCGGCTTGCGACGAAAGCGCGATACCGATTTGATTGTTGGTGAGGCCCGGCCCGGCCGGCGGCAGGCTGGTGTACCCGGCCAGACGCACATGCGCAGCCGACAGGCGCACCCGGGTATCGGCGCGAGCCCCTTCGGCCAGCCCCAGTGCGCCGGCATACAGGTGCAGGCTGCGCGCCGGTTGCAGCGTCACGTCGTCGGTAAAGCTGATCACGCCGCGGCTGAACAGCGTCAGTGCATCGAACCCGCCCCGCGCCACCTGGGCCACGCTGAGGTGGCCATGGCCATGTTCCAGCTTACCGGCCTGGTTGGCGAAGGCTTCCCCGCGCGGGCTGATACGCAGCTCGCGCTGGCGGATGGCCTCGGCATAGGCCGGGGTGATCGGGTAGGTACCGCTCTCCAGCGCAAGGGTCAGGCTGCCGCCCGCCACGCCAGCGCCACCCGCCGCTGCACGCAACTCGCCGTCCACGTACAGGCCATTGATCGAACTCAGGCTGATGCTACCGCCCTGGCTGGCCAGCCGAGTCGCGCCAACCCCGGGAACATCGACGCTCATCTGGCTGCCGGACGCATCCAGTACAGCGCCACGCTCGACCACCACGAACAGGTCGGGGGCCAGCGCGCCACCCAGGTTGGGGTCGAAGGTGCTGCCGATGACGATACTGCCGCCCTGGCGCAGTTCGCCATAGCGCTCGCCACGCGCGTCCACGGCGGTGACGGGACGGGCCGATACGTCGAGCAGCGCCCCGGCGCCGACCCGGATCGCCCGTTGATGCGGCTCGAACCGTACCGCACTGGTCAAGGCCTCCTGCACAACAGTGTCAGCCAGGGTGATCTGCCCGCCGTGTGCCCCCAGGCTGCCGTCAACCTGCAGGCCACCGGGGCTGCGCAACGTGATGGACTGCCCGTCATCGACCTGGATACGGCTGCCGCTGGCTACCTGCAGCCAGCGTGACGCCACCTGCTGGGCCGACTGGTCCAACTCGCTGCCCGCCTGCAGCAGCAGGCTGGCACCGGCGCGCTGGGTCAGGACGCCCTTGGCCGCGTTCTCCAGGTACTGCGGTGGCGTCCACAGCTCCAGCGCCTCGGCCGCCGAACGGGCATCGCCACGCAGGCGATACACCGGCCGCGTCACCTGCACCTGGCTGTCGGCCGCCACCTCCAGGCGCTGGTTGCCCACCACCTCGTAGCGGGCAAAGCCCTTGGCGAAGAAATCGCTACCCAGGTTCAGGCTGGCCGCCGGGGTGTCGGCGCCGATGCTCACGGTGTCGCCGCGCAGGGCCAGCGTGCCGGCACCCGTGGTGCCGTACCCGCGCAGCTCGCCGCCCAGCAGCAACTGCCCACCGGCCCCGCCCGAGGTCAGGCTGGCCAGGCTCAGGTCGCCACCGGCACCTCCGCGCCAGTTGCCGTCGGGGGTGCGCGCCGCGCCGCTTTCCACACTCAGCACACTGCCCTGGCCCAGGCGAATGTCGCCGGTGCCACGCAGGGCCAGCGAACCGCCGTCCAGCCAGGCCGACAGGTCGGCGGGCTGCGCATTGACGCCGTCCTGGCGCCGGCCGCTGGCCTCCACGCGAACCCCGTCGGCCACCTCGATACGCGCGGCCAGGCCGGCATTGCCGACCCGCAGGCTGTCCGAGCCGCGTTGCAGGTTGCCCAGCAGCAGGTCGCCGCCGTGGCTGACCAGGTCGGCGTTTATCTGCACCTGTGGCGCCAGCAGGCTCAGGCCGGCGCCGTCGGCCAGGTTCAGCGCCTGCTCCAGGCGGATGCTCTCATACGCGGCCACCTGCAGGCCGCCAAGCTCGCGCAGGCGCTCGGCCTCCAGGCGCAGGACGCCTTCGCGCTCGGCCTCGACCGGGGCGTCGAGGGTCAGTGAGCCGCCCTGCACCTGCGAGCCGATCACCACCTGGTGCAGGTTGCCCGCGCCGGCGTTGAGCACGCTGCCCGTGGCGGTGGGCCGGTAGTCGCCAACGATCAGCTGTGCGCCGCGGGCCTGGCTCAGCTGGCTTTGCCGGTAGCCGTCGAGGCCGGCCTGCGGGGCCTGCAGCTGGTGGTCGCCCTTGAAGGTTTCGCCCAGGATGTCACCGCCCAGCTGCGCATTGGCGGTGCCGACCACCAGCCGCCCGGCATCGCGGCCAACGGTGTAGCCGTTCTCCAGGCGCTCGCGCGGGGCGATCAGCGGGCTGTAGAAGTAGCGGGTCTGGCCCCAGCGTGCGCTGTGCTGCTCGTAGCCCTTGTACACGCCCTGGTACAGCACGTCGCCAGGGGCACGCGAGAGGTTGTACAGGCGCCCGTCGGCGCCCTTGAGCCAGGTTTGCTTGAGGTAGCCGGTGGCCACGT
The DNA here is from genome assembly GCF_002018915.1 of Pseudomonas sp. MF6396. Taxonomy (NCBI): domain Bacteria; kingdom Pseudomonadati; phylum Pseudomonadota; class Gammaproteobacteria; order Pseudomonadales; family Pseudomonadaceae; genus Pseudomonas; species Pseudomonas sp. MF6396. The sequence goes on along the minus strand of NZ_MVOK01000040.1, from coordinate 16,398 downwards.
CCAGCGTGCCGCCCGAGAGGTTGACCAGCGAGCCGGCCTGGGTCACCAGGTCGCCCCCGGTGAAGCTCACCGTGCCGCCCTGGGCCAGCCACTCGCCCAGACCGTGGCTGCGCGTGCCGAGGTAGCCGCCCACTTCCAGCAGGCCGCCGGCGGTGTACCAGCGCTCACCCTCGTAGCCGTTGGTGCCGGCGGCCACGTGCACCAGCTCGCGGATGTCGACCCACACATCGGTGCTGTTGAGCGCGCCGCTGTCGCGGTTGCCCGCCGCGTCGCGCTGCTCGTTGCCCTGGATGTTGACCTTGATGCTGTTGCTGTCCATGGCCAGCTTGACCCCGACCGCGCCCGCCACGTCCAGCACCGCGCCGTCGCGCAGCAGGCTGCGCTGGCCGGCACTCACCGCCACCTGGCCGCCGGTGGCCAGGGTCAGCGAGCCGCCCTGGAAGTCCACCGTGCCGCCACTGACGATCTCCACCCGCGACAGGCTGCGGTCATCGGCCACCGCGCTGAGGTTGTCGAACGCGCCGTTGCGCTGGTTGACCTGCCCGCCCAGGTCCTTGCGCACCGCCTCGCGCTGGCTGTCCAGTGCGCTGCCGGGGTTGGCGTCGATGACGATGGCAGTGGTGCTGCCGGCGGCCAGGGTCACGTTGCCGGTGCGGTCGCTGGCCGCGTTGAGCAGGTGGATGGTGCCGCGGTTGTCGATCGAGCTGGTGGCCACGGCCACGCCCTGCTGGCGCACCTGATGCCCGGTCAGGGTGATGTCGCCCTGGCTGGCCTGGATCAGCCCGCTGTTGCGCACCGTGCCGGCCGTGCTGCCGGCCTTCAGCGTGGTGGCCACCTCGTTGCCGCGGGTGGTGGAGTACGGGTTGCCCGCCGTGCCGACGCCCTTGCGGATGTAGAAGGTATCGCCCGCCGCCAGGGTCGCCTGGCCCTTGGCGTTGATCAACTGGCCGGCGTTCTCCACCTCATGGCCCAGCAGCAGGGTGTAGCCACCGCCCTGGGTGGAGCTGGCCGGGGCGTGGGTCTGGATCAACGCGCCGCGCTCGACCATGACCTTGCCGGCGGCATCGGTGAAGGTCGGCTGGCTGCCCAGGCTGTCCACGTACAGGCCGCGCTCGGTGAACTGCTGGTCGCTGATGGTGGCGGCGGCCGCCGTCAGGTTGCGCACGTTGATCTGGCTGCTGCCGCTGAACACGATGCCGTTGCGGTTGACGATCATCAGCGTACCGTCGGCCTTGATCGTGCCCTGGATCTGGCTGGGCGCGACGCTGTTGCCGACGCGGTTGAGCAGTGCCCAGTTGGCGTCCTGCTGAAAGGTCAGCTGGGTGTCGCGGCCGACGTTGAAGGTTTCCCAGTTGAGAATCGCCTTGTCGGCGGTCTGCTTGATCGTCACCTGGGTGGTGCCGCCCTTCTGCGTCTGTACCGGAGCCTCGGCGTTGGTGAACAACGGCTTGCCATTGGCATCGAGCAGCGGGTTCAGGCCATTGCCGCCCAGGCCGTTGTGGATGCTCGAGGGCGCCGCCAGCGCGGCGGCGCGGCCGGCCGCCTGGGCAGCCTGTTGCGCGGCGATGGCGGCCACGGTGTTGTTGAGGTTTTGCAGCGAACGCTGCAACTGGGCATTGGCACGCTGCTGCTGGGCCAGCGGCGGTGGCAGCCCCGGCAACTGCACCGCACCGCCCTGCCCGCCCGTACCGCCGGCCTGCGGCGCGCTGCCCTTGGCCGCGAACCAGGCCGAACTGAACGCTGCAGGCGCCGCCTGCACGCTGCCGGCCAGGGCCAGCAGCGCAATCACCTGGGCCAGCGGCTTGAGCCGCAGCAGGGGCATATCGGCCTGACGGTGGGTACGGCGGGAGGGCGAAGCAGCAGTGCCAAGGCGCATTGCAATCAATCCTTTTCTGGTCCATCGCGGTAATGGGGTGCCACACGCCGGTGCGGCCGGTGACCTATGACATAGGCGGTTGCACGGGCGGCAGACCGAACCTTTGTCACGCAAAGTTCATGTGATCGGTGGCGTTCTGAAACGCAAAAGCCGGTAACGGCGCGAGCCGTTACCGACGGGGTGCAGCGACAGGCGTCGGCGCGGCTTAGGCCGGGCGACCCTGGGTGTTGCACACGCTGAGGTTGTTCACGCCCAGTGCGCCGGACTGGTTGGCGAACTGCAGGCGAACGGCGTTTTTCCAGGCTGAGCTCAACGGGATCAGCTTCTGCGCGATGATGGCCGCATCGTTGTTGGTGGTGGCGCCGTAATGACGGTTCAGGAAGGCGACGACGGCGGTGCCGTCTGCGGCGTCCTTGTAGCACTGACCGAAGATCAGGTTGGTGTAGGCAACGATGGAGTAGCCGGTGGCCGGGTTGGCCAGCACCGGGGCCCAGTTCTGCGGAATCGCGCGTGCAGCGGCGGTGGCCGGTGGCGCGGCGTTGGCCAGTGCAGTCTGCACGTTGCCGACGGTTGGCAGCAGGTTGTTGACGCGGGCGACCTTGGCGTTGTTGGTGGCATCCACGTCTTCAGGGCCTACATAGCCGATGGCGTCTTCGGTGCCGTACACCGAGGTCACGATATCGCCGCTCAGGGCAACACCCTGGAACGTGGCAGGCTCTGCACCGACCTGAGCGGTGGTGAAGGTGCTGCTGACGCCGAACTGGGTCGGGCACTGGCTGTTCAGGTGACGGGTGAAGATCTCGGAGGTGCCGCTGCTGCCGCTGCGGTAGAACACCTTGATGGCCTTGTTCGGGTAGCTGGCGTCGATCTGGTTCCAGTTGCTGATCGAACCCGAGAAGATCCCGCACAGCTGGGCGCTGGTCAGGTTCAGGTCGTTGACGGCAGTGCCGTTGGCCAGCTTGAGGTTGTACGGGATGGTGACCGAGGTGGCTGCCGACGGAACCTGGATCAGCGGGCCCCACTTGTTGGCGACGTCGTTGCCGGCGCTGTTGTGGTCCAGGTTGTAGGTGTTGATTTCCGCATCGGAAAGGATCGAGTCGCTGCCTGCGAAATCGACGGTCACACCGGCGGGCTTGTTGATATCGGCGGCACGGTTGAACAGGAAAGCCGACTTGCCTTTACCGCTGCCAACACCGGTGTAGGTGTCGAAACCGGCGCCCAGTACGCCTGGGGTGGTGTACAGGCCTTGTGGCAGGGTGGCACCGCCACCGACAACCGCTGCCATCGATTGAGCCGAAGCCAGTGCGGCAACAGCCAGCGAGGCTGCGATCATAGTGCGCTTAAACATGAAGAAGCTCCTTTCGTCGTGTTCGTACGTTGAGGTGAGTCGCGCTTGCATGTCACGGTGGCGTGGCGCAGCGCCTTGATCCAGAGGGCTTGCTGGCCGATCCACGAAGCTTAGGTTGGCAGTGCGCGGTGACAGTCAGAGGAAAAAACATCGGGAGCTTGGCGGGTAATTTCTCGGGTGTTTCGGGTGGCCTCATCGCGGGTCAAGCCCGCTCCCACACAGGTCAGTGTGGGAGCGGGCTTGACCCGCGATGGCTTCACCACCGATGGGGCGGCCCCTCGAGGTCCCGGATTCCCCGGCAACCCACTCGGGTGTTGCCCACCCCCCCAAAAAAAATCACTGCACCAGCTGGTTGATCTCGATGATCGGCAGCAGCACCGCCATCACGATCAGCAGCACCACCGCACCCATCACCACGATCATCAGCGGCTCCAGCAATGCGGTCATGCCCATCGCTCGGCGCTCGATGTCCTTGGCCAGGCTCTGCGCCGCGCGGTCGAGCATCGGCGGCAGGTTGCCGGTCTTCTCGCCGCTGGCGATCAGGTGGATCAGCAAGGGCGGGAACACCTTCTCCACCGCCAGCGCCGACGCCAGCCCCACGCCTTCGCGCACCCGCGCCGTGGCCTCGCTCACGCACTGGTCGAGGCGGTCGTTGGCCAGGGTCTGGCGCGCCGCCTCCAGTGCCCGCAGCAACGGCACCCCGGCACTGCCCAGAATCGCCAGGGTCGAGGCGAAGCGTGCGGTGTTCAGGCCCAGCACGAAGCGCCCCAGCAACGGCAGGCGCAGCACCCGGCTGTGCCAGGCCAGGCGTGCCGACGCGCCGCGCAGGTACACACGCCAGCCCCATGCCCCGGCCACCAGCACGATGAAACACAGCCAGCCCCAGGCCCGGATGAAGTCGCTGGCGTTGAGCATCGCCAGGGTCAGCCCCGGCAGGTCCTGGCGCGCCTGGGTGAAGGCGCTGACCACCTGCGGCACCACGTAGCTGAGCAGAAAGATCACGATGCCGATCGACACCAGCCCGACCACGCCGGGGTAGATGAACGCGGTGAGGATCTTGCCGCGCAGGGTGTTGCGGTCTTCGATGTAGTCGGCCAGGCGCTCCATCACCTGGGCCAGGTCGCCGGACTCCTCCCCCGCCGCGATCAGTGCGCGGTAGATTTCGGGAAAGTCCCGCGGGCGCGCCGCCAGCGCGTCGGCCAGGCGCATGCCGCTGCGCACGTCGCCGCGCACCGCGCCCAGCACCTGGGCGATGTGCTTGCGTTCGGCCTGCTCCAGGGTAGCGCTCAGGGCGCCCTCCAGCGGCAGCCCGGCGGCCAGCAGGCTGGCCAGCTGGCGCGTGGTCCAGGCCAGGTCCGCATCCGACAGCTTGCTGGCGAACAACCCGCCGCCGGCACTGGCGGCAGGCTCCGGCTCGACCTGCAAGGCGCTCAGGCCCAGCCCGCGCAATTGCCCGATCACCGCCGCCGGGCTGTCGGCCTCCAGCTGGCCACGGCTGATGCGCCCCTGGGCATCGGCGGCTTCATAACGGTATCGGCTCATCAGGCGTCCCGGGTCACACGCAGGATTTCTTCCACGGCGGTACTGCCGCTGTCGACCCAGCGCTGGCCGTCCTCGCGCATGCTCAGCATGCCGGCCTGGCGCGCTGCGGCGCGCAGGGCCTGTTCGTCGGCGCCCTGGTGGATCAGGCCGCGAATCGGGTCATCGATGCAGAACAGCTCGTGGATCCCGGTACGCCCGCTGTAGCCGGTGTGGTTGCAGCTGGCGCAGCCATGGGGGCGAAACTGGCCGGGGGCATTCGGGTCGGGCTGACGGCAGTGCGGGCACAGCCGCCGTACCAGGCGCTGGGCCAGCACGCCGAGCAGCGCCGAGGCCAGCAGAAAGGGTTCCACGCCCATGTCGAGCAGGCGGTTGACCGCCGACACGGCGTCGTTGGTGTGCAGCGTGGCCAGCACCAGGTGCCCGGTGAGCGAGGCCTGCACCGCGATCTGCGCAGTCTCCAGGTCGCGGATCTCGCCGATCATGATGATGTCCGGGTCCTGGCGCAGGATCGCGCGCAGGGCCACGGCAAAGGTCATGTCGATGCGCGCATTCACCTGGATCTGGCTGATGCCCGGCAGGTCGTATTCCACCGGGTCCTCGACGGTGAGGATGTTGCTGACGCTGGCATCGAGCCGCGCCAGCGCCGCGTACAGGCTGGTGGTCTTGCCGCTGCCGGTGGGCCCGGTGACCAGCACGATGCCGTGGGGCTGGCGAATCAGCACGTCCAGGCGGGCCAGCAGCGCCGGGGCCATGCCCAGGGTTTCCAGTTGCAGACGCCCGGCCTGCTTGTCCAGCAGGCGCATCACCACCCGCTCGCCATGCCCGGTGGGCACGGTGGACACACGGATATCGATGGGCCGGCCAGCCACGCGCAGGGCGATGCGCCCGTCCTGGGGCAGGCGTTTTTCGGCGATGTCCAGCTGCGCCATGATCTTGATCCGCGACACCAGCGCCGCGTGCAGCGCCTTGCGCGGCGAGACCACGTCGCGCAGGGTGCCGTCGACCCGGTAGCGCACCACCGAGTGGGTCTCGAAGGGTTCGATGTGGATGTCGCTGGCCTCGTCGCCGGCAGCCTGGGTCAGCAGCGCGTTGATCATGCGGATCACCGGCGCGCCGTCCTGGGTGTCGAGCAGGTCGGTGATCTCGGGCATGTCCTGCATCAGGCGGTCGAGGTCGACATCGTTCTCGGCCGCGCCGACCGCCGCTGCGGCGCCGCCGTTGTCGCTGTAGGCGCTGGTCAGCAGGCGGTCGAGCTCGTCTTCGCTGACCTGCTCGGCGGCCTGCTCGCCGAACTGGCGGCGCACCTCGCCCAGCGCCCAGGCGGGGGTCGAGGGGCACAGGCGCAGCGGCGCGGCGTGCTCGCCGGCCAGCAGCACCACGCGCTGGGCCTTGGCCCAGGCGTACGGCAGGCGGCTCACCGGGCAACCCCGACTTCATCCAGCGGCACGGCGCGGATCGCCGCACGCGGGGTGCCGATGGCCGCGCCCGCGCGCGGTACGCCCTGCTCGGCGCTGGGCAGCAGCGGCATCTGGGCGTCCGGCAGCGCCCAGGAATGGGCCGGCTTGAGCCCGCCCTGCGCACGGCGGATGAAATCGTAGCGGTTGAGGGTGATGCTGCGCCCCACCTCGGCATCGCGAATGATGTAGGGGCGCAGGAACACCATCAGGTTGGTCTTGCTGGGGGCGCGGCGCTCGTTGCGAAACAGCACGCCCACCCCCGGCAGGCTGGAAAGAAACGGAATGCCGTCGTTGGCCTGGGTGTAGCCGTCCTGCAGCAGGCCGCCGAGCACCATGATCTGGCCGTCGTCGAGCAGGATGCTGGTGTCGATGGCGCGCTTGTTGGTGACCGTGCCGGCGGCACTGGAGGCGCGTTCGTCGACGCTGCTGACCTCCTGGTAGATGTCGAGCTTGACCGTGCCGCCTTCGGAGATCTGCGGGCGCACGTTGAGCTTGAGCCCCACCTCTTCGCGCTGGATGGTCTGGAACGGGTTGTTGCTGGTGCCGCCGCCATCGGTGACGTACTGGCCGCTGACAAAGGGGATGGTCTGGCCGACGAAGATGCTCGCCGCCTCGTTGTCCAGGGTCAGCAGGTTGGGCGTGGACAGCACGTTGCTGCCGCCCTTGCTGGTCAGGGCGCGGGCCAGCACCTTGAGGTCGAGCACCTCGCCGATGCCGGGGATGTTCACCGTGCCGTCCACCACGCCCACGCTCAGGCCGGGGGGCAGCGCGTCGATGCTGTTCCTGGCACCGCGATTGAACCCGGCACCGCCCAGGTTGGCGCCGCCGAACACACCGTTCTTGCCCAGGTTGCCGGCCTGCCACTGGATGCCGAATTCGTTGGCGTCGTCTTCGCTGACCTCGACGATCAGGCTTTCGATCACCACCTGGGCGCGGCGCTGGTCGAGCAGGTCGATCACCTCGCGCAGGTTGCGGTACAGCGGGTCGGGTGCCGAAATCAGCAGGGTGTTGGTGGTGGCGTCGGCCTGGATGGTCACCCCGCCGGCGGAAAACGCGGTGTTCTGCTCGCTACCCTGCGAACCGTTGCCATAGGCGTTGCCGGCCTGGCCGAGGCTGGCCCCGTAGGTGGCGGCTGGCGGGGTGGCGCTGGTGGTCTGCGCGGTGTTCGCCGCCGCGCCGCTGCCGTTCTGCTTGCCTGCCAGCAGGCCACCGCCACTGAGCCTGGCGCGGGCGTCGTCACCGCTGCGGCTGTCGCTCTCGCCGGTGAGCAGCCCGCGCAGGGCCTGGGCCAGCTTGCCGGCCTGGGCGTTGCGCAGGTACACCACGTGCAGGTTGCTGGGGTTGTTCTGTGCGTTGTCGAGCTTGTAGATCAGGTCGCGGGCCAGTTGCGTGCGCTCGGGGCTGCCGGCGCGGATCACCACGCTGTTGGAGCGCGGGTCGCCGATCACGCTGATCTTCTGGGTGGGGTCGTTGCCCTGGGTTTCGAGCAGCTCCGAGACCATGGCCGCGATGTCGCTGGCGATGCCGTTCTGGATCGCCACCACGTCGGTGTCGATGGCGCTGGGGATGTCGATGCTGTCGAGCAGCCGGGCCACACGCTCGAGGTTCTCGGCATAGTCGGTGACCACCACGGTGTTGTTGCCGGGGTAGGCGTTGATCGGGTTGTTGGGCGACACGATGGGGCGCAGCACCGGGATCACGTTGACCGCGTTCTCGTATTGCAGACGGAAGGTGCGGGTGAGCATGCCGGTGCCGGCATCCTTGCTGTTGATCGGCCCGCCCAGCAGCTTGGCGTCGGCCTCGGGCACCACCTGGCTGACCCCGCCCACGTCGACCACGCTGAAGCCCTGCATGCGCAAGGCCGCCAGCAGCATGGCGTAGGCACGTGTGGCCGGCACCTCGCCTTCGGACACCAGGGTCAGCTGGCCCTTGACCCGCGGGTCGACCAGAAACTGGCGCCCGGTGGCCCGCGACAGGGCGCGCACCACGGCCTGGATGTCGGCGTCGACGAAGTTCAGCTGCACCGGCTGGTCGCCCACCGCGCCAGGCCCCACAGCGATGGCAGCGCCAGTGCCAGTACCAGGGGAGCCAGGCCGGCCAGTCGGCGCGGCAGTTGGGTGCACATCATGACGATTCCTTAGCGCCTTGCGCCTGGTCCAAGCGAACGATTCCGGAGAACGACGCCGTGGCCGAGGGGTCGGCCAGCGGGTCGCGTTGCAGGCGGCTGTGCACCACCGTCAGGCCCAGTTGTGCGGGGGCCTGCAGCAGCCAGGCGGTGGCGGCCTCGGCGGGGGCCTGGACAAGATCGAGCTGCCAGCCGCCCTCCACCGCCTGAAGCTGGTAATGGCCGCCCAGCCCGGCGTGCTCCAGGCTCTGGCGCAGGGCCGGCGCCTGTTGCGCGGCGCCCGGCAGTGAGGGGGTTTGGGCCAGCAGCCCGTCGAGGGTCTGCGCCTGGCTGCGCAGCCTGGGCGTTTCGGCCTCCCAGTGGGCGATGCGCGCCAGTGCCGGCTGCACCAGCACCAGCCACCACAGCGTGGTGCCCAGCAGCAGTGCGGTCAGGGCCACGGCGCGGCGCTCGCGCGCACTCAGGCCGTGCCACCAGGGGCGCAGGCGGCGCAGGGGGTGCCGTGCCTTACTCAACATTGGCCACCTCCTCGCCCGTGGCGGTCGCCGGGCGCAGGGTCCAGCCGTGGTCGCTGCTGCTGGCCTCGATGCCCTGTGCCGCCAGCTGTGTTTGCCAGGCGTTGTCGGCCGGGGGCCGCGGGGCGCCGGGCAGTGGCTGCAGGTCGAGCACGCCGTCGTGGTAGGTCAGTTGCTCGACTGCGCCGGCCAGAAACGGCATGGCGCTGCCGGCGGCCTGCAGCAGGTGGTTGAAGGGTGCGACCGCGCCATTGTCGCCGGCGGCGAGCTGCTGGCGTACCTGTTGCAGCGGGTTGAGGATCACCTGCAACTGCGGGTAGGCAGCGCGTACCTGCTGGTGCATGTGCTGGCGCAGTTGCTGGCCGGTGTCGGCCAGCCGCGCGGCGTAGAGGTTCAGGCCCAGGGTCCAGATCATGGCGGCGCTGGCGCACAGGGCGAGTGCCCGTGGCCAGCCGTGCTGTGCGGCGGCAGGGGCGCGCAGGCCGCTGTGCAGGCTCGCCACCGGGCATGCGCCGGCCCTTGCCGGGGTCGGGTACAGGCCCCGGGGTTTGAGGCCGGCATTCGACAGCCACTGCGCCAGGCCCTGCAATGCCGCCTGCCCCAGCCATGCCACCGCCACCTTCCCGTCCGCTGCCCGTGGCCCGTGGGCGATATGCACGGCGCGCACATCGCCCAGTATCAGGCCCTGCGCCGCGCACTGCACCGCCGCCCCCAGGCGCGCCGCCGGCAACGGCGGCAGTACCAGCTCGGTGCACAGGCTGTCGTCCGGGTGCAGCCACGCCAGTACCTCGCGGCCCCGCGCCAGGCTCTTGAGCTGCGCCTGCGCCGCCTCGCCCTCGGCCTCGGTCCGGCCCTGGCGGTCCAGTTGCCGATAGCCGACCCGCGCCCCGCCCTCAAGCGCCGCGAGCCGCGGCAATGCCATGTGCAGTTGTGCCTTCATGCGCCCACCCGTGCCCAGACAACCTGTGCCAGGGGCGCCTGCCCGCGCAGCAGCAGCGCCTCCAGGCGCACCTCGCGCGAGCCGCTGCGGGCCACGCCGTGCAGGCGGAACCAGTCGCTGGTAATGCCAACCGGCACGCTTTCGAGCACCACGTGGGGCATCTGCAGGCGGTTGACGAAATCCCCGCGGTTGACGAACCAGCGCCCGCCGTCGCGCTCGGCGATCAGCTGGCGCGCCTTGTCTACGCTCAAGCCCGGCACCTGCGCCGCCAGCACCTCGGCCGACGCGGTGTTGCCATTGATCCAGGTGTTGGCCGGCAGCACCGTGGCCACTCGGCGCAGGCGCGCCAGCCCTTCGGCATCCAGCCCCGGCACGGCCAGCTGGTCGAGGCTGCGCAGCATCGGCCGGCGTGCCGGCACCGGGCGCGAAGCGGCACCCGGCGAGGTTGCGCGGCCACTGTCGAAGCCGTGCACCGCCTCGGCCACGGGCGCCTGCCGGCGCGGGTAGCCGTCGATCACCCGCGCCGCGATCGCCCGTGCCACCGGCGCGGCCAGGCCGATCAGTGCACACAGGCGCTCGAAGGTGGCCAGGGCCTGCTCGTCGGGTTGCTCTTCGACCACCAGGTTGCGCAGGTTGAACTTGCCCTGCTCGTCTTCCAGCCGGCCCTGAAACACCGCGCCGTGCTCACCCACCGGCAGGCCGGCGATGGGGCGCGCCCAGCCCTGGTCGAGGCGTACCAGCGGGTCGACGCGGCGCTGCTCGGCCAGTACCTCACGGCTCCAGGCCAGGCCCGCGTGCAGCACGCCCTGCCCCTGGGCACGCTGCTGCAGGCTTTCCAGCTCACGGGTGTATACGCTCTGGCGGCTGATCATGCCCGCTGCGATCACCGCCACCACGGCGGCAATCAGCAAGGCACTGATGATCGCCATTCCGCGTTGCTGCGCGGACGGTCTCATCACGGCGCCTACAGCTGCCAGGAGCCGATATCGGCGTTCACGCCGTCGCCGTCAGGCTCGCCATCGGCGCCCAGCGAGAACACGTCGATCTCGCCGTTGGCACCGGGGTTGAGGTAGTGGTAGGGGCGGCCCCAGGGGTCGTTGGGCAGGCGCTCCAGGTAGGCGCGCCAGGTGCCGGGCTTGGCCGAGGCGGGTTTTTCCACCAGTACCTTGAGGCCCTGGGCGGCGCTGGGGTAGCTGCCGTTGTCCAGGCGGTAGAGCTTGAGCGCCTGCATCAGCCCGGCGATGTCCTGGCGGGCGGCGGTGGCACGCGCCTGGTCGGGGCGGTCGAGCACCTTGGGCACCACCATCGCTGCCAGGATCCCGAGGATGACCACCACCACCATGATCTCGATCAGGGTGAAACCGCGTTGGCGACGGGGGGCAGAACGGCGTGGGCAGGTAAGCGACATCTCGGCATTCCTTGGCGGGATTCGGGGGCCGATTGTGGCAAGGGCATATGTCAGTGGTATTGAAAATCCTCGGGAGTTCCGGTCGCCAATCGGTCAGACAGACCCCCTAGGATGCAGCTTTGCCCACACCGAGATGCCCATGCGCAGACGCCGCCCGCAACAGGCCGGTTTTACCCTGATCGAAGTGCTGGTGGCGCTGGCCATCGTGGCCGTGGCGATGGCCGCTGCAGTGCGCGCGGCCGGGCTGATGACCCAGGGCAATGGCCTGCTGCGCGACAAGTCGCTGGCCCTGCTCTCGGCCCAGGCGCGCCTTGCCGAACTGCGCCTGGAAGGCCAGGCAACCCCGGGCCTGCGCCGCTTGGCGTGCGACCAGGGGCGCCTGCGCCTGCGCTGCGAGCAGCAGGTCGACAGCCGCCCCGGTGGGCTGCTGCAGGTGCGCCTGGAGGTGTTCGAGCGTGACCGTGAAGGCCCGCCGCTGGCGCGCCTGGAGAGCTGGCTGGGCCAGGCGCCTAGGGGCGAATGAGGCGCGGCAGCGCGGGGCCTTCGGGCAGTCGGGCGATGCCGATGCGGCTGCGCTCCCCGGCGCGCTCGATCACCAGCGCATCGGCTTCTATGGCCACCAGTTGCACCCCCTGCGCCAGTTGCTCGCCCACCCGCACGGCCTGTGGCGCGCCGCCGTTGAGCGAGACGATGGTCACCGCACCGGCACTGCCGGCCAGCAGCCCGCTGAGGCTGATGTCGACCTGCGCCGGCAGGTTGGCGAACCACAGCCCGGCGGGGGCCGGGGGTGCCGATAGGGTCTGCTCCATGGCAGCCGGCACCGGTTGGGGGGTGGGCGTCCAGAGCAACGTGCCCCAGGTCGCGAGCCCGGCCAGCGCCGCGAGCAGCGCCGCGCCCTGGACCAGTTGCGGGGCAGCCACGGGTTTGAATGCTAGTGCCATGGGGAACGGTCTCCGTGTGGTTCCTGGCCCGAGCATACGCGCCGATTCTCACGCTTTTGTTTCACACGACGATCATCTTCGCCGTGCACGCTGTCACCAGCCAAGGAGGCATCGCCCCATGCAACGCAGCCATCCACAACAGGGCTTTACCCTGATCGAACTGATGGTGGTGCTGGTGATCGTCGGCATCGCCAGCGCCGCCATCAGCCTGAACATCCGCCCCGACCCGGCCAGGGCCTTGCGCGAAGACGCCGAGCGCCTGGCGCAATTGCTGCTGGTGGCCCAGAGCGAGGTGCAGGCCGATGGCCGCGCCCTGCTCTGGCAGGCCGACCGCGACGGCTACCGTTTTGTGCGGGCCGGCGCGGCGCTGGACAGCGACCCGCTGCTGCGCCCGCGCCCCTGGCAGGCCGCGCCGGTGACGGTGCAGCGCACCCCGCAGCGGGCCGTGCGCATCGACCCGGAATGGATCGGCGAGCCGCTGACCCTGCGCCTGGTCAGCGGCCAGCAGCAGATCGAAGTGCGCCGCGATGCCGCCGGCCGTGTCGAGGTGCACCTGCCATGAGGCGCCACCCGCAAGGCGGGTTCACCCTGATCGAGGTGATGGTGGCGATCCTGTTGATGGCCATCGTCAGCCTGGTGGCCTGGCGCGGGCTGGACAGCGTCAGCCGCGCCGACCGCCACGTCAAGGACAGCACCGAACAGGCCCGCGCCCTGCTGCGGGTGTTCAACCAGCTGGAGCGCGACCTGGCCCTGCGTGCCAGCAGCGAACTGGCCGAGCCGGTGCTGGCTGGCATGGACCCGCCCAGCGAAAAACCGCTGCCTGCGGTGCGGGTGCAGGCCAGCGACGGGCGCCCGGCGCGCCTGGAGCTGATTCGCAGCAGCGCCGCCGACGACGGCCTGATGCGCGTGCGCTGGTGGTTGCAGGGTGGCACGCTGTACCGCGCCGCGGCGCCGGCACGCGACCGCTTCCCGCTACCGGCACCTGCCGGCCGGGTGGCGGTACTGGAGGATGTGGCTGAATTCAACCTGCGGGTGTGGGAGCCGGGCAAGGGCTGGCGGCACCTGACCGGCGAGGCCCGGGACAATCCGCCGGGGCTCGAGATCGAACTGCTGCGCCAGAGCGCGCAGGGCCCGCAGCGTTACCGCCAGGTACTGGGGCCGCTCAACTGAGCAGCACCACGCCACCGGGCAGTTCGGTGCAGCGTGCGCCGTAGGCATCGCGGATCAGCTGCGCCACCCCTGGCAGCTGCGCCAGGCTGAAGCGCGCCTGCACCTTGCGTCGCCCCAGGCTGGGGTTGAGCAGCACCAGCATGCCGGGGCGGTAGCGGTTGATTTCGTCGATCACCTGGCTCAGCGGCGCGTCATGGAACACCAGCCGCTGCTCGCGCCAGGCCATTACCTGTTCGGCATCGAACGGCTGCGCGCTGCCGGCGCTGCGGGCGTCGTAACGCAGCTGCTGGCCGGCGGGCACGGGCAAGCTGCGGCCCTGCCAGAGAATCTGCACCTGGCCCTGCAGGCAGGTGACGCACACGGCCGAATCGGTGTGGCGCACATTGAAGCGTCCGGCCTGGGCCGACACCCAGGCCTGCCCGGCCTGCACCTGTACCGGGGCCTGGGCCAGCACCTCGACCTCGCCTTCGAGCAGGGCGATCGTTTCGCCGCTGCGGTTGATGCGGGTCTGGGTGTTGGGCTCCAGGGGGATGCCCTGGGTCAGGTCGATGCGCCGCTGCTCGCCAACGCCGGTGTGAAAGTCTGCCGCTGGCGTGCCGAGCCCGTCCACCAGGTTGCTGCGCAGCAGCACGAAGGCTGCCGAGGCCGCCAGCGCGCCGCCCAGGAACGCGCGGCGCCCCAGGGTGCGCAGGGGCACCACGCGCTCGGCCTGGCGCGCCGCCGGCTCCAGCTGCTGCCACAGCTGGCGGGCCTGCTCGAAGGCCTGGGCGTGCGCCGGGCTCTGTGCGCACCACTGGCGCAGGGCGCGTGCGTCGGCGACGGTGGCGCGCCCGGAGGTAAGCAGCAGCAACCAGTCCTGGGCCTGGCTGTGCAGGCTGGGTTCAGCCGAAGTCTGGGGTGTCATGGTCTGAGGGGCCTGCATCAAAATGGCGCTGTGTATTGTTCAAGACGGTTTTCCCGCACCGGGACCGAACCGCTGGAACACTTTTCTTTCCAGCCGGGTGGCGCAGTAACCCAGTGCGGCCTTGAGCTCCTTCTCGACCATGCGCGTGGAGATGCCGAAGCGCTGGGCGATTTCCAGGTGCGAGGCTTCCTCCAGGCGCGCGGCAATGAAGATACGCCGGCGCCGTGCCGGCAGTTCGTAGAGTGCGCCGAGCAGGCACTGGATTTCCTGCTGGCCGCCGACAATGCGCGCCGGGTCCTGGTCTTCGGCCACCTGCAGCAGGTCTTCGACCTCGGCGCCGGTGAGCAGCCGGGCGTCGGCCTGGCGCCGGTCGGCGGCGATGTTCAGGGCCATGCGGTAGAGGTAGGCGTTGGGCTTGTGCAGCGCGTGGGTGGCCTGCATGCGGTCGACCCGCAGGTAGGTTTCCTGGAGCACGTCGCAGGCCAGGTCGTCCGAACCCAGGCGGCGTTTGAGGCGCACCTTGAACTCGTCGTAAGAGGTCAGGAACAACGTGACCAGAGGTGTATTCATACTGCCTAGCCTCCATGCGATTAAGGGCAGTCCATGCGTGTATCGGGCAACAGCAGCAGCGTCACCGGTTGCGCCAGCGCCGAGGGCGGTGGCCGCTCCAGGCGCAGGGCGCGCAGGCTTTCGACCAGCGCGCTGTCACGCCGGTGATCGCCGGTGGAGGCCAGCAGGCGGCTCTGGGCCAGCACCCCGCGGGCGTCGATCCATACCTGCACCGCGGCCCGGTAATGGCCTGGGCGTGCCAGCGCGCTGGCACACAGCGCCTGTTCCACGGCGCGTTGCAGCGTGCGCGCATAATTGCCGGCCGCGCCGGCCCCGCCTGTGGCACGCGGGTTCGGCGCGGCTGCCGGCAGTGCCACGCGCTGCACGGTGAAGGCCTCGGCGCCGCTGTAGCGGGCCATCAGCCCGCTGCCTTCGAGCAGCCTGCGCAGGCCGTCGCGGGCGCTGAACGCGCCGCTCAGCGGCATCGAGCGCTGGCGTGCGGTCAGCTCCCGGTCCACCAGCACCGCCATGCCGCTCTGCTGGCCGAAGGCGTGCAGCGCCTCGTCCAGTGGCTGGGCCGGTATGTCGAAACGGATCGGGCCTGCGCCGTGCACCGGCATCGCCAGTACGGGCAACAGCAGCACGGCGATTCTGGCAAGGCAGTGGCGCAAACCGGTGTCTCCCCCGAAAGTCGCCATCGTGGGGCCTGTGTATGAATCTGATGTGACAGCGGTAGGCAAAAAACCTTAACGATGTGGGAAGTCGCCTGGGGCTAGACTGGGGGAAACCGCTTCAGGGAGGGCATGGACATGGGCTGTCGAATCGCGGGGTTGTGGCTGGTTGCCGGTCTGCTGAGTGGCCTGTCGAGTGGCGTGGTGCAGGCGGGTCAGGACGAGGGTTGCATCGACGTGCAGGTGGGCCAGGCGCGGGCGCTGGCGTACGACTGCCTGACGCGCCAGTTGCAGAACGGCAACGGGCAGCGCGCGGCGCAGGCCAACCGCAAGGCGATGGAGGTGGATGTGAGCCGGCGCGCGCCGAACCAGCTGGGGTTGTTCAACCAGTCGGCCACGGGGCAGCGCATGGGCAATGCGTTCGGGGTGTCGGTGCGGCCGCAGCGGCCGGGGCCGTGATCGGCGCAGTTGCATTCCTGCAGGCCATGGTTCGTTGCAACCAATGTAGGAGCCGGCGTTGCCGGCGAAGCGCCGCGCGGGCGGCGCTCGGTTTTGGGAGCACCGGTGGATTCAAGACAGGCACCTTCCAGCCCGAATGAATTTCAAGGCTGATGATTGAAGGGGTGAGCGAGAAAACCAGCCAGCAATGGCGGTGGACGACTAGTGCCAACCGATGCCCTTGCAGCGCTCTCAGGATCGAGCGCCGCAAGCGCGGCGCTTCGCCGGCAAGGCCGGCTCCTACACGGGGCGGTATTGCCAGCCTCGGTGTGTTCGACACCCGATTGCAGTGAATCCACCTGACATCAGACTTGTCGCCCCTACCGCCCCCGCGGCAAGCAGATGCGAAACTGCGCCCCCCCCAACGCCGACTGCCTCTCTCTTATACACCACTCACGCTCCCGCCGAAGAGAACAACTCAGATCTCTCGTCTCCCCCTCTCCCCCACACAACA
>NZ_MVOK01000039.1:0-31845 GCF_002018915.1 Pseudomonas sp. MF6396 | reverse complement strand
AGATAATAGCACCCGGTGAGGGTGTTTCTTCTTCCTTTCCCGCCCATCCCCCCCTTTCCTCCCCGTATCCCCCACATATACATACACCGCCCCACTGATAGCGATATAACGCACGGAATTGGTCAAAATCGGCCTTCTTCCACTCTGTTGATACAACGACACCAAGCCACACAACTACACGCCTAAAATAGCCAAATGCGTTACACCTCGCAGCATTATAATCTGTCTAAAAGCCTATATCAGATAATAGCACCCGACAGCGTTAACCACTCAACCCAACACATCCATAGGTTCGGAGATATATCCCCCAACCTATATGTATGTATACATACATATCAAATTTCTTTCCTGATGAAAATTTCACACTTTTCAAAATTCATCAAAATGGGTGAATATCACTCACTGGGCTGATGAGCCTAAATATCCCGAAAGCGATTTGGGGCAGTAACCAAAAATCGACTTTTTACAAAAATTATTTTCTTGAAAAAACTGCCGTGAAAATTTAACGTTTTTATCGAATTTTTTAGATATTTAATTTTTTTAACCATTGAATTGTGGCTTACAAATAGCAAAATATCTTGTCAATAGCAAAATGAAAATAAATATAACATCCAACCTTAATCATCAAATAGGGTTCAACCTTACTTAAATTACTTAGTTGACTTTTGCCACGAAGCAGATCAAAAAATGACACTGCAAAAACTCAAAAATCGCTCTCAAATGAATTTCACAAAAAAATGTATGGTCTTGGTCACGTTCAAAATTGAAAATAATGAGAATATCCAATTTCCTACATCTTATATCCCCGAAGCAATGTTATAGGTTAGGAGATATATCCCCGAAGCATTGACATACCAAAAACCTATGGTAATTGTATTGTAATAACATAGGAGTTCTAGATATGAACAAGATGGAATATGCAGGAAAAATTGGCGGCATGGTTGGTGGTTTTAAAAGACGTGAGCGTCAAAATTTTTTAATTATGTTCGTAAAAATAATAGAAATGGATGAGCTTGAGATACGAATGACCTCAACCCTTGCCAAAAAGCTAATAGCAGCGTTTTCAGGCTGCAAATCAATATCCAACGATGTTCTAATTAAGGAGTTTGCAAGAAGCGGGAATAGCGTAAAACAACAAAACCTTGATATGGTTGTCCATTCATTAGTAAAACGATGGCAAGATTACTATAATGAACAGTGGCGAGAGGCGAAAATAAAAATAGATATTGAAGCAGATGAATACAAAAAACGTATAATCGAAGAAATGCGACCACAATAAAATTCAAAACATGTAACGCCAGACGATACATACTTATATCCTCGAAGCTATTTTTTTTGCTTCGCGGATACACATTATACTCTCACAAAGTATAAACACCCCACCACCCTTCAAATCAAACAGCCATAGGTTCAAGGTTATATCCCCAAACCTAATGCTGTCATTTTTTCGCAAGCACTCTTTTATATTTTATCTTTTATGTAATAATGAAAACAAGAACAATAGATATTTACATGACAATCAAGAGAAAACAAAAAGGTTTAACCCTATTTGAAACCCTGCTTTCCTTATCAATAGTAATGGCCCTTGTCGTCAGCTTCCTCTATTGGTACATGGAACAACAACGCGAGCAACAAGCCACTATCTTCGGAAAAGATATAGTTTCAATCATCACCGCATTTGACAAGCGTATCCATCTCGATGGGTGGGACATAGATAACTTCAAAAACGGCAGAGAATGGAGTGGTTCTCCCGCCATTCTTGAAATGCTAAACAACGAATTTATCGCTAAAGAGTCCACTTGCGGGAATGAAAAAAGCTGGGTGCCTGTTTTATCAAAAGAGAAATCAACTCAGTTACTTCCGTGTAAATTCTGGTCAAGAATCCCATATAACTTCATTGCGAAAGCAAAAATAACCCCAGATGAAGAAGGCTTTATAAAAACTTTCAAGGTGATATTCCAACCTAAAAACTTATCGTCATTTTCACAAAATTTTCGATATTTCAACAGAGCGAAAATTGCTGCCAATGCTAATGACTCTTTAAATGTAACTGGCGGTCATCAGTTCTACTTTGCTTCTCTTTCCGACCCAGATACAAAAATAACTAACACCGAATGCCTTGCCTTAAAAGCAGACTGCACCCTAGTCGCTACCTACGACCGTGAGGGCGGTAACGAGTATTTAAGAGTAGATGGCACAAATTCAATGCTAGGATCAGCCGTTGCTTTTAAAGAGTCCAAAGGGCATAACAGGCTTCGCTGTATCAAATGGGAAAAGAATACAAGCAGCAGTGCTTGGGAATCGAAAACGGTAGATTGTGGTATCGGGATACACACCGAAACAGGCAGCCCAGTAGCCGTAGATATTGCCGTAAATTCATCCACTAACCAACGTGTAATGCTCGATAGGCTCTGCCCTGTATACACGCACTCAGCAGACGGCCTTATCAACTCCACGCAAAAAGCACCTTGTGGAATACTCTCTCAAGACGACGCCGGCACAGAGGTAGCCTATCAGGTTATAGATACGTTATCCGCTGGAAAAGGACTGATTAAAACGCTCTACACCGACATAATATATTCCGACGAAATTAATACTAACTACATGAAGGTAAAAAAGGATTTGGTTGTTAATGGAAAAACTGACCTAAACGGTATTTTAACGGTAAACGCCACAACCAATTTAAACCAAAGGCTAAATGTTGCGGGTGATATCGTTGGAGGAAGCAACCTCACTATTAACAAAAACATAACGGCGAATACAGGAAATATAAATGCCACGTCAGGCTCAGTTAATGCAAAAGACGGCAATTTCAACGGCAACGTCAAAAGTAACACATTAGGCATAAGTAGCACCGCGAATTTTCAAGGCACGACTAACGCGAATGGAAGATTGAACTCGAATGAATATATCTCACTGAATAAAGTCGTCACTATCAATAGCTCTTGTCCTTCATTGGGCTTATTGGCTCGTAACTCTCAGGGTAAAATACTGACATGCCAAGGTGGTAGATGGACGCTGCAATACACTCCGGTATATTTGACAACTTCTAAATCTAGTATTGATAATATGCAAGGCGGATCACCGGGCCAGAACTGCCTACAACAAGCCGGTGATGACCCAAGATCAGTTAATTACTGGCTATCTTGTGGATCGCGTTATTGCAGATCACAAGGATACGGAGGCGGTCAGGTTCTAGAAATGTCTTGTGAATCACCTAGCTGCACTGTAAATACAATTTGCTTTTAAATTATTGACTTTTGGATATTCATGATAAAGTATAATTAAGTCAATAATTTATTATAAAAATGAAAAACACAATTATAGCAATCTTTGCATTGAGCTTTATGAGCGTTTCACATGCCGCCTACAAACTATATATTCCGTTGGAGCAACCCAATGGAGGATCACTTCCAAATGGCACTATACAGATAAAGCCTAGGTCACCCGGCATATCTGCTGAAAGCTGGAGGGTAACAGATCCGCTCTATGGAGAATGGATTAACGTAGGCGGCATATACGGGTGTTCAAATTGGGGACCTGACCCTTCTACGCAGACTATTGGCGTTACCTTTGATCAAACCGCAACCGACTGTAAGCAAGATCAAACGACCACCAAGCAAGAAAGAGAGCAGGAAACTACTACTCTCGTATATCGAAATATTGGAGAACCTTCGATTGAAAGCAAATCTGTAGCCGTTCATTCCACTAGGAAAGTGACTGGCACCAAAGAAAACTGGCAAGCAGCCGAACCACTTTATGGCGAATGGGTTAATAATGGTGCTGTTTATGGATGCTCGAACTGGGCACCCGCACCAACAAGCATGCTGAAAGATGAGCCATACAATCAAACGGCTACGGACTGCAAACAAGATCAATCTCGCACTAAACAAGATCGCGAGCAGGAAACAACAACGTTGGAATATAGAAATGTGGGCCTACCAGTTCCTGAAAACCATACTATTTCGGTCAATAGTAGCCGCCCATCTAACGGATTAGCTTCTTGCGTGTATAATGTTGATGTAATCAACAACTACTGGTATGCCAGTGCTATCAGCAATTATCTTCAAGTTGTAGTAAACGGCGTCGCTATCAAATACCAGACCAATTACACATCAACAAGCATCACTGTAAATGGAGTTAGATACAAAAGAGGGGCTTTAATTAAAGATAATTTCTACGAAGTCTGCAAATGAATAGCCAAATTAATAGAAAGGCCGTCTCCGGCCTATTTTTAGTTAATGGGCTCAAGCGAACCGAATGGGAGTTTATATTTCGATGCGAACCATGAGGTACCATTATTTGACTGCTTCACATGAAAACAAACTATCCCATATGTGTCTTCCACTCCAACACCAATAAACGGCGGCAACCATAACAACTCTAGTGTGCCATCGCCTTCCCAGCCGTTCTTCTTTAAAAGCTTTTCAGCTTCTTCAATAAGAGCATATCCATCTGGAAAACCAGCCAGTGTCTCTCTGGCATTTAAGAAAAATAATCTATCATCAATAAAGTGATAGGAGTACACATGAAAATCCTTAACATTTTCAGGTGTGTCGCCAAGACTCCAGAGCATGTTTTGGAAACGCCCATTATCATCCTTTACCATAAGCACCTCTCATCCTTCCTGTTTGTAATTACTTGGCATTTTAGGATAGCACAAATCATAAATAGCACGGGCCAAAGCACCATCGTATGGCACCCAACATCCTGTTATCGCCAGTCCTTCACTTGTCCAGACACCACCGTCAGACGAATCGGAGTAGATCCACCAGATGGATTTACCCTCTACGATAGCAAACCAATTTGAATACCCTGAAGGTAGATGCTCACGCAATAGCCCCCTTTTTTCACTTTCGGCAGCATCCTCCAAGAACGGAATCGACTAACCTTCGTGCCATTATCGACAATACACCGTCTGATGCCTTCTCTCGTGTGCATAACAAGCCTTTAATCAGTGACAGGCTAAATATACCAGAAGGTTAGAAGCTAACTCGGAAAGGGCGTTTCCGTGAGGCACAAGGGATCAAAGCCTTTACAAGCGAAGCGACCACCAGAATTGGCGGGCCACAGCACGCCACCGCTTTTCATATGCAATCCGGTCGCCACCGTCACGGGTACAAGTCCCCGCACCGTTGGCGACCCTGATCCAGAAATCAGGCACAGGAACGGCTCAGAGCCTCACAGAAGCACCAATACATCAGCAGACAGGCAGAGGTAGCCGCAAAGGGCAAAGACGCTCAGAACGAGCAAGGAAGACTCAAACGAAAGACGAAAAAAATGGTGATCTGCAGATCAGGTTTTTGCTACAAAACCTTGCTACAAATCACCATTTTTTTATCCCCGTAAATCATTGATTTATAGGGATTTTTCCAATATGGCGGAGAGATAGGGATTTGAACCCGCCCAATCTTCTCGATAGGCCCTTACAGGCCAGCAAAACCAGCTATTCTGGCGTGAACGGAAGGCCTACTTAGGCCCCAGGCGCCCTTGAATTTGCCCTAAATCTGCCCTAAGAACTCTGAGACCTGGAGCATTGTCATGGATGAAAAAGCCTCAATCACAGTCGACACGCTGGAGCTATTGCTTCTGAACCAGATCGCCATCAGAGCGGCACTGGAAGAGCTCTCGCTATGGGTCAGTCATCGCGGCTCTGTTCAGATCCATGAAAGCGCCATGGGGGCTCTAACGTCTCTCGACACGAATGCTGAGGCGATCTCGTCCGGCATAGAGCGCTTGCGGGAATGAGCCTTCACGCAGTTCGCTGGTGACACAGCCCATATGATCAGGGTCGATGATGGATTGGCTGCATCTTCCTTGAGAGTCAATGATCACGCTGCCTCTAGAGCACCTCTCCCAGGCGAGTACCATTTTTGTACCATTTACGCGTGTGTCCCTCCGAACCCAATTGACCATTGATTCCAAAAAAGCTCAAATGTGCGACAGCTATAGCATTCTGCCCAAGAATGCAGGAGCCTCTAAACTCAAGGAGCGATTATGGGATTCCAGCGTTTTTCACGTATCAAAAATGGTGCATTGTATATTGGCGCACCGGAAGCCGAGGCTGAGTCACTTCCCAATTCAAAAGTATCTTTAAGTGATGTCTATGAAGACTATCACGACCTATTCGGTGAGACATCTAATGAAAAATTCATAATAATTGGACGCAAGGGATGTGGCAAAAGCGCATTCGCTGAATACGCCTATTTACTTTCGAAGCTGGATGCAAACTTATTCTGCACCTTCATTCGCCAAGACACAGTAAGCTTGGAGCAGCTTGTTCAACTCGGCAGGGAAGCGGGCGCCGAGCAGACTAAAGATCACTTGTTTAAATGGCTAATTTACACGAATATTCTTAAATTATTTTTTGAAAACGAAGCTGCACAGCAATCGCCAAGATATGCTTTATTGAAGGAGTTCCTAAAAAAGAATTCTGGATTTATTGACATCGATAAAGGCGAGGTCATCGAACTTGTAAAAAAGCACAAATTCGAAGTAAACATAGAACAGCTCAAGCGTTTCTTTAAAGGGAAGTTCAACAAAGAAATCGAAATAAAGGAATCCAGAGCCTCCTATTACAAGTTGCTTCCACACCTTGAAGAGGTGATCGTCGAGGTCCTAACATCGCCTGAAAATTTGCAGAACGAAAATTTTTATGCCGTTTTTTTTGACGACCTAGATATTAACTTCAAAGCAACCAACCCAGAATCAGTTGACAACATCATCAGCCTTCTCCGAACAACAAAGTATGTCAACAACAATGTCTTCGCGAAAAATGGCGCAAAAGCTAAAGTTTTAATTCTCATTAGGGACGATGTGGAGCGTCTGCTTTCACCACAAGGCTCTGATATCGCTAAACTATTTTCGTCTTACTCCACCACCCTGAATTGGTATGAAGAAGACTATCCAAACCCCAAAAAAGAAGACACACTCTCCCTAAAAAAACTTATTGCAAAGCGCGTTGAGAACGCCTTCAGAAAAGCAGAGCTTCCACTGAGCAAGAAGACGGCCTGGAAAAGCTTAGTTACTGAAGACTTTGCGCCAAAATCCGCATTTAAGTATATTGCTGATCACACATTCCTGCGACCAAGAGATCTGATTTTATTCTTTAAACCCCTAGAAACTGGCCGATATAATCTCCCACTTTCAAAAAAAGACATTCATTCGCTGTTAGGCCTCTACGCCTCAGAGTTAATAAAAGAACTCAGTAATGAGCTATCATCCTTTTATGAGCCCCATCAGATACAGAACATATGGGACGCCACCAAGGAAATCTACAGGCAATACGACTGCACCTACAACCAAGCTCTTGATTTTGTGCGATCATACTGCGATAGCGTCAACCCTGAAAAAATTCTAAACGATCTTTTTGACAGATCAATCATAGGCTGCATCAGCAAAAGCAATTCTTTTGTACGATTTAAAATAAAAGCCTCCAAGAAAGACGCTGAAGATTATCGACTAGACAAAGACGGTTACATACTTGTTCATGCTGGCATCAAAGCCTACCTCCAGAATAGGTAATTTGGCAATCAGTAAGCGCGTGGGTCATTACACATTCTAGTTGCGCAGCAGCAAGAACAGTAAAGGTGCCCAAGCCTCTAATGATTTGGCTTGCGCACCTTATTGTTCGGGGAGGGACGTCTATGTAGTGACATAGATCTGGAATAGTCCATGGGTAGCTTCATTCTTCCGATAGCGAATGCTGCCAATGACCCCGTTGCCCCATCTAGCCTAGCAACGAGTGAAAGCCGAAGAGTTCGGAGATTGAAGCCAACGATTGTATGAAATTGACACTCAGCCAATCGAATTCGATGCTACAGCTTACCTCCCAAGAATCCATATGCCTCAGTTTAGAGTCGGCACACTGGTCAACATGTGGGGAGCGGTCGGGAGCGTTGTCAACCGATTCGCCAACGATTCGTCGATGTTGAGGGTGCAAATAGCCTATGCCTGATCGCTAAGACGTTTCAGATACACGCTGTAAACGCCGCCAGAGGCTTTGTTGCTTTGGCGGTCAAAATACCTGACGCTGCTCAACACTAAGCGAACACACCCCGATTGTGCTGGTGCATTAATGAAAAAAGGCGCTCAAGCCCATATGTGCTGGACTTGAGCGCCTTTTATCGACAGTGCGCTAGGAGTGCTTTTGGCATGGGTTGGCATAGAGTGGCGAATGATTCGCCCCATATTTGCCCCAAATATCACGCTAATGAACCTTCTGTGTAGGTGCTCCAAGCGCTCGTAACTGATAGTCGTGAACCGCCTAGAACAGAGACTCTGCCAGCCCCCGTAACCGCTCCACCTCCTGGGCCGAGCTACCTGCTGCCTTCGCCTCGTGGTAGCACCGCATAGCTCTTGCGTCGTGATAGCATAAAAAGATCATGATCCACTGCTAGCCGTCTGATACTTATACCATCGACATGGCTAGCCAGACA
The DNA here is from genome assembly GCF_002018915.1 of Pseudomonas sp. MF6396. Lineage (NCBI taxonomy): Bacteria > Pseudomonadati > Pseudomonadota > Gammaproteobacteria > Pseudomonadales > Pseudomonadaceae > Pseudomonas > Pseudomonas sp. MF6396. The sequence goes on along the minus strand of NZ_MVOK01000039.1, from coordinate 23,407 downwards.
CAACCAAACCGAAAATCAAACCAACTCGGGATTCATCTAAAGATGATCGACGACATTACAACAACAATCAAAGCACAACTTTACGACAGAGTAACCAGCCCACTATCAGGGGCATTCCTACTATCATGGGCAGTATGGAACTGGAAATTTATAACAATAGTTCTTTCAGACCTGAAGGCCCCAGTCAAACTAACCTACATTGACCTATATATATTTCCAAACACAACCACAATACTATCCCATGGAGTTTTGCTTCCACTAGTTTCAGCAATACTACTTTTGACTGTCTATCCGATACCCGCAAAGTGGTTTTATAAAATATCCCACAGACATAAAAAAACACTAAAAGGTGTACAGCAGTCGATTGAGGATGAAACGCCCATGACTCTCGAAGAAGCAGCTGACCTACGAAAAAGCTATAGAGCGGTGCAGTCTCAACATGAAAAAGATATCGCGACAAAGACAACTGAATTAGCCAGCACCAAAAACCTACAGAACCAACTTGAGATCTCTATAAATCAACTGAGTGAGCAATTAAAATCCTCATCAATGCAAGTCGCGCAGCTTGAAGAAAGGGTATCATCTCTAGAAATAAAAAATGAGTCCCTGTCTTCTACAGTTGGCCGGCTCTCTCTATTTTTACGATCAATCCTACCCACCATCCACTTCAATCAAGAGGAGAAAAAACTAAATAGGCATAACCCTATAAGCTTAGCCGATAGTAAATATGAGAAAATAATCCCCCCTGCCACACTGGCTGAAGACACTATAGAGCAAGCGCTTCAAATACACATCAGCAGGACTGGCATCTTTCAGCAGCACTCACCAAAAATATTCGCAGCAGGGGGTGTGATTTATCTGCAAACGAGCAAGATAAGCAGAGATTCATTCATAATTGGAAAATTTGACGCTAGCAACCCTACCCTTTCACTTGACCCTGCTTATACATTGTTGAGCCACCTCCACAAGGACGGCCCCCCTGCACAGCGAAGTTAGTAATCCGCAGTCTATACAGACTACTCATGGAGGAGTTCATAAGACCGCTGACATGCAAAGCCTGCTATCGTCGCTCGATCATATGCTTGCGCCAACTCTCCCGCTCGAGCGTCAGCCCGTGCGAGCAGGTCGGAGAGCACCATTGCGGCGCGCGTGGCTGAATGGCCTCTTGCGGCAGCGGCGGAATCCGCGGCGCAGTTACTCGCAGAGCTGGCGTATCGCACGGTGGTGACGCGCAGCCGCTGGCTAGCAGCATCAGCACCAACAGCACCAACTGTTGCAACTTGTTCCTGTAGTCGAGCATTCGCCCTCACCTCTTCTAGCACCACAGCGCGGCGCTGCTCCTCATGTCGGGCCTGTTGCTCAGCAATGGCCCAGGCCTGTTTGTCGCCGGCATCGCGGGCAGACCACCTGTCCTGCCACTCGGCATCCATCGTCGTACGCCCGTGCTGATACGTGGCCCAGTACGACGCCACCACCACCAGCAGTGCAATCGCACGGTAGATCCGACCGTTCACGCCAACCTCCCGCCGGCGGCGATGTAGTGCGCCAGCAGGTCATCCAGCTTGCGCTCATGCTGCCCGTACCCAGCGCCCGGCAGGCTGGCCCAGATATTCCGGCACTTCGTGATTGCGGCCTGAATGCGGCCGGCGTGCACGTCCGCCAGGGCGCCACGCTCCTTGATCAGGTGCAGGGCCAGCTTGTCTTGGCTGGTGGGCCCGAAGTCAGGCAGCTTGAGTAGGTCGCGGTAATGGGGCCAGTAGCGCTGGAGTTGCTGGTACCGGCCAGCGGCCGTGGACTTCAGGCCCTTGTTGTTCACGGTCACCAGCACGCCAGGGTGGGTGCTGTAGGTCTTGAAGGTGTTCGGGCTGTCGATGCCGCCAACCACCACGTCATATCCGTCGTCGCGGGTGTGCTTGCTGATCGACGTACCTTCGGACCATGCCAACATATCGAGGAAAGCGAGCGCATTCTTGCTGCCCGCCAGGGAGTCGGAAATTCGAGCCATGCGTTTCTCCAGGCAATAAAAAGCCCGCTCAAGGCGGGCACAGGAACGAAAAAGCCCCGTCAGTGCGGGGCTTTATGGGTCAGGTCGGCCAACCAGGTCGGCGGCACAGGGCGGTGCTCGATGGCGGGGAACAGCTCAGACTGAGGCCAGTCGCGCAGCTGCTGGATGTAGAGCAGTAGAGCCATGAACTGATCAGGCTCCAGCGTGGTGGGAAGGCCAAGCTCCTGCTGGTCGCGGTGGCGGTCGCGCAGACCCGCAGCGCGCAGCATCACGCCACCCCGCCAGATGCGCTCTTGCTCCTCGACCACAGCAGCAGGCGCCGGCGGCGCTGCCTGAAACGATATAACGCCCCCCGAACAGACAATCACCTGCCCATCAGCCCGAGCGGCAATAATCTGACCGCGACGCTCGGAGCTGACTTCGACGATGCCTGCGGGCAGGTCCGTACCATGGATAACAGTGTCCAGAAACCCGCCAGTTGCGGGGTTGTAATAGATCATGTGCCAGGACTCCTAGCGGCCAATAACGAAACCAATGACGCTCTGCACGCCTTTCGATGCTTGCGCTGCGTTGAAGACTGAAAGGTTCATGCCGGTGGAGTTCATCCCGTTGGGCGTCACCACCATGCCCACTTCGGAGGCTGTTGCGCCGGTGGCAATTCCCCACGGCACCATTGGGCCAACAGGAAACGTCAGGGGCCAGGTCAGTGTTTTAGTTACAAAGCCACCCGATGCGAGGCTGGGAATGGAGCCAGCATTGACCCACTGAAGAATCCACCCGCCCATCCAGCTCGGGAGCGCGATGTACCCCGTACCATCGAACTGCACCGAAAACCCGTTGCGCAGCTTCTTCGGCGTGACAAAAGTTGTGTCATCGTTGCCGGCATTCATTGCTGACTGCCCGGCGACCTTTGCCCAGCCGAACGCGGTTTCCGTAGCTTGCGACACAAAGCTGGTGAAAGCCCTGAAGACGCCCAGCGGTGTCATCCACTTAGTGTCGTTTACCCCCGCCTCAGCATCAGTCTGCGTGGCTTTGTTCGCCACACTAACCGCATCAGTAATGCCGTACCCGGTGAGCGTGGTCGCTTTGGGCGCCTTCCCCTGCAGCGCAATGGACATAGACGCCAGTGCGTTGGTCGTAGTGGTTGAGAAATTTGGGTCACTCCCAATCGCACTTGCCAGTTTTTTCAGCGTGTCCAGCGAGGACGGCGCTTCCGCAACCAACGCCGATATAGCCACCTGAATTGCCTCAGTGGATTCGATTTTGGTGATCGCGTCGAGAATGCCGAACCCCTGCAGGGTTGTTGGGTTGGCCCCGCTTCTGACATGACCGTAGGCATCTACAGAGACCTTGAAGTAGGGCCCTGGAGTCACGCCCGTTTTACCTCCTGCCTGTTCAAATACCAGGGCCGTCGCGCCGAGAACGGGCGGCGTGGTGCTCGACAACTGCCACGATGTGCCGGCGTTTCGCGTGCCAGCCTGCACCGGTACCAGGTGGCCCGGGGCACACTCAATACTCTCATCGGCATCCTTCGCTCGCACCCAGGCCCCTGCGGCGGCGGTGTAGATCCAGTTTTGTGCAGCGTTGGCCTGGTTCTTGACCAGGACACGATCCCCGGCCACCAGGGCAACATCGTCAATAGTCTGCAGGCCGCTCAGCGCGATAGGCCCCGTGGTGGCCACCCGCACCGACTTCTTGACATCCGACGCGGCGATAGCCAGAACCGCAGACAGCAACTGACTGACGTTGGCCTCGTCGGGCACCATGCCGGCGCCCTTGATAACGTTCAGCACTTCCTGGGTGATCGCGTCGCCCCAGGCGGCCGGGATCAATGAGCCGATTTGCCCGGTGACCGGATTCTCATCGACAAAATGCCCGTCCACCAATCCGATGTTGGGCACGCTCTTGGGATAGTCCATCCACTACTCTCCATACTTAATAAATTCGACGGCATGCGCAGGTGCGCCACGCCGCAAGACACACTCCAGGGCCCCGCTCGGGTTGCCCCCGAACTGCTCGCCGAAGTACGACACACCGAAGCGGCGCCCCAGGCGGCGCCGGGGGCCCGTGTCGAGCGTCCACATGAACTGCGCGACCCATGTACCGAAGTGCGCCGCACCGAAGCGTGAGCGGCCAAAGCGCGGCGCCCGGTGCTCGATCACGCGGGCATACGGGTAGCCCTGCCCGATGGCCAGCTCGACGAAGTACGCGGGCGACTGCCCGCCGACCTCGACCAGGCGCCGGCGCACGGCCAACTGCCGGTCCTCAAACTTGGGCGAGTCGCCCAAGCAGGGATCGGGCAAGCCCATGACCCGCTCCCAGTCCGGTACCAGCTCGCGCACGGTGTACGGGTCGGACTCGGCCAGCAGGTCGGCGGCGCGCAAGTCTTCCTTGGCCAGCCGCTCGGCACCCGCCTGCAGCAAGTCGTCCAGCCCCGGGTTGAACTCGCGATCCCACGCGGGGCCGGGCGGTAGCAGCAGGCACAGCTGCGCGTGGTAGTCCTCGGCGGTCATGATCGCCACAGCACACCCCCGTAGGTCAGCAACTGGTTGGCGGCGGCCGTGACGTTGCCGGCCGGGCTGATGACGTCATGATCGCGCTCGCCCGTGGCGCCGCTGATGGCCTCGCGGATATGCGATAGCAGCAGCTCAGCACCCAGGGCAGATTCGCGGTTATGCAGATCGATCAGCGCTGCCTCAACAGAACGGCGCACGGCGCTGCTGTCGGGGCTGACCTTCAGTTCGTACTGCACCGGCTTTTCAGCCGGCGGCAGTACGTACAGCTCGGCGGTCACCGGGCGCTCTTTCTCGATGTACGCCCGCACCAACTCGCACGCGGCCGGGCTGGGGATCGGGTCAACGTCGCTGTCGCGCATGAAGAACACCGCGACCGTGCCCGGCCCCATCCAGTGCCGCACGACCCAAGCGCGGGTCACCCCCGCCACCTCAAGCGCCCAGGTCACGTAGTCGCTTTGGCTGCCCCCGTGGGGAATCACCCGGTAAGAACGAATCACCCGGGCACGCAGGGCCTCAATGCTTTCCTGGGCCACGCCGCCCTGCAGGCCGGGCGCATCGACGGTAACTGTCTCTTTCACGCCCAGCACCGGCGAGACGAAGCGCAGCACAGTGCCCGCCGGGGTGTTTCCCAGCGGGCCGGCGTCCAGGGCTTCAAGCTTTGCGGTGCCGCTCGCGCCCGCCAGGGTCGATGTGGTCGTCACTCGAAAACGCACGCCGTCGTCACGCTGCAGCAACGTGCCGGCATCGAGCGGCGCCGAGGCCGCGCCGGCGAATGTCGCGGTACCCGTGGCGGCCACAGCCTCCAGGCGGCCACGCTTCAAGCGCGCTTGAGCCATGCGCAGTAGCGTTTCCTCGTCTGCCGTGTCCGGCAAAATCTGGTCGGCAATGTAGGCCTGATGCCCGTAGCGACCATACGACGCGGCGGCCAGCACGCGGGCCAGCACCTCGGCGTCAGAGCGCAGCAGCGCACTGGAGCCCGTCAGGCGTGACAGCTCGGCGCTGATCAGCTCGGGCAGGCTGGGGGTGTTAAACGGCATTGATCACCTGCCATAAGTTGTCGAGTTGCAGATCGATGGTTCGCCCGTCTCGCGACGTGAGCACCACCCTCATGTTCAACCGGTCAATGCCCCGGGCCACCGTTACCGTAACGGCGGTCACGCGACCGTCATCGAGCATCCAGGCCAGCGCCTCCCGGGCGTAGGCCTCGGCCTCCTGCAGCGTGGCGTCGGTCAGCGTGCGCCGGCGCAACTGCCACAGCCGCGACCCGATACGGTCGTCGGCCTGGCTGGGGAAACTGTCGCCCCACCAGCCGAAGCGTTCAGCGTCGTCGAGACGGTCATCGGCGCCGGCGCGGCGCCAGGTCAGCAGGCTGATCACCGCCGCCCGTTGCCAGGCCGTGTCGGTTTCGTCGCCTTCAATCAGTGCCATGCGCTACCCCTTGACCGGCTTCTTGTCCGAGCCTTCGTGTACGTGCAGCGACGTGCTAACGCCGGCGGCGACCTGATCCCCGACCGACTCGATACGGCCGGTGGTGCTGATCAGCGGCGTGTCGAACTCGACCGCCGTGGTGGCCTTGATGCGCATGACCGAGGTATCAATCGCGACCGCCGTGTCGGCCTTGATGTTCAGGGTCAAGGTCTCAATCGCGATTTCGCGGCCGCGCTTGAAGTGCAGAAAATCGCCCTCGTCGGTGTACAGGGCGACCTCGCCGGTCTTGAGCGCCTGCAGGCGAAAGCGCCGGTCGGCCACCACGACCACGATGCCGTGTGATCGATCACCGCCGACGAACACCGCCACCGCTTCGGCCCCGGGGTGTGGGTTGGACGTGAGCCCATAGGGCTCGAAATGCTCCATGCCGTCTTTCACCTCGTCGGCGTTCAGGCGCATCTGCAGGCCCTGCATCTTGCCGTCAGGGTTGACCAGGGCCAGTTCGCCACGGGCTATCACGTTGTTGCTCGGTTTCATGTGCCTGGCTTCCAGTCGGCGGGAATGAGGTATTCGAAGTTGTCGGCCTTGCCGCCCTTCTTGAGCTTGCGCGTGCTGTGCGGGTCTTTTGGCTCAGGGTCGAAGGCATCCGGCGGCGCCACGGTCAGGTTGGCCACCGTGCCGCCTTCGTCCAGGCTGTATTCGATTTCGCTGATCAGCATGTCGCGGTCGATGCCGATCAGCGGATCGACCACGCGCACGATCATGTTGGGCAGCCACAGGGCGCCATTGGACTGCCGCCAGCCCTGCACCTTGTAGTTCAGCGTCAGGGCCTTGCCCATGCGGTTGCCGCGCTCCCAGTTGGCCCGGGCGGCGGCCAGGTCCGGGGTCATCTGCCCGCTTTCGTGAATCACCAACACACGCTTGCGTGCAGCACGCGGATCAGTCACAGCGGCCTGCACCTCCGAGGCCTTGGCGCCAAAGGCGTCATCCGTACCCGAGCGCTGGCCGGTCACCTTGTAGTCCGAGAACACGCCGGAAAAGTCGAGCGCCGCGTCACCGGTCAGGATGTTCTGCCCCAGCTCCAGGCGGTCGACCGCCCGGCCGGCTGACCCTGGGCGAATGATCACCAGCCGGCCCCGGGTGTCGTCCGTCGACAGCAACCGCGATAGGGTCAGCAAGCGGTCGATGGACTCGAACACCGTTTCCCCGGGCTCAATGGCGTGCTCGGCCAGCTTCGACGTTTCCGCCGCCTGGCTAATGACCTGCACACCGTAGGGCTCGGCCAGTGCCTGCACGATTTGTTGCACGGTCTGGCCCTTCCACTGCCCGGGCTTGTTGATCGCCGAGCAGTCCACTAGGTCGGCGGTCAGCGACCGCCCCTGAATCGAGCGCGTCACTTGCTTGCTGTCGTAGCTGACCGGCGTGCCGAAGATAAAGCCCGTCAGGGCCAGGTCATCGCCGATCTTGACGACGCAGTGATCGCCCTGGCGGATCGGGATTTCATCCGCCTGGCCGGGCCAGCGCCAGGTCACGTCAAGTTTGAAGTCCCGGCTTTGCCGCTCAATGCCGGCGCTGATGCTGACTTTCTTCCAGCCGCGATAATCCAGGCCGTTCACGCTCAGCGTGACAGCGTTCTGTTCATGCATGGGGTTACTCCTGGGCGACCTGCAGCACCCCCGCTGGCAGAAACCCGGGGTGCTTCACTTTGTTACGCGTAACGATTTCGCCGGCGCGGGATGCGTCAGCGAACAACTGATAAGCCAGCACCACCGCCGGCAGGCTTTCCTTGCGCTCAACCTCGACCAGGCGCACACCGGCGCCGGCCACGGCTGTCAGGTGATCCCGCACGCGCTTGCGCACCACCTCCAGCAGTTGGAAATGCTCATGTGTGGCCACCAGCGATGCCGACCACAGCGCATCGCTGATTGCCTCGCGCAGCGCGATCACGTCCGCCGCAACCGGCACCTGCGGCCGATCAATCGGCGCCGCCACCTGCTGCGCTAGACCCGGTACCCCGGGCAGCGCCGCCGGCGCCGAAACAACTGGCATCGACGCGGCAACGCGCAAGGCCTGCACGATCAGCGCGTCACGCATCAACTCGCGTGCCGCCTGCACCACGGCAGCCGTGGCCAGGCCACCGTCAGGATTGACGGCTGCAGCACTGTCCAGCAGCTCGCCGTTCAAACCCTGGGCCAGTTCGATTTGGTTGGTAATGTCGCGTGACGCCGACACAAAGCTGCTGAATCCCGGCTCGGTGCCTGTAAGCCGCGCAACGGTGCGCGCAAACTCGGGGTCAGCCTCGACCCCGGTTGCGCCCGAACCGCCCCCAGAGGGGCCCCAGCGGTAGCCAGACGACCGGTTACTACCGCCGACACTGGCGAACTGGGCGCGAATCATCGCCGCGAAGTTGCCCGGGGCGTTGATCAGCATGTCGGCCAGCACCTCGACCGACGACACCAACCCCAGCACTTGGCCCAGCTCGCGCTGGATGGCCATCTGAATGCCGGCAATCCCGTTCTGCAGGGCCACCACGGCCAGCCGGGCCTTGTTGACCACGGCCATTGCTGCCTTGTAGCGAGCAATGGCCGACTCAAGCAGGCTTTCCGAATCGTCTTCCAGCTGGCTGGCCGGGTTGGGCACCCCGACCGGGTAGCCCTTCTCGCCGGCTTCGATGAACTCCAGTTCAAAGCGCACCAGGCCGCCCTCGCGGCGTTCGTGCGACACGTCGCAGGCCTCGCCCGGGGTGACCGTCATGCGCCCGAACCACGGGTGCACCAGCTCGCCAGAGCCCGGTTGGTTCAGCGCATGCAGCAGGTTGTCACGTTGAAACAGGCAATCTTCGCCGACGACAAACGCCGTCATCTGGACTACCCGAGTCTTCGCGCCCATGTCTTCCACCAGCGGCTTATCGCGCTGGGGGTATTCATGCAACTGCGTGCGCCGGCCGACCGGCGTTGAATCACTCTCGACAAAGAACGGCACCCCACGAAATGATGCCGGTTGCCGCTTCTCCCGCCATGTTCCCGACATTTATCACGTTCTCCCCAGTGAGCGATAACCCACGCTCGGCGTGACCGACAGCCCGGGCTGGTTGGTTTGCGCTGGGTTGACGACCATACCCGGCGGGGCATTGTCGAAGCGCACGACCATCGAGCCCTGCAGCTCGGTTTTCGAAGCTGCGGCTGTTTGCTGAACCAGCGAACCGCGCGTCGTTGGCAGGCTGCCGCCCGGGGTTGCCCCAGGCAGCGGCCGACCACGCGCCGCGTCCCGGGCCAGCGTGTCAACCTTGGCGGTCACCGGCACGGGGGCCGGCTTGGCCAGCGACTGCGCAGCCACTGCCGACTGCACCGCACTGGCTGGTACCGGCGGCACGGCCATCAGTGGCACCCGCCCATCATTTGCCGGGGACCGCATCATGCTGGCAACCGTCGTTGCTTCGGGCAGTAGCTGGGGCATCGGCGCAATCGGCTTGACCAGCCGCCCCTGGCCCGCCTGGGCCTGCTCGTTACGCGCTTTCTGTTCCTCGGTCCAAGCGTTGACCTTATCGGTCGCCCCCTTGACCACGCCGTCACCGTCCGAGCTGAACCCTAGAAACTTCATCATCGGTTCAATGATCGGCTTGAGCTTGTCCCACAGGCCTTTGAAGAATCCGGTAATCGGCTCCCAGTGCTTGAGGATCAGGCCCAGCGGCGACCAGTCGAACAGGGTTTTCATGAAGTCCAGGAACGGCACCGACAGGGCTTTGATCAGCTCCCACACCGCCCCGAAGAACTCCGTAATCGGCCCCAGTTGGCGACGATCATGCCGAGCGGGGTCCAGTTGAAAGCCTGTTTCATCCAACCCCACACGGCCATCGCCGGATCTTTCACCAGGGCCCACACCTGCGCGAAGTACGGTCCCACCGTTGACCAGTTGCCGATTAACAAGCCAGCAGCCAACGCGATACCCCGCACAACCAAACCGATGGGGCTCATGCTGGCTACCGCGTTCATCAGCGTGAGCGCGCCGGTAGCGCCGGCCGTGGCCAGGCGCAGCACGGTAAAGCCCACAGCGGCGCCGAGGATGCCCTTGATCAGCCACGGGTGCGCCCCGGCCAGCTCGGTCACGTTGCTGATGATCGGCCCTACCGTGGCCATGAAGTCGTTGAACGGCGGCAGCAGCACCGTACCGACCGTGATGCCCAGGCGGGTTACCCGGTTCTGCAGCAGCTGCAGGCCGTTTTCCGTGGTCGCCGCCCGGGCCGTGTACTCATCTTGCATTGAGCCGGCAAAGTCGCCCTCCTTGCCTACCGACCTGAAGTTCTTCTGCAGTGTGTCAAGGTTGGTCAGCAGCGGCGCGATGGCCCCTACCGATTCCTTGCCGAACAGGCTGGTAAGCACCGCCGCCTGCTTGGCCTTGTCGACCTTGGCCAGCGTCTTGAGCACGCGGGTCATGGTCCCTTCACTGTCGGTCTGCATGCCCTGGGCGATTTCGTTCGCGTCCAGCCGCAACGCCTTGTAGGCCTCGCGCTGCGACTTGGTGGCCGCGTTGCCGGCGGTCATCGTGAGCATGAAGTTCTTGATGCCCGTCGCGGCCACGTCCTGGGCGATACCCACCCCGGCCAATGCCGAGCCCATCGCCGCCAGTTGCCCGGCATTGACCCCCGCCACCTCGCCCAGCGGGCCGATGGCGGTCACGATGGCCGAGATTTGCGCCGTGCTGGCCGCACCGGTGTTGCCCAGGTAGTTGATCTTGTCGGCCAGGGTGACCACTTCGTCCTGGCTCATGTGAAACGCGGTGCGCCACTTGGCCATCATTTCCCCGGACTGCGCGGCGGTCTGGTCGAACGCCACGCCCATCTTTACCGCGTCTTCGGCGAACTTATTCAGTTCCTCCCGGGCAATGCCCGACTGCCCACCTGCTGCGACGATTTGCGCGATGCCATCGGCCGCCATCGGCAGCCGCTCGGACAAGTCGAGCACGTCATTACTCATCGCCTTGAACTGCTCGGGCGTGTCGAAGTTAACGACCTTCTTCACGTCGGCCATTGCGCTTTCAAACTTCATCGCAGCCTGAACGCCCATGACAAAGGGGGCCGCGATGGCCCCCCCTTGTACTGCATCCATGAACGTGATCTTGCCCAGGCCCGAGCTGTTCAACTGCTTGCGCAGCATTGCCGCGTTTTTGCGTACACCGGTCATCACCGGCGACAGCTTGTCAACGCCGGTAATCAACGCCTTGAGCTGGAACTTATCCGCCATTGTTGCCCCCCGCTAGCGCTTGAATCCGCCAGGCGTTTTCCTCACTTTCGAACAGCACGTCGAGCGGCCATGCCTTGACCTGTTCCGGGCTGGTTTTCCAGTACCAGGCCAGGTCATAGGCCAGCTCGGTCAGGTGCTCGGCGCTTCGGAATCGGGGGCCTTCGTCGCCGATGAAAGGAAAAAACCGATCACCATCCACACCAGTCTGTTCAGGTCTGACAGGTCCAACTGGTTAACCGAGCCCGGGGGGATGCCGGCGCACACCGCGATGTACTTGGCCGCCACTTCCACCTCTGCCACCGGCATGTCGTTTTCGCCCACGACATAGGGAAGCATCTTGATGTTGCGTACTTCCTGAATGGTGGGACGGCGCAGGGTCAGTTCAGTCAGCTGCTCGCCGTGGGCCTGAATCGGCGCGTTCAACGTGTAAGTAGTGGTGCTCATTGCCAGTCCCCTGCGATGCCTTCGAAATTGAGTGAAACCTTGCCGTCGTCACCGGTGACGTTCACGTCGTCGACCAGGTACGCGCCGGACAGCACATAGCTGCGCCCGGTCTTGAACTCGACTGTCACGGTCATGTTGATGCCGTTGGCCAGCTTGGTGATGGGGAAACCCGGCGTCATCACAGCGTCAAGCTTGACGAACGGGGCACGGTCTTCCTCCTTGAAGTAGCCAGGGACAACCGTTTCGCGCTTGACCTTGGACAGCGGCGCCTCGACGCCGCCCGTGAGTACCAGTTGATCGCCATCGACCTTGACGTAGCAGGTACCTGCGACTTTCTGACCCATAAAAAGGGCTCCCATAAAAAGGCCCGCACATGGCGGGCCGGGGTGGATTGATGCGGGTTACGCCGCGTCGGGGTACTGCAGGCGGAATTGGTACAGCAGCGCGAACACGCGCAACTGGTTGACCAGATCCGGCGGGAACAGCACGTTCAGCCGGTTCGGGTTGGTCGCGTCACGCTCGACCACCAGGTGCTCCTTGAACGCCTCGATGTTCTCGACAATCCCGGCGCGCTCAAGCTCGCCATACGCCGCAATCAGCTCGCCCCGGATCACAATCGGCGTGACGATGGCCGCGCCGGCGCCAAAGCTGGTGCCATCGTTGGCCAACTTGCTGCGCCCGTATTTGCTGGTGATACGGCTTTGCAGGTTGCGGATCACATACGCCGACTGGTGCAGCGGCTCGCTGTCCAGGTAAGAGTCATCCGCCTGGCCAAACGCATTGCGCTGGTAGGTGGTGATCCCCCGCTGAATGCGGTAGCTGCCGCCCTCGTAGTACGCCGTGGCAATGCCGTTCATCAGCAGCGATTGCCGCTCGGTGAGCATGAAGCGGCTGCTGGCCGGTGCCGGATCGATGCCCGGCAGCGTGCCGGTTTGCGTCGGCCGGGCTGGGTCGGCGCTGATGAACACGGCGGTGCGTGCCGCGTACTGCGCCGCGATCTCCCACACCGGCTGCGGCACGCCGCGTTCAAAACCGTGAATCGTCATGTGCGGGTCATTGCGCGCCCGGCCGGCCGCCACCAGCTCGCCCAGGGTGCCGCGCTTGGCGGTGTACACATGGCCATAGAGCTGCTTGGCCCAGGACCAGCGGCCGGCCGTGTCTTCCATCGTGACTTTCCAGGCGTCCAGGGTCGCCACGTCGCTCCAGGGCTGACAGATGAACTCGAAAGGCTCATCGCCCAGGGCAGCCAGCGCGGCCGCCATATCGGGGCTGCCAACGCCGCCCGTCATCACACCCGCCACCAGCGTCAGCCCGGCCGGGGTTTCCTCGCCGTTGGTGCGGCCCAGGCGGTTCAGCTCGACCCGAATGTCGTTGCTCAGGTCGCCCTTGAACTTGGCCGTCAGGGTCACCACGGCCGCCTCCACGGTCGCCGTGACCGGCAGATCAAGCGCCGCGTTGATGCTGGCCGCGACAGCGGTGGCCACCGCCTCGGCCGACATACCCAGGGTGACGGTGGTACGCACGCGCTTGCCAGCCACGTACAGATTGACCAGGCCGGGCGCCGACGGTGTGCCCGTTACGGTAACGGTAGCGGTGGCCGCCGCGCCTTCGGTCACCTGCAGCGGCAGACACCAGACCTCGCCGGCGATATCGATGGCGCGGTGTTTCTCGTACATCGCGGCCAGCATCGAGCCGGTACCGCCGATGGCGGTGGCTTCGGCCTGGCGCGACACCAGCACCAGGCTGCCGACTTCTTCGCTGTCTACGCCGTCGTTGACCTGGCCCACCAGCAGCCGGCGCAGCGCGGCGCCGGCATTGCTGTTGGCCATCGAATTATCAACTTCGGCGTAGAACAGCGGCACGCGCAGGTCGGACGGAATGTTGCTGAAACCAATGCTCATGGCTTGGTCACCCTCGCTTTTTTGGGTTCGACGACAACCGCGTCGCCATCAGCCAGGCGGCGCTGCCACCAGGCGTTGTGGGGCACCTTGGCCCCTTCGTCGGGCAGCAGCTCGCCGCCCTTCTCCGGCATCGGGCAAGCACGCCCCGGGGCCGGTTTCAGGTGAATCAGGTTCATTGAGGTAGATCCTCTCGGGTTGTGAATTCGACACGGCCGTCAGGGCCCGTTTGGGCGACGTTGCGGTCGACGAGGGGGTCGATGAAGTCGAGCGAGATATCGAGCCCCTGCAGGGTGGGCAGGCCGTCCACTTCGTGCTCGTACCATGTTTCAGCTGGGTCGCTGTCGTTGCTGCGCCCCAACTGGAACTCAGCACTGAAGCTGTAGCGGTAGACCACCCGAGCCCGGTTGATGAAGATCAGTGCACCACCGCCATAGGTAACCTGGTCGTACTCTGGCTCCGGCTTCCACCCCACCAATGCGCGCCAGAGATCAGCCCTCAAAACGTGCAGGTCGTGCACAGCCTCCTGGCCGCGTTCGTCTGATGTGTCGAGCACGACAATGACGTCGAAGCCGTCAGAGATAACCTGACGAACCCCATTTTTCAGGTCGTTGGGTTCGGCCTCATCATCGGAGGCAATGACATACGCCGACGGGTGCTTGAGGTTGGAACTGGTCGCGACGGCGTCCCAATCAATCCCTGCCGCGATCCTGCCGGCGAAGGCAGAACAATGGGTACGCAGATGCGCGACGATCACATTCAGTCTCATCGTGGTTTCCGTATGTAGGGGTTAACTCAATGCGTCAGCGAAGGCCGCCGCCAGCAGGCGCTGCACCTGCGAACTCGAGTCCTGCAGCGCATCTGCCATGTAGTTGTCACGCGGTGTGATGCGCCACTCGCCAGACGCCCGGGCAGCGAGCGCTTGTGCACGAACGCCCTTCGCCCGGCGATTCGTCTTCCCGACTCCCGCGCCCGGAGCTAGCTTCCCGAGGCGCCGCCCCTGCTTCACGCCGTAATGCAGAAATGCGGGGTAATAGGCTTTCATTGCACCGGTCTTGGTGGGAGCCACCCGGACCAGAAAGCCGGAGCGCGACACCTTGGCCTTGATCGAATCGAGCGTGGCCCCGGTGCGGCTCACCGGGTAGCCGTCCCGGCCACCACCCAGGGCGAGATTCATTTGGGCCTTCTGCATGACCAGCCGACCTGCCTTGCGCATGCCGGCACGGATCTTCTTACGGTCGAAGGCATCGCGCTCAAAGCTATCGAAGCCTTCGAAATGCACGTACCCATCGAGAGAGGCACTGTTAGCCATACACGCCACCTCCAGCCTGCACGTGCCCCAGCGCCTCCACCTCAAGCACCGTGAAACGGTGCGTGCCGTTCAGGTCAGCGACACGCCGGACCCGGTAAAGCCCGGACCCGTGAACGACTTCGTGAGCGTCAGTGATGCAGTCAAGGAATCGCAGCGTAATACGGTGCGTGACCTTCGCATCAAGCTGCACACTGGCGCTATAGGCAGCGGTCCCCACAGGGACAATGCTGGCCCAGCGGCGTTTTTCATCCGTGAAAACCGAGTCGATGCCATTGTCTGAGGCAGGCTGATCAGAGCGAAGGCGTATGGTGATACGCCGGTTCAACTCACCGGCAGATGGTTCTCTCAGTGCCATGACTAGAACCTCGGGGGCACGCTGACCTCAGCCAGCAGATTATCCAGAAAGGTCGACGGCAGTTCAGTGAGCGCCTGTCCCACAACGAGCATGCCGCGATGGGTATAGGCCGTCTCTGCTGCCATCAACAGCCAGCTGCGAACACCGGGGTAAGCGTCAAGATCAACCCCGGCCCGGTACCGGATGCGAAGCGGGCCTGCAGGCCGGCCATCAGGGAAGATCAGGTAGCTTTCGCGCCCGCCCTGATGAACCTGCACAGGGCCCGTGTACGATTCAATGGCACCGGTGGCAGCCAGTAGGTGCACCGATTCAACTTCGGTGGCCTGCCCCACATCCAGCGCATGCCCCGAAGGAAACTGGCTGGGCCAGTCCTCTTCGTACAAGGCGCCACGGATAGCGGCGCCCGTCTTCGACTCGGCTTGCGCGGTCACACCGGGGATGATGATCAGGTCGATCAGCTCGGGCTGCAGATCCTCGGGTTCAAGCCGGCACTGAAATGCCACCTGGTCCAACGTCAGCACGGGCGCCCCCGTGTAGGCGATGCGGCGCGCCATGATCAGGGCTTGTCATCGTCGTCATTCTCCCCACCGTCTTCAGCATCCGCATTCGGTGGCGGCCCTACCACCGGGCCGGGCTGAGCCGGACCTTTGAGAGCTGCGGCACCCTTGCCCTTTCCACCTCCCGACTTGCCCGACTTTTTGCCTTCGTACAACTGAGCACGGCCACCATCGACTAGCGACTGCGCCAGATCTTCTTCGAAACCAGCCACTTCGCCTTTGCCATAACCGCGCCAAGACCCGGTGAACTCAACAATTACCTGTGCCATAACGTTCCATCCAGTTGAGTGGCCCCGGACCATCCGGGGCCAGGGATTACATGCCTGCGCCCCACTTCACCGCGACCGCTACCACGATGCTCTCGACGTGACGTGGGCCGAAGTCGTGCTTGGCGATCACACGCAGCAGCGTCTGGTCGCGCTGGAAAGCACTGACCAGATCGCCGTTGGAGTCCTTGTAGGAAGCCTCATTGCTGAAGCTCAGGGTCAAGTCCATGTCTTCGCCGATCATGCAGTCAGCGAAGTTGACGAAGTAGATTTCGGTTTCGTTGCCATCAGCACCCAGGTTCACCGGGATCTGATTACTCAGCCCTACCGGGTAACCTTTGAGCATGCCGGCATCGATCTCGGGATAGGCCTTGTTACCGTTGCCGTCACGCAACGCTTGCAACCAACGCAGTACACGCGGCGCCATCAACCAGCCACACGACTTCATCATCACGTTCGCCGTTTCCAGACGCAGCATCATGCCGCCCAGGAACAGATCGATCTTTTCCAGGGTCAAGCCATCCACAGCCGGGGCCGGCAGGATGTTGTAAGGCAGCGCCCAGTGACGCATACCTTTGGGCAGGGAGCCGGAACCGTCGGCACGAATGAAGTGCAGATCCTCTGACAAGCCCATGCTGACGGTGAGGTCGTTGAGCACTAACCCATCGATACGCGGGTTAACCCCACTCATGGCCAGCAGATCGTTGGAGATAGGCACGATGGCGGCGGCCTTCTTCGCCGACAGCTTGGTGTCACTGAACGTCATTCCGGTGATCGGGATATCACTGTCACTGCCGATGTACGTCACCACGGTGTTGCCGGTGATACGCGGCTGGGTCAGGTTGCCGTTGTTCAGCGGCAGGCTGGTAACGCCCATCTTGCGGACAATGGATACGGGGCGCAGCGACTCGATTACGTCGGTGGCGAAGTTCTGCGGCACCAGCACTCCGCCAGCACCTGGGGTCACGACGCTCAGCGCCATGTGGACATCGGCCGGGAACCCGCCCTCTTTGGCCATCTGGGCAGCCGTCTGCTGATTGCCCTGGGCAGCGGCCAGCAGGCGTGCCATCTGTGCCATGCCGGTCCCGGGTTTGGACTTTTCACTGAATGGGCCAGAAATGCTGCCGCCGGGCGGACTGTTGTTGCCTTGGGCAGTCTCGCTCACCGGTACGGCACCAGCCGCGGCTAAACGCTCAGCCGATTCCGCGCGGCTGATCTTGGCAGTCAGCTCGTTGATCTGGGTTTCCAGCGTGGTGAACTGGCTCAGTTGCTCGGCAGTCAGGCTGCCGCCGCCCGCTTCGATCTGGGCAAGTGCCTGGACCTGGGCAACCAGTTGAGCGCGGTCGTTACGCATTTGAAGTACAAGGGACATGGTGCCTCCTGGGCATAAAAAAACCCGCACTGGGCGGGTCGACTGCTACCGCGAAAGCGGTCAAATAAGGGTTTGCATACTTAGCGCTGCAGTGCGCAGGCCGATGCGGCCGGGCTGCCTCGTTGCGCGGTTCAGCGCAACAGCGCGTGAGAGTTCGTCGACTGCATGCTGTGGGCTCTGCAGGCGGTCGGCCAAGCCGACGTTGATCGCCGTCTGACCTCGGTAAAGGCCAGCCTCGGTGGCAATGACCTGCTGTACTGAAAGGCCGCGATAGTCGGCCACTGCACTGACAAACATCTGATAGCTCTCCTGCACCAGCTCGTTGAGGAAGCGCAGCGATTGTTCGGTCAGTGGCTCATGTGGCGACAGGTCGTTTTTGTGCGCCCCGGCGAACACCGTGGTCACCTTGACACCCTTGTCTTCCTGCATCTTTGAGCGGTCCATATGGCTCGCAATCACCCCGATGGACCCGACACCGCTGGTCTGGCTGACAACCAGCTCGCTGCAGGCAGAACCGAGCAGGTAACCGCCGCTGTAGGCCATGAAGTTGACCAGCCCGGTGATAGGCTTCTGCTGAGTCATTGCCCGAATGTCGGCGGCCAGTTCGAAGGCGCCTACCGCTGAGCCACCGGGGCTGTCGATGTCGAGCACGATGCGCTCCACCGTCGGGTCAGCCACAGCGCGCTGCAGCTGGCTCCGCAGCCCTTCGTAACTGGTCATCGTCTCGCACATGCTCAGGTGGCTACCCCGGCTGACCAGCACCCCGCTCACCGGCACAATCTCAATGCCGGTCTGGGCAATCGCCGTGCGACGCTGTTCATCTGCCAGCGCCACGCGATCAATCGGGTCGTCCTTCCACAGCTCGGCCACACCACCGCCAAGGTTGACAATGTTCAAGCTCATCGCCTGGTTGGCCCAGCGCATGCCCAGGTCGAGCATGTCCGGGGTCACCAGCAGGGGTTGATTGAACAGCAGGCTGGACGCCCGCAGGTACGTTCGACTCATTGGGCCAGGATCCTTTCGATTTCCGCGTGCTGCAGCTCCAGCTGCGCCCGCACTTGTGGATTGTTGAGGTCGGGCGGCGTTTTGCCGGCATCGACCATGTTCAGCGGCTGCAGGTAGATATCGCCACCGGGCACGGGCGGCATGTTCTCGAGCCGGCGAATGTCGTTGACGCTCAACCAGCCCCACTGCCGCCCAATTGCATAGGCCTCGTAACGGCTCTTCTGGTCACCGCGCAGCAGGCCGGACAGGTTGAACTCGATGAAGTATTCGCGCCGGTCCGATGGCAGCAGGAAGTCGCGCATCATCGCCTGCTCATGCCGCTTGACCCACGGCAGCAACGCGAAGATCACGAACTGGATCATCAGTTGCTCAAGCGTGTTGTAGTTGGACTTCTCAAGGTCGTTGACCATCGGCAAGGGGATCTTGTAAATCCGGGCAATGTCGGTACCCGTCAACTTGAGGATGCCCACAATCTCGGCATCGACGTTGCTCATAGATACCGGCTTGAAGGTCATGCCCTCCTGCAGCAGCGCGACCTTCTTGGCGTTGTCCATGCCGCCGAACTTCTGGCCCCATTGATCGACGATCTTGTCGATGCTGCCCTGATCCTTGATGGCCGGCGCTTCCCGAGGCCGCTCGATCACACCAGACACCGCGACACCGTTGGCGAAGCTCTTGCCGGTGTACTGGCGCACGGCTTGCGCCAGGCCGACCGCATCCGCGTGCAGCTCAATCGGCGACAACCCCACGTAGGGGTTGGTACCGAACCAGCGGACGTGGTGAACCATGCGCATTGGCACCACATCACCGCCGGCAATACGGTAGCAAGGCAACATGTCGGCGCCTTTGAGCACCTGCACCTGGTCGTTGTGCAACGCCCACAGCGCTGTGATGTTGCCGTCATCCCGTCGGTCGATGAAGCTGAACGAGTTGCCACGCAACCCGGCAGCGCCCTGTTGCCGCTCACGAAACTCGAAAGGCGTCTGAAAGCCGTTGGGCGCGTAGCGCAGCACATCGTACGCTGGATGGTTGATCGCTGGTTCACGCTGGCCCTTGTCCTGCCGCTGGTACAGCTCCAACGGCAGTTGGGCCACCGTCTCGGCCAACAGGGTCAGGCAGTTCTGCAGGATGGGCAGGCCAAGCGCGCTTTCCGGGGTCACGGGCGCGCCCGACGAGCTGCGACCACGACCAATCAACCCACGCCAAAAGCCGCTGTCAGGGTTGGTGAGGGTGCCCGCACCAGAGGCACGGACGCTGGAAAAGAACATGCTCAACCCTCCCCGGCCGGGGCCTGCACCGCAGAAGCGCGATCAGCAAGCCACGACCAGAAAAGTAAACCGCCCCCGGCCACCACCAAGCCAGCGGGCAGGGATACCAGAACCACGCCGGTTACCAACAGGGCAAAGCCCAATAGGCCGGTGAGCCAGGACAGGTACACCAGTTTCATATGCCGACCCCTTTGTCGTAGATAGATTCGCCACTCTCGGCACTGATGGCACTGCTGATACCGACCGCGATAAGCGCCGCAACAATGCCGTCGATGCGGCCGATGGCTTTGGATTTGTCGACCTTACGGTTGTTGGCCGGGTCCGAGACGATCACCGCGTTGCCAGCGCACCAGGTCATGACCGGGTTGTCGTCGTGCAGCAGTGTCTCCACCAGTTCCTCAGCCTCGGCGGGCGCCTCCAGCACCTCGTAATCCTCGGGCCCAAGATCGATCACGTCCGCGTCCTCGACCTTGCGGCCCAGCAATCGGCGTTCGAACTCGTCCACGGCCGGGCCCATGTCCTTGAAGCCCTGACCGAATGGCATCAGCTCCGGCAGCGCAATGTCGTGTTCACTCATCAGTTGCAACAGGTCTTCGATACGCCAGCGGTCATAGCCGATTCGGCGCACGTCGAAAAAGTCGCAGATGGTGCGCATGCGCCGCAGCACATGCAGTTTGCTGATGGCCCGCCCCGGCGTGGTCTCAAGGTGCTTGTCCTTGATCCACAACGCATAGGGCACCTTGTCGCGCTTCTCCCGCCCCAGTAGATCGTCGTCGGGGATCCAGAAGTACGACAGGGATCGCCAGTGCGGGTCGTGGGGTACCGGACTGAACATCAGGACAAAAGCCGTGAGGTCGGTGGTACTGGACAGGTCGAGCCCGCCCACACAAGCCCGCTCGCGCAACACCTTCATGCGCACGCGGTCAGCGGCCTGGCTCCAGATCTCCCAGGACAACCAGGGCGACGTGGCCTGCGTCCATTCGCAGAAGTTAAGGCGGCGCACCACCGCTTCCTTGGCGGGCAGGCCCCGTGCTTCCTGTACCTGCTCGCGCAAGTACTTGCGCCCCGGGATCCCGTCAGTCTGGCCCTCCAGGATGAATTCCAGCGAAGGGTTCACCTTTGGCCAACAGGCCTCATCCTTGAACGGGTCTTCGCCCTCATCCAGCGAGCAGATGAAGGCGAAGAACGCTTCGTTTTCCTCTTGCCCTGCACACACCCGCACACCGTGGTCATGGTACTGACCGCAGGTCGACTTCTTGTCTGACCCGCTGTTGGTGATCATTGCGATCAAGGCGCGCCGCCGGAACTTGGTGCCGGCACGCATCATGTTCACGGCGCTGGCGTTCTTGTGCTCGTGCAGCTCATCGATCAACGCGATATGCGGACGCGGGCCCGACTGGCCTTCATCCGAACTGATCGGCCGGAAGAAGCTGTTGGTATTCGGGTAGAACAGGTTCCAGACTTTTTCGTCGCGACCCGACTGGACCAGCCGAGCGGCAAGGTGGCTGGACATGTTCACCATACTCACCGCATCGCGAAACAAGATCTGGGCCTGGTCCTTTTTGGTGGCTGCCGCGTACACCTCGGCACGCTGCTCACCATCGGCCACCAGACCATACAATCCGATGCCCGCCACCAATGGCGACTTGCCCGAGCCCTTTGCCGTTTCGATATAGGCCAGCCGGAAGCGGCGGTAGCCATCCTCGCTGTACCAGCCGAACAGGCTCCCAACGACGAATGCCTGCCACGGCGCCAGGATGAACGGCAGACCTTCATAGTCGCCGCCGTTCAAGCACAACACGTCTTCGAAAAAGCCAATGGCCCGGGCAGCGGCGTCTGCGTTCCAGATCAACCCTCGGGCACCACCTTCCTCCAGATCCCGCAGGTGTCGCCGTGCAGCGTTGCGCACGTTCGGTCCGGCAACAAGCTTGCCGCCCAGGACGGCATCGGCGAATGCCTTTACTCGGCAGTCAGTTGAAATACTGGGCAGCTGCGTCTCGTTGGTCATTTGGGAATAACTCACCTGGCGGGGCCGCCGAGGCCCTCATGTTGCGGCGCGCCAACGGCGACAAACCGAACTGGGCCGCCGCCGCGTTGGCACGCTTCTCGGCATCGTTGGCCAGTTGCCGCAGCACATGGGTCTGCTGGGCACCGGTCTTGAAGGTCTGGACTTCGCCGCCCAGCCCATCGAGAGATTCGCTGTTGCGCGTGGCGATCAGCCGCTGAAACCGGACCCAATCGGCGTAGGCCTGGCAGTAGGACGCCAGAGCCATCAGATCCAGGTTCGACACCCAGCCCAGTGCAATCAGCGCCGGCACCAGGCGCTCCCATTCAGCAACCGCTTCACCGGCCAGGAACTCCGGCATCGGCGGTGCATTCACTGGAACAACGGGATCCTTCACCGCATCGATCAAGCTGCCCAAGTTCTTTTTGCTTCGGTTGCCGTTGAGCACATGCACGGACGCCGGCAACGGCGGGCGCCCGGAATTTCCATTTCCAGCCATGGGCTACCTCCTAGTCAGATACCCCCCTCCTCCATATTTCCCGTCTTTGCGAAGAGAGGGGGGCAAGCGGTCAAGAAGAGGGTCGGAAAAATGTTTTTCACCCCCCTACCCCTGCACGTTTGGGCAAATGGCCCGGCGCGCCAGATTAGCGGCGGTTCCAGTGGTGGTTGGGATCGAGGGGAATGCCGCTTGCCGTGCAACCCGCCAGCCGGCCGCTTCGTTCAAGCCGCTGTTTGGTCGAGTCGTGGCAAAGCTTGCAGAGTGGCTGCCAGTTGGCCTGATCCCAGAACAACTTCCATGCAGCCTTGATCCGGTCCGGCTCGCCTGACGCCTTGGCGTCCATCAACCGGGGTGGGGTCTTGTGGTCGACCACTGACGCCGGCACAGGGCGCACGTCGGTGGAGCACATCGAACAGAACGGGTTCAGCGCCAGGAACGCATCCCGAGATTGCCGCCAGCGGTGGTCGTAACCACGGGATGCGCTGCTGCCGCGTCGATCACTCACCTTGGCCATTGTTGGTCGGGCTCACATCGCACACGCCCAAACGCTTGGCGGCCCAGCGTTCGTACAGGCCGATGGCAACATCAGCACCAGCCATTGCGGTCAAACAACCGACAGCCGCTGACGCCCAGATCGACACACCCATCGAATACATCAGCATATTGGTCGAGAGCCCGCACACGATGCAGGCACCAGAGCGCAGCGCAATGCGCCGCACCAAGCCCCAGCCACGAGCGCCCGCCTTGTCAGCCCTCCACATCTCACCTGATACACCACCGAGCAGAGACAGTACGATCACCATCCATAGCGGCATTTCGATTAACGCTTGTTGCTCATTGGTCATGCTGGCCTCATCGTTAGAAAGCACGGCGCCGGAAAAAGAAAACCCCGCCGGATGGCAGGGTTCTCGGTGCGCCGATTGCTCGGTGCGGGCTTGCACAGCACAGTGCTTGGGGGAGCGCCGAAGCGCAATTTGCAGATCGTGGTGACTTTTTACCCTCGGACTGAAAGACCGAAAAGAGGCAATTTTCGGTCATTCGCTTCGACGCTACTTCGACGCAACTTTGGCACCAGTTGAGCGCAAACCAACTCGACGAACGGTATGTGTGCCCCCGGTGTCAGGATAGTTGTCGCCTCTCCGATTTTTCCTAAAAAAGCATATCGGGGGCGGAAAGAGACTGGTCGTGCCGTACTATTCACCTGAACGCAGAGCCGCATTACTTAAAATGCTGCTTC
>NZ_MVOK01000038.1:0-42413 GCF_002018915.1 Pseudomonas sp. MF6396 | reverse complement strand
CTTGCGGGTCTGCTTGCGCTTACCGGCGTACTCGGCGTCGGCGAAGGTCATTTGCTTCATCATCGAAAAGCTCGGTGATTGGTGTCCGGGGATTTTGCCAAATCAGGAAGCCTTTTTCAGGATTTCCCTAACGATATGCGGGGAGTGGCTGAGCTTAGCCCGGCATTAAGATCCGCAATCACTGAGAGTGCGGAGAGGCCGGATCAAGATAATCCCATTACAAGGGTGCGGCAGCATCGTGCCCTGATTGATTCTTTGGATCAAGGTGACGCTAAGAATATCTTGATCGATAGGCTCGAGAATATCGAAGGTTTGCTCAGGCAGATAAATGTCTCTGATCGGTATATAAAGAATCACAATGAGACGCAAGGAGTGCGCTGGGATATCTCGGGTAGCTTCGAGTCCGTAGAGCAATTAGTAAGTATGTTGCAATCTATGAGCTATCAAGCTGAGCGCGTAAGAGGTAATGCCGTTACAGGTAACTACTCTATATTTGTCCGTGACGGAAACAGCCTAACAAATTTGCAGGTTCGAGAACTATGTCAGAGGCTAGGTCTTACGATTAAAAAACAAACATTGATAATGTCTGGCTCTGAGTAGGAAATTCCACAGCTGTGATTTTTTGGTTTTCAAATGTTTGAGAGGGAAATAATGCGTAGATTCGTTACTGAAGTAGAACTGCTTACCGTAGATCTCCGTGGGTATTGCGAAGCTTTGTTGCTAAGCGATCCAAATGATACAGCAGGGATTCTGGTTTATGACTTCAGGCAGCTGGCTCCTTTTTCGAGCACCCAAGGAAAAGGAACTCCTGTAGCAAATCAGTTGCTCATCTTAGTTGATGGTGAGGCAGACGAAGAAGCTCTCCGGCGGGTTGCAGCTACCCTCAGCGCTCGGGCCGGCCATGTGTAGCGGCCTATTGAGCTTCATAGCCCGGGTCGCGCTTCAGATCGGCCCGACTGGCCGTCTCAAACCGTCGCGCTAGTTTTGGCGATATCTTAAAAGCTGGCGCGTCAGGCTTTTTCAGGCGGCGCGCTTGCTCTCGATGATCAACAGCAATGAACGCCCGGTGCAGGTCCTGCAGCAGCTCCTGCAGCTGGGTGTAGCCGTGAGCTTTCATCGCCTTGGCCATTTCCGCACGCGTCCCGGCAGCCGACTCCACAGGCAGCGTCTCTATGCCCAGGCGCTCGGCCTCGGCCTTCTTCCTGTCGCGATAATCCGCCGAGTGCTTCGCTGCACCGGTCTTCTTCTCGGCCATGGCCGGTACCTCCCAAGCCGCTGGGCGGCAAAGTGATCTGCTGCTGGCGCCGGCCATGCCGCGCGCGGTTGAGTACTCGCCGGATCATGCCAACCCGCCGAGGGTAATGCTGTTCTCTTGGGCGATCAGCCTGATGCGCGTGTGGCTGGTCTGCATCGCCTCGCCGATCTCCTGGGCATTCAGGCCCTGGGCTGCCAGCTCTCGCACCATGGGCGCCGCTGCGTCACGCGCAGCTCGCTGCTTGCGCTGGTGCGGGCTCTTCGTGCCGCAGCCTTCGCCACTCACGCCGGAAGGGATCACAGCGGGGCGCCGGCCTGCCGCGAAGAACTGGTCGGTCTGCGCGCTGAGGTCGGCCATCACCTGCAGCCGTGGGTCGGGAATAGGGCTGCCGATGTTCATTGGCGGCCCGCCTTGCGATCAGCCGCAGCTTCCAGCGCCTGGGCGGTGTTGACCGCGACCTTGTAGTTGAAGCAGAACACCCGAGTCTTGCCCGTGGCGCACTCAATGATGTGGTAGGCCTTGCCCTTGGCTACGACCTGGTAGCGCACAGACTGGACCGGCGCGGCCAGGCCGAGGATGACGTGCAGGTTTGCCGGCGGCAGGGTGGTTCGTGCACGCATCGCGGCCAGGCCGTCGACGCGCTGCTGCATGGATGGGTGCATGGTGATCTCCAAGGGACGGGCAAGAAAAAGCCCGGCGTACCGGGCTGGCTCAGTAAGTACCACCTCACGTGAGCTACCGAGGCCGCTTATGGCGGTCCGGCAAGGGCTGGCGGTTACATGGCGGCATCCTCCGTTGTTCGCCGCTGGGAAGGCAGTGGCCACCTATGAGTGCAGCTCCACGCTCTCGGCGCGGCGCAGCACGCGAACCTGGGCGATGCGTCGTTCAGGTGCCCGGCGGTCGCGCCGCATCGGGTCGCCGCCACCGGCGGCAAGTGAGTGCATCGCGATCAGCGCGACGAGCACGAAGCACATCGGGCTGATGATCTGGCGCTTCATGGCCTCGGCTACCATCGCGGCGCGGCGCTGCACGCCGAGCTTGAACATCGCCGCCGACAGCCGCTTCGCAACCGTGCCCGGTGCAATGTCGATAGAGCGGGCGATCTCTTTCGCGGTCATGCCCTGGGCAACAGCGAGCAGGCATTGAAGCTCGCGCGGGGCTAGGCCGCGCCCGAGGTGACCGTTCCACTGGCCGCTGACGATTGTCGATTCCATGATTTGCCTCGGTGTGTGGCTGCGTTGGTCGTAACGCTCGCCGCCGCAAAACTCCCGGACCAGGGGAGGGCGAGCGTCACGACCAATGCAGCCTGGTGCTGGGGAGTACCAGGTGATTGGGCCGGTTATGTTTCCGGCGTCGTTGCCATCGACCGCGACTGGTTCAGGACCGTCCGAAGACCTTCTGGCTATCGGGGCTGGTGGCTCCAGCGCGCTCCGGGCAGGCTATTCTCTCGGCCTGCCAGCGCCTGGCTCTGTAGCGGCCAGGAGCTGCCAATTCCCATGGCTGGGCGAGGCACTTCGCTTCCTACTTCATGATGGCGACCCTCCTGTTGATTTCCCGTCTGGCCCTGTGGCCAAGGCCAGTCGGTGAAACCATCCCGGCCTCGCTACTGGCGACAGGCCGGGTGCACATCGTTGTTTGTTCCTCCGGCCGCGGCCTTCTGCCCGCCGGATAACTGTTCTTGGCGCTTTACGCTGCACGCCTGGGTCAGTTGCCAATCCGTCTTCTTTCTTTCCCTCGTAGCAGCCTCTGCAGCCATTTCGGCTGGCTGCAAAGAAGACGCCGTAGATACTGCCGCTTACGAGCCGACTACCGAACACTGCCAGCCCAACTACCTGAAGTCGCTTCCAGACAACAAGGCTCGCGAAGACCTGGTCGAGAAGTGCATGACTGGTGGCTCGTACAAAAAGTCAGAGCCAAAGACCTGGTAACGTCCGTTACAGTCAGCGCCGCCTCATCAGGCGGCGTTTTCGTATGGGGGGAAGGCGCTGGCGGGCAGCGCTGCTGGTGTTATGCTTCGCCGCTTACCAAACAGGGAGAGTGGTAGTGAAACTGCGGGAAAAGCATAAGGTATTTCAGGAATGGTTCACGCCGCGGCGGCGTCGGCGAGCGGGCGGTACGTTGCTCGTCATCTGGACTGTCGGCATCTGCGTTTACCCTGGCAAGCACTGGATCTACGTGATGATTCCCGGAATGATGTGGTTCATGAGCGCTTGGCCTCCCGAGCTCCATGACAAGCGCTGAGGCACTGGCGGGCGGCGCCGAAGGGGCAGGCCGCGCGGCGCTTCAGTTGATCAGTAAGCTGCGTTGGCAGGTTGCGGATAGTCAGGCTGCTGCTGTCATGGTCGAACTCAATCTTGGAGCCGAGCAAGTGAGGCTCGAAGCTGATCGACAAACCCTCTGCTCGACCGGTGTAGCGCCTGAACTGGTTCAGGGTGCGCTTGTGCGCAGTGAAGCTTTCCATCAGGCCGTAGTCCCCGGCCTTGATAAATTCGGCGAAGGTCGCGGGTCGATCTTCATCGAGCACCTGCACCGTGTAGTGAGGCCCAAATATCAACATCAACCGGTCGGAACAGGGTCAATGCGGGAGCGCATTCAGGTGGGGCAAGACGTAATGCTCCGCGGCGGCATGCGCCGCCCTTTGTGACCTGGGCGCCTACGCAAGTTATCGTGCGGTTATGGATGGATTACTGAAGGAGGCGTGAATGCTGTGGTTCGGAACCGACAAAGCCAGGTTCAAGGTTCAGCGGCGCATCGCGGGCGTCGTCTTGTTCATCGCGGTCTTCTTTCTGGCCGCACAGCTCGAAGCATGGCGCTCAGATAACGCCGCATTTGGCGATGTACTGGACGGCATCATCTTGACTGTGTTTGCAGGAGGCATGTTCTACCTGGCAGGCAGATGGTGACTCTGGTGGCCCTCCGTGGCCGGATGCGGCATGGTGGTGAATGAACCTTTTCATACAGCGTCGTCTACATTGGAGGGGCTATCCCCTTTCTGAGAGTACGGCCATGCTCAAATCGAAAACGTTGATCTCAGTGCTATCAAGCCTTGTTTTAGTTACAGGCTCGGTCGGCGCATGCGCTGACCCCGGTAATGGAAAAGGGCAAGGCAACGGAAAGGGTAACGCCCACAATGCTCAAGGCCACGGCAACCAGGGGAGCGGGGCGAAGGGAACGCGTTCAGGGCAAAATGACTGGGACCACGGCCCGAACATTGATCGTGGCAGCGTCCTGAATGTACTGAACAGTTACCGCAATTATTGGGCCCCAGGCCCAGCACTACCGCCTGGCATCCAGAAGAACTTGGCACGAGGAAAACCGCTCCCTCCTGGCATCGCGAAAAAGCTCGACGCAAGACTTATCGGCCATCTACCGCGCTACGATGGCTATGAGTGGCAACAAGCTGGCACAGACTTGATTCTCGTTGCTATTGCCACTGGCATCATCTACGAAGTGATAAATGGAGTGCTGGATTAAGCTCGATCTATTAGAAGCTCGCATCAGGCTTTTCAGGCGGCGCGCCTGCTCCTCTGGATGCGAGTTGAAGGGTTACGGGTGCTGTGCGCTTGGCCCGACAAGGAGCCGATAGCGCCTGAAGTACGTACCATCGATATCAACTTCTCCGTCAGGGCGAAACCCTAGGCGCAGGACACCTTTGATTCGAACTCTGGTTGGTGGAAGCAGTAGGGTAATCGACTCCAGCCTCAACTCCTGAACAGCGCGCCGTACGATTTCATTGAAAATTACCTTTCCCAATCCCCAGTAGTGTGGATGGAGCACCAAGGCAAGATCGGCGTCGTCGCCCTCTTTCTGCAGCCCACCCCAACCGGCAAATTCATTCTCGACGAAGAAGGCCCAGGGCCCATATCCGTTAAGGACCCATTGGGCCTCTTTTTGGGCGACCCATGCCTTGCATTTTTTTTCGTCAAAGTCGGGGCGGCCCAAGGGCATCTGGCGTAAGACATCTGGATTGTTGTTAAGCGCCATGATGTCATCGGTTGAAACATCGCTGAGATGTCGGAACGTTAGCTGCATGATTTGCCTTGCGGATGACTTGATGTTCACCAATACCGGCAACCCACCATTATTTCAATGTCCAGGGGGCGTGATGAGCAGACCGATGCCGCCACCATCGCCGACCGGATCAACCAGCAAAAGCTGAACCTGGCCAACCAGTACGGTGACAGCGCCTGCGGCATGAGCCTCGACGAGTACAACCAGAAGCTGGCGGCCCTTAAATTATGCTCATGCAGAAAAATGGCTCAAAAAAAGCCCGCGCTAGACGGGCTCAAGTACGCGTCGGGACAGTGGCCTCACACGTTATGAGGGCTGAAATCGGGTGCCGCAAGCATGACAAAGCCAACTACGGCGCCAGACTTCCAACTTGTCGTATTGCGCGACGTTGAACCGCCAATGGCGAACAAAACCGATCACGCCGATTGCAATGAACGCAACGCCAATGAAGAACCTGGTCCAATCGACTCCCCACCAGGTGTTCATGAGTTTAAGGCCGTCATACAGGATGATGGAGCCCACGATCGTAAGTATGACGGGCCCCAGCAAGCGTTTGCCTGGTGGGGGAGAGACGCTGGCGGCCAGGTCAGTCTGATGTTTACCCGTCGTCTCGACCGTAACACTTGGCCCTACTCCGGATTGCACTTGATGAGTGGTTTTGATGCGGGAGGTGCCTGCGGCATGGATAACGGACAGCAGTTGAACATTTTGCCCGTGACAGTGTGGGCACGCGACGGCATTGTGACTTACCACTAGTTCATTCCTTTGAAATGACAAAGTGCGCATTTTAAAACAGCTCCGAACATTCTTGCACTTGGTGGCATTTTGCTTGCAGCCACTTTGCTGGTTGACCGAGAGGGGCTCTTTTCATCTTGAATCCATCGCTGTGGTAGCGCATTCGATTCATCCGCCCCTGCACCAGGGTGGCGTGCACCGTTGAAGTGAGCTATTG
Source organism: Pseudomonas sp. MF6396 (assembly GCF_002018915.1). Lineage (NCBI taxonomy): Bacteria > Pseudomonadati > Pseudomonadota > Gammaproteobacteria > Pseudomonadales > Pseudomonadaceae > Pseudomonas > Pseudomonas sp. MF6396. The sequence continues at coordinate 36,195 of NZ_MVOK01000038.1, read as the reverse complement.
CTGATGTTTCGGCACCTGGCCGACTCAGGAGACAATTCGATGAAACAGCTACTGTTGGGCGCCTTGCTGGTGAGCGCTGCCGGCATTGCCCATGCGGACATCCCGCTGCTTAACGCCACCTGCCCAGGCAACATCGAGGTTCACGCCGATGAAGGCGGGCCGATCTATATCAATGGCAAAGAGGCTACGTTGAAGAAAGTCAACGACAACTATTTCGAAGCCAAGGGCAGCGGGATAACCGTGTCGCTCACCATCAGGCCCGACGGCTCGCCGGATGTGTCGTACACCGGCAAGAATCGTGCGAATGGCGTCTGCGAACTGGCCGATCAGGACTGAAACGCCAGCGCCCGGTAAGCGCTGGCACGATGCGTCACTCAACCGCTGCGAAGGCAAGTGCCGCAAGCGTTCTGGCGCGAGGGTCCATCAGCACATGGCTGCCCATGGTGGTGGTCACGAAACCAAAGCTCATCTCCCGGTCTGGGTCTGCGAACGCCACCGGCCCGCCCAGCCCAACATGACCGAATGCCTGCGGCCCCATGCAATAGGACGCGTCAGGGTCGGCGGCATGTTCCATCATGCAACCCAGGCCATAGCGCATGGGGCGCCGCAGGGTCTGGTCGAACCCTGCACTTTGCTCTGTGCCGAACGCCTTCAACAGTTGTGGCCCCAACAACTTGCCTTGCAGCAGGGCACTGTAGAAGCCCGCCAGGCCATGGGCGTTGCCATGGCTGCAGACGCCCGGCTGGTGGTAGCCCCACCAGCGCGGATTACCCGTACGGGTGGGTGAAAGGCTGGGGTTGGTGAATGCCAGGGTCGCCACATGCGCAGGCTCATTGAGGATGAGGCTGCGCAGGTCCTGTGCGAACCGGTCACCCACTCGACCGGGCGCATGCTCGAAGTGAGCGATACGCTTGAACTGATCGGCAGGCACGCCCAGGAACACATCCAGCGCATGGGGTTCGAGGATCTCCTGGTGTATGAAAACCCCGGCGTCGCGACCGTCCACGCGGCGGATCAGCTCACCGATGATCCAGCCATAGGTGGTCGCGCCGTACCCCACCTGTGTGCCTGGCGACCACCACGGCTGTTCGTCTGCTGTCACCTGGACCATGTGGTTCCAGTCGTACATGTGGGGCGTGCGATCCGGCAGGCGCAGCGCAGGCAAGCCGCTGGTATGGCTCAACACCTGGCGAAGGGTGATTCGTTCTTTGCCGTGTCGAGCGAATTCAGGCCAGTGTTTGGCCACGGGATCATCCAGACCCAGTCGGCCCCGTTCCACCAGCATGAGTACCGCCACAGCGGTGATCGGCTTGATGGTGCAATAGGCGTTGACCAGGGTATCGCGCTGCCAGGGGGCATGGCCGTGCGCATCCTTCACGCCGCCCCAGATGTCTACGACGGTCTTGCCGCCGACCTGTATGCAGACACCGCCACCGCGCTCGTGGGGCTCATCCAGGATGGCGGCGAAGGCCTGGCGGACCGGTTCAAAAGCAGCGTCACATCGTCCTTGTACCTGCATCTCATTGACTCCATTCGATCGAGCGCTGAACTCTAGCCCGTACTGCGCGGTGGGGGTGCCGGTGCCCTGCGCTTGTGCGCACCGTTCGTCCAATGCCCGGCACTCCCACACCCTGCGAGGCTTCTCACGCTTATGCGCGGGCATCCCGTGCAGCAGCCTGGAGAAGCACCATGGACATCGACGAGAACGCACCTGGCAACAGGTCACAGCAGGGCGTTACGCGCACCACCGACAACGAAACCGGTCACGATCCAAGGCGCGAGGCGCCAGAGGTGCCACTGCCGCCTGACGACGAAGCGGCGGTCGAAGAAGACATGACCGATGTGGAGGCCGGCAACTCGGTACTGAGCGAGCATCCCGAGGCAGGAAACCACAGTCGCGACGACCACCCGCATGCGGGCTCGCCATTGCGCGAGCAGGGCGATGGGAGAAAGGAGACGCGCGACGTGCCTGCGAGCGATCCTGAGTCCGGTGCCTGAACCCTCGCCTGGTCAGTAGGTGGCTGTGATCGCCTGAGCCAGCTGCCGATCTGTCATCAAAGGTGGCTGGGTGGTCGCACGATAATGCCGAGACGCCTGCTCGAACTGTGCGCCGCGTATCTGGCCATCCGAGCCAACGAAGGCCAGCGCGTCGCTTCTGGCCGACTTGAACAGATCGGGCGCATTGAAGGTCAGCGCGGTGGTGCCCGCCACCAGGATGCTCGGCACGAACGTGGTGTACATCAGCGCCTTGTCGAACGGATTGGCGTTTTCGGCAGCCGCAGCGTGGCTGCTGGCCAGGACAAGCAGGGCGGCGCCCAGGGCGTTCCATACGGTCATTTGCGGTTCCATTGCACCGGGTGGCTTAGCGTGATCTCAGGCTTCGATGCAGGCTCAGCACGCCCTTGTCGTCGAACAGAAAGATGATCTGGTTGCCCACGTTGTCCTGGCAGATGACGCCTTCATTCTGGCTGTCGACGATGCCCTGGCATGCCATGTTCGACACGTAGGGGCGCAGTTGGCACTTGAGCGTCTTGCCATCTTCGATCACCAGTTGGTGGTTGGGCGAGATGCTCTGCGGGTCTGGGGCCGGGCAAGTGCCCTGGCCCCAGTCGATGCCTTGATGATTGGGCTGATGATTGGGCTGGGTGGTGCAGCCGGCCAGCAGCACCAGGGGCAACAGGTACTTGCACTTCATGGTCACGGGTCCTGGTAGTTGCATCATTGTTGCGTTAGCGCTGCAGACTACAGGGTGAGGGTTTTCATTACCCTGCACTGAGTCTCGTTTTGAAAGATTCGCCCGGGCGATACCAGTGCTGCGCCGGGCGGTTCCGCCATCGATGGGGAGTTCGCTAGCGCGCGGGCTCACCGTCGGCCAGCCCTCTGGCCAGGTCCACGGCTGCGGTAATGGCGGCCCTGGCCTGGGGGCTGTTCTTCCAGCAGGTCGAGCCCAATGCGGCAGATGCCTGGGCAAGGATGTCAGTGACATCCGATCTGCCCAGCTCGGCCAGGGAATCGATGCCCATCTGCTCGAGCCGGGTGATAACGGTGGGGCCTACGCCCTTGAGCGCCAGCAGGGCAGTACGTTCTGTCGGGGAAAATGCCATCGATGAAATCCTTTTCTGTTCTGTAGAAGCCTGGCGACAAGCCCACTCAACGCATGAACTTCACGAACACCAGTTCCGGGTCGCCCGGGTCGAGGTTTTCGATTGTCCCGCTGTGTTGATAGCCCAGCTGTGCCAGGAGTTGGCGCATCGGCAGGTTGGAGGTGTTGGTGGATGTGAACACCTTCTGCGCCGAGGCGACTCGCTCCAGGTGTGTCATCAGCTGGCGGCCGACACCGGTGCGCCTGGATGCATCTGAAACGACCACCAGGGGAATGAAGTACTCACCGAAAAAGCTTCGGTCCAGGCAACCATAACCCAAGGGGGTGGCGGCGTCGTTCGCTTTGCAGGCAATCCAGCACTCACGTGCGCGGATGGCCTGCGCAAGCTGCTCGCGGCGGCGTTCATCGTTGCGTGCAACAGCGTCAATGCCTGTCAGGTGGTGGATGTCTTCTGCCAGGGCTTGCCTGATGGATAGGCTCATGGTCTCGCCTTGTCGATTTGATGCCGCGAAGTGTACTTCAGGGACACTGAATCCATAAAAGTCGCGATATACGCAACTTGGCGCTACAGTGCCGAATAGTCCCGTCATGGTCTGAACAAGGAAGTTTGCGATGATAGCGAAGTTGATGGTCACCGTTGGTATCGTGTTTTACGCCGTCGTGGTACCGATCCTCGAAATCAATGATACCCACGTCTTCAATCAGGCCTGGGAGCCACACGCGCGCCTGCATGAAACCTGGCAGCTCTTCACCAATACCGCCATTGGTGCGTACAGCGTCTGGCTGGTGTGGGGGCGCGATAACCTGAGGCTGGCGAGCCTGCTGACCCTGTTCGTCACCGGCGGGTTCCTGATGGCGTACTGGCTGCGCGATGGCTACGGCGGCTCGATGGTACTCACAGACGGTTCGGAGAAGATGATCCTGGGCGTCAACCTTGGTCTTTTTGCCTACGCGCTGGCCATTTTGCTGGCGGGGCTTGCGGTCGCCCTCGAGCGGCGCAGGCCCGATAGGTCGCTGGAGGCTGACCAGCGCTAAGCCGTTGACCAAGGGGGGATGAAGGGGCGCGTCACCCCGCCTGCCGTTCCCGCCGCAGTGTATGCCACAACAGGGCGGCCGACAGCAGGCCGGGCATCATGAAGATATACACGAGCTGCGGGAACTTGTGAGTGAAGCCGGCCAGCACGCCGCCCCATATCAGTGTGACTGCCACCCCGCAGATCAGCAGGCGGCGGTTGGGTACCACGGGTATTTCAGCCATCGCCAGCAGGTAGATCTTCCAGCACGACCAGAGGCCGAACAACGAAATCGACATCAGGCCCATGGCTATGGGTATCGCGAACAGCGGTTGCTCACTGATGACCAACATCGGGAAGAAAAAACCGATGCACCCGGCAATGAACAGCAGCGTCAGGGGCATCAGGCCCAGTACGGCAGCCAGGGTGAGGCCCATTCGAAAGGTGGTGAGTTTGTCCATACAGCTACCTGCGACAACGAAGAGAAAACACTGCAGCCCACGCACTGTGCCATGGTCACGGGCATTTTCAAGGACGCGAAAAACGCGATGCAGACGCTCTGCGGCAGTGCGCAAGGGGCCAATTCATGCATGATGGCTGATTGATGTCAATGTTGCCTCCCTGCTGCGCCTTTAAAATCGAGGCACATATCGATAGGCGTTGCGTGCCGGGGAGTTGTGGCAATGTTTGGTAGAAAGTGGCGAGAACAGGTCAACGCACAGGCGCGTGAGTTGCAGGAGCTGAAGCAGCAGAATCTGGCGCTCCAGCAGGAAAACCAGCAACTGACCGATTTGCTGGCGCAAACCCAGGGTGAGCAGGCCGAGCTCAATGCCTACAGCCGTTACCAATGTGATCTGCACAGCAAGATGGGCATGTTCGACGAGTCGATGAAGCAGACCCGTGATGGGGTAGTCAGCCAGGCCGAAACCCTGCGCGGGGAGGTCGACCACCTCAAGGCCAACAGCGGCGTGTTCAGCGAGACGTCCGAACTGCTTTCGTCGTTCTCTACCTCGCTCACGCACATGGCCGGTCAAGGCGTGAGCAGTGTCGAGAGCGTGACCCACCTGCAGGCGCGGGTCAGCGAAATCAGCAGCATCGTGGGCTTGATCAAGGCCATTTCAGACCAGACCAACCTGCTGGCACTCAACGCCGCCATCGAGGCGGCGCGGGCCGGTGAGCAGGGGCGCGGGTTTGCGGTGGTGGCCGACGAGGTACGGGCCCTGGCCCAGCGCACCCACCAGGCCACCCAGGACATCAGCGTGCTGGTGGACGCCATCAATGTCGATACCACGGCGGCGAGTAACTCGATCGGCAACCTCTCCAATGAAGCCACGCGCCTGGCTGGCGACGTGTCGACCTCGGCGCAGACCCTGGACGAAATGGTGGTGATGGGGGACCACATGACCACCCTGATCGAGAACATGGCGCTCAGTTCGTTCTGCGAGGCGGTCAAGCTCGACCACCTGTTGTTCAAACTGATGGTGTACCTGCGCCTGTTCAATCAGGACCCTAACCTTGAGCTGTCGGACCACAAGCATTGCCGCCTGGGCAAGTGGTACCTGATGCCGGAAACCCAGCAGATCTACCAGCACGACCGGGCATTCGCCCAGCTCGACGACCCCCACCGTATCTGCCACGAATCGGCCAGCCATGCGCTGCACCAGGCGCAGCACAAGGACTGGAGCGCGGTGGTGGCCTCGCTGGACAGCATGGAGACCGCCAGCCTCAAGGTGAACCAGGTGCTGCAGGCGCTCGCCCATCGCGGCGACTGATCGACAGTTGCAGGCACCGGCGCGAGGGAGCAAAAGTGGTAGGATCCGTGCGATCGGATCGGGTAAAGGGAGTGCTGCATGGTTGGGGAGCTGGATGAGCGCGACGTCGCGCGTCGTTTCTGCGTTGTCTGTGCAGTCATCATTGCGGCGGTTGGTCTCTGTGCTTCCCTGTACTGCCTGTTGAGCCCGGCCAGCATGTTCCCCTCGCTGGGCCCGGTGCTGGCGATCTTCGCGCTGGCACTGACCAACCTGCTGTGCCTGCCACTGGTGTTTGCCTATTGGCTGTTGGCGTTCCGGCCTGATGGTGCTCGGGTGTTGCTGATCGTGCAGGGCATCGCAATGGCGGCATTTGTGCTGTGGTACAGCGTGGTTTGACTGCAACTGTGCTGCAATGCAAAACGCAAACGTCCGGCACATGGCCGGACGTTTGCGTAGTGGCAGGCGACTTAACGGTGGCGGTGCTTGCGCTTGTGCTTGCTGGCGCTGTGCCTGTTGTCATCTGCCAGATGATTGCCCACCGCGCCCCCGGCCGCGCCGCCCAGGCCGGCGCCGACGGTCGAACCGGTGGAGCCGCCCAGCGCATTGCCGATCAGTGAGCCGCCAGCCGACCCCAGGCCACCGCCCACGGCGGCCTGGGTGCGGTTGCCCTTGCGCGCACCAGCCGCGCTACCTGCAGCGCCACCCAGCCCGGCACCGATGGCGGCGCCGGTGCTGCCGCCGATCTGCTGGCCAACGACATTGCCCAGTGCGCCGCCCAGCCCGCCACCGATGGCGGTGGTGCCGTCGCCGGCAACGGCAGTCAGGGGCAGCAGGATACCCAGGGCGAGGGTAGGCAGGGTGAAACGCATGATGTGAACCTCAGGTACTTGATCTGCAAGATGATTTTTTGGTGCTGTTCAGACCGCGCGCTGAAGGTTTGGTTTCCCGTCGCGCCATTTAAAAACGTGGTGCGCCCTTGCGAGGCTTCGCGGGCCTCGGCGAAGATGGCCGATTGGCTTTTGCACAGTGAGGTTGATATGGCGCAGTACAAGACCGTTGGCGAGCTGGTGGCAGCCTTGTCGCGGCTTCCACAGGATGCACGGGTGGTGGTTCAGGGTGGCCTGGGCCTGAAGGACATCAGCCTGTTCGGGGCAGGGCAGGTCCAGATCGAGTTCAAGGAGCAGATCATCGACTCCTCGCCGTCGTGGGTAGTGTTCGTCAAGCAGTGACTTCTGCAGGCTGTGCTAGCGTGTACAGATACGGCAATTAACTTGTACATAAAATTTTCCATGTGCAAGTATCGCCGCAACCCCCCGCCCAAGGGCCTGCCAGGGAGTACCGCATGCGACCGCCACCCATCGCGCTGTGCAGGCTGCTGTTGCTGATCGGTGTGCTGGCCTGCGGTTACGCCCAGGCGGGGTGGCGGGCCGACCTGCCGGATGCGCTTCTGGTAGGCAGTGCTGAATTCAGGACCTGGGGCCTGGATATCTATACGGCGCGATTGTGGGCCCCCGGTGCACGCTTGAACGAGGGCGATGGCTTCGCCCTCGAGATCACCTACCGGCGCGCGGTCAGTCGCGAGCGGTTGGTCAAGGTCAGCCTCGAGGAGATCCAGCGTCTGTCTGCCACCCCGCTGACGGCAGCGCAACGGGACCAGTGGCAGGCGCAGATGCAGCAGGCGTTCGTGGATGTCGAGGCGGGTATGCGCATCACGGGCGTGTACGTTCCCGGGCTTGGCTGTCGCTTCTATGTGGGGGAGCGCCTGCAGCACGAAGTGCGTGACCAGGCATTCGCCCGTGCGTTCTTCGCCATCTGGCTGGACCCTCGCAGCCGCTACCCCGACTTGCGTCGGCAACTCCTTGGAGCTTCCCCATGAAAGCCTGGTACCTGTTGGTGTTCCTGCTGCTGGCCGGCTGCGGCAATGTCGATGTCGAGGCTTACCGCAACCAGTCACCGGCGTTCGACCTGCGCCAGTACTTCAACGGCCGCGTCGACGGCTGGGGCATCGTGCAGAAGCGTTCCGGCGAGGTCATCAAGCGTTTTCACGTGCTGATCGAAGGGCGCAGCGAAGGCGATAACGTGGTGCTGAACGAGCACTTCACCTACAGCGACGGCACCCGGCAGCAACGCACCTGGACCATTCGCCCGGACGGCCCGGGACGTTGGCGCGGCACGGCCGGGGATGTGGTGGAAGAGGCGCGCGGGCAGAACGCCGGTTTCGCCTTGCGCTGGCAGTACGTGCTCGACGTACCGGTGGACGGCAAGACCTGGGCCATCCGCTTCGACGACTGGATGTACCTGCTGGACGATAACACCCTGGCCAACCGCTCCTACATGACCAAGTTCGGCATCGAAGTCGGGCAGGTCACCTTGTTCTTTCGCAAGCAGGTGCAGTAGGCCGGCCGAGACGGTGCAGTACCGGCAGCAGCAAGGCCCACACGGCGGCAAGCACCAGCAGGCTCGGCCAGGTGCCCAATGGCAGCCCGGCACCGGCAAGCTGCACACCGCCCCAGTAGGACAACGGGCCGCCCACCGCGCCCAGCAGGCTGGCCCGCCACCAGGGGTTGGCGGTCCAGTGCAGGCTGTGGCGCAAGGTGCAGGCGAACACCGGCCACAGCAACAGCAGCCAGAACGGCGGCAGCCAGCGATGACCGCCAAACTCGAACACCCCGAGCGCCAGCAGCAGGCTGTCGGTCAGCCACCCGCACAGGCTGACGGCGACGATCAGGCGCACCTCGCCGGGCCTGGCCAGGCAGCTCAGGTGCGTCACCAGGCAGGCCACTGCCACTGCCAGCAAGGCGGGGTGGCGAGCACCCAGCACGCAGGCGAACCAGCCAAGCTGAAACAGCAGCGCATTGCCCAGCACCGCTGCCCAATGCGCTGTCCGCCGGTTCAGCCTGGTTGCCCCAGCAGCGGTGCGGGCCGTGCGCCGGCCTTGGCCAGCAACAGCTGGGCGGTGCCGATGGCACGCTCCAGAAAGCCCCCCTCGCAGTAGCACAGGTAGAACTCCCACAAGCGGTAGAACGTGTCGTCATAACCCAACGCCTGCAACGGCTGGCGCGCCTGCTGCAGGTTCTGGTGCCAGCAGCGCAGGGTGCGCGCATAGTGCAGGCCGAATTCTTCCATGTGGTGCAGGTTCAGATCGGTGTCGCGGCCCATCACCTGCAGCATCACCCCTACCGAAGGCAGGGCGCCGCCCGGAAAGATGTAGCGCTGGATGAAGTCGACCGAGCGGCACGCCTGTGCGTAGCGCTGTTCGCGGATGGTGATGCTCTGCAGCAGCATCAGGCCATCGGGCTTGAGCAGCCGCGCGCATTGCCTGAAGTAGCTGCTGAGGTAGCGATGGCCGACAGCTTCGATCATCTCGATGGAAACCAGCTTGTCGTACTGGCCCTGCAGGTCGCGGTAATCCTCCAGCAGCAGGGTGATGCGGTCCTGCAGGCCGGCTTCGTCGATGCGTCGACGGGCATAGGCGAACTGTTCGGCCGACACCGTGGTGGTGGTTACCCGGCAGCCGTGGTGGCGTGCCGCGTAAATGGCCAGGCCGCCCCAGCCGGTGCCGATCTCCAGCAGGTGATCGTCGCGGGTGAGGGCGAGCTTCTGGCAGATGCGCTGCAACTTGTAGTGCTGGGCCTGTTCCAGGGTATCGTCGGCCCCCTGAAACATGGCCGCCGAGTACATCATGCTCGGGTCCAGCAGGCGCTCGAACAGTTCGTTGCCCAGGTCGTAATGGGCGGCGATGTTGCGTCTGGCGCCGCGCCGGGTATTGCGGTTGAGCCAGTGCAGGCCAGGCAGCAGCGGGCGCCCCAGGCGTGCCAGCCCGCCTTCCAGGCCGTCGAGTACCTCCAGGTTCGCCACCAGCACGCGGACCACGGCGGTGAGGTCCGGGCTGGTCCAGTAGCCGTGCACGTAGGCTTCGCCCGCGCCAATCGAGCCGTTGCTGGCCATCAGGCCCCATAGCGCGTCGTCCACTACCTGGACATGCCCTTGCAGGTTCGCGCCGGCGTCGCCGAAGTGGTGCACCACATTGGCTTCGATGACCACCAGTGCGCCGTGGCGCAGGCGTTCGAGCTGGCGCAGCACAGCGCGCCGCAGCAGCATCACGCCGATGCCGTTGCCGGCGGACGCGAAGCGTTTTGCCGGGATTGCCTCAGGGCTTTTCATGGGGGGTGTCCTTTGCGCTGTCGGGTGCATTGATCGGTTTGGCTCGCCGCCAGGTGCCCCGGGCGGCGAAGTGGTCGAACAGGCGATGACGCTTGAGCAGCAGGCGCAAGGCCTGCCAATGGATGGCCAGCAGGGTCTTGGCGGTCATCCACGGGAAGCTCAGCAGGTGCCGGTGCAGGCTGCGTCGGTCCAACTCGATGCGCGCCAGGTTCAGCACGGCGCTGAACACCCGGGTGTGTGCCTGCCAGTCCTCCATGCGCACACGGATACGCGCTGCAGGTGTGCAGAAGTGCATGCGGTATTCCAGGTCGGCGGGCAGGAACGGCGACACATGAAACGCCTTGGCCACGCTGAAGTTCCACGGCCCCGGGCCGCCGGCGGGCAACACGTAGTGAAAGCGTTCGCGCCAGGGCGTGTTGGTGACCTCGCAGAGAATCGCAGCCAGACGCCCGTCACCTTCAAAGCAGTAGAAAAAGCTCACCGGGTTGAAGGCCAGGCCCCAGCTGCGGGGTTGGGTCAGTACGCACACCGGCCCTTGGGGGCGGTGGTGCAGCACCTGTTCGAGCAGGTCCAGCACGGCGCTCTTGAGGGGCGTGCCCTGGTGAGTGGCGGCTGGCAGATAGTCCCGCTCGTCGAAGGCAAAGGCGCTCCACCGGCCCCCGCCGGCCAGCCTCGACAGCGCTGGCAGCTGCGCCTGCTCGTCCAGGTCCAGGTACAGCAGGCCGATGCGGTAGGCAAAGCCGAAATCCCCCCTGGCGGGGCGGCGGTGGCTGACCCAGCCCTGGTAGAGCGCACTGTTCACAACTGCTCACCAAATTGGGCGGCCACGCGCAGCGCGCTGACCACGCCGTCTTCATGAAAGCCGTTGCCCCAGTACGCGCCGCAGTAGTAGCTGTGTCGGGCACCGCACAGTTCGGCGTGACGCGCCTGGGCCCGTACCCCGGCAAGGCTGAACTGCGGGTGGGCATAGGTGTAGCGGCCAAGGACCTTGCCGGGGTCGATGGCGCCGGTCTGGTTGAGGCTCACGCAGAAGGTCTGCGGGGCATCGATGCCCTGCAGAATGTTCATGTTGTAGGTGACGGCGGCCGGCTGGGACTGCGAGCCGCCGAGGCGGTAGTTCCAGCTGGCCCAGGCCAGGGGACGACGCGGCAGCAGGCGGGTGTCGGTGTGCAGGACCACATCGTTGTCGGCATAGCGCAGCGCGCCAAGAATCTCGCGCTCGGCCTGGCTGGGATCATGCAGCATCAGCAGCGCCTGGTCGCTGTGGCAGGCGAACACCACCTTGTCGTAACGCTCCATGCCTGCTCGGCTGAACAGGCTGACACCGTCGGCATCGCGGGTCACGCCCAGTACAGGGCAGTTGAGGCGAATGCGTTCGGCAAACGGTGCGCACAGCGGGGCCAGGTAACTGCGCGAGCCGCCTTCCACTACCCGCCATTGCGGGCGGTCGTTGACCGACAGCAGCCCGTGGTGCTTGAAGAAGCGCACGAAAAACTGCAGCGGGAAGCCCAGCATCTGCGCCAGCGGCATCGACCAGATGGCGGCCCCCATCGGCACGATGTAGTGGTCGATGAAGCGCTCGCCGTAGCCGTTCATGTACAGGTAGTCGCCCAGCGAAAGGGTGTCGTTGACTCGCTGCTGCTCCAGGTCGTTCAGGGCCTGGCGATTGAAGCGCAGGATGTCGTAGAGCATGCCCCAGAAGGGCGGCGACAACAGGTTGCGGCGCTGCGCGAAGAGGCTGTTGAGGGTGTTGCCGTTGTACTCGTGGGCGGTCTGCGGGTCGTGGACCGAAAAGCTCATTTCGGTAGGGCGCGAGGCGATGCCCAGCTGATCGAGCAGGCGGATGAAGTTGGGGTAGGTCCAGTCGTTGAACACGATGAACCCGGTATCCACCGCGTAGTGTCGCTCGCCAAGCTGCACGTCGACGGTATGGGTGTGCCCGCCAATCCGGTCACTGGATTCGTACAGCGTGATGGCGTGCTGGCGCTGCAGCAGGTGGGCGCAGGTAAGCCCGGCGATACCGCTGCCGATGATGGCTATCTTCATGGGTGGGGTTCCTGGCGCAGTGGCCGTGACAGGTGCTTGCCCAGTGCCAGTTGCAGGCTCACCGGCAGCAGCGCGACCAGGCGCAGGCCGGCGATGAACAGGAGCGGAAAGGCAATGGTGTACGGGCGCTTGTGCAGGCGCCGGGCAATATGGCGTGCGGCCTTTTCGGCGGGCCAGCACAGCGGCATGGGGAAGTCGTTGCGCCGGGTCAGCGGGGTGTCGACGAAGCCCGGGCTGACCAGCGTCACGGCAATGCCTTCGCGGGCCAGGTCGATGCGCAGCGATTCGAACAGGTAGCGCACCGCGGCCTTGGAGGCGCCATAGGCACCGGCGCGGGGCAGCGCCAGAAAGGTCACGGCGCTGGCCACGGCCACCAGGTGCGGCTGTCGGCCCTGGCGCAGCAGGGGCAGGGCAGCCTCCACGCAGTGGCTGGCACTGAACAGGTTGGAAGCCACCACGCGCTCGACCATGGCGGCTTCGAAGGCTTCGCTGTCCAGGTACTCGCAGGTGCCGGCGTTGAGTATCACCTGGTCCAGGCCACCCCAGGCCTGGGCGATCTGCTGGGCGATCGCGCGCACCTGGTCACCCTCGCGAAGGTCGCCCGGTACCACCAGTACCTGGTCGGGGTAGCGCTGCGCCAATGCCTGCAAGGGCTGGACATTGCGCGCGCTGACCGCCAGGCGATGCCCCTGGGCCAGCAGCAGGGGGGCCAGTGCCGCACCAATGCCGCTGCTGGCGCCGGTCAGCCAGATGCGTCTCATGCCAGCCTCCGCTTGAGCCAGCCGATCACGCTGCCCATCACCGGCAGGTGCTCGTACAGCAGCGCCCCGGCGTCGAAGTAGTCATGGTGCAGGTAGACCTTGTCGCGCCACATCAGGTGCGAGCAACCCTGTACCTGAACCGGGCGCCCACCGTTCAGGCGCGCATGCCGGTAGTGCAGGGTCCAGCGCAGGTAGCCCTTCCCGTCGTCGACCTGGTCATAACCGTGGAACTCGAAGCGCACCTGATCGACGTTGGCGTACAGCTGAGCGAAATAATCCTGCAGCGCGGCCATGCCGTGGATCTGATGCAGCGGGTCGCGGAACTGGACATCGTCGCTGTACAACTCGCGCAGCACACCCAGGTTGTGCGCGTCGATGGCGCAGAATCGCTCTGCAAAGCGTTTGAGATACTCGGACATTGCCTGCACCCATGACCATTGTGGTCATTTAGTTGTACACGTATTGTTATTTGTACAAGATATTTGCAGGTTAGAGGGAAATTTGTACAAGTCAATTCATCCCTGCAGATTTTGCTGCAGGGAGATGGACGCAGGGGCAGGGGCAAGGCGGGGGAGAACGCAGGACGCAGAAAGCAGAAAAGCGCCCCAAGGGGCGCTTTTCAGAAGATGGTGCGAGTGGCGGGACTCGAACCCGCAAGGCTCACGCCGGCAGATTTTAAGTCTGCTGTGTATACCAATTCCACCACACTCGCACGGATCATCCGGCTGCAAGGTCAGGCACAGGGTGTGTGCGACACTTTACCTTCCGGATCAAGGCGGCTTTATAACTCATCGTTATATTCGAGTCAACTCGCGCACCCGCTACTTTGCCATGTAACGCCGCAGCCAGCGGCGGGGAATCAGCAGTGACACGATGGCCAGCGCCAGGGCGAAGCCACCGCAGGCCATCAGCGCCGCCAGGCCGTAGCGGTGCTCCAGCAGCCCGCCCAGCACTGCGCCGCCGAACATGCCGGACCACGGCACCAGTTGCACGCGCCAGCCCGGACGCCGCTCCCCCATTAGCCAGCGGCCCAGGCCGCGGCCAAAGCGCGACAGGGCGCCGGTTACATAGGTCAGCCCGATGGGCAGCCCGTTCACCTCTTCGACCGCCGCATTGAGCATGCCCATGGCGATGATCGCGCCCAGCAGCGCCGGCAACTGCGCCTGCGCGCCCCACAGGCCTGCCCCCAGCAGCAGTGCCGCCGACAGGGCGAGCAGCGGCCATGCTCGCTTGGCGCTCAGGCGGGCGATGATCACCCCCAGCGCGTTGCCGGCAATGAAGGCGCCGATCAGCAGGGCCAGGCGGGCCACCAGTGCCCAGTGCGCATCGCCCAGGGCGACGGCCATGCGCGTGGTGTTGCCGCTCATGAATGAAACGAAATCGCCGGTGGCGAGAAAGCCGATGGCGTCGGTCATGCCCGCCAGCACCGACAGGGCGGCGACGAAAAACAACCCGACGCGGCCCCGGCGCTTGTAGACGAGGGTAGTCAGCGGCCCGCGTTGGCCCTGTGGGCGCTCTGGCAGCATGGGCGTCTCCGGGGCTAGGGTTCGATGCGGTCGGCCACGCTGCGCAACTGGTCGATCGATGCCTGCAGCCCATTGATGCTGCGCTGCACTTCCAGGGCATCCTGCGGGTGGGCCGAGTGCTGCAGGTAGCGCGCATGCCCGGCCATTTCGCGCGCGATCTGCTCCAGATCGGCGGCGGTGTGCTCCAGGTCATCGTGAATGCCTTTCATCCTTGCATCTGTGGTCAACGTCCTTCCCCCGGTTGCGCTTGCACCTGTGGACTATAACAAGTTGCCCCCCGGCCCGGAACGATTTCCCCGGGCACTGCCCGGATAGGTGAGCACCCGTTGACACCGGGCAATCACTGCGCCACTGTTCCGCCAGTGATTTATCGTTCACGTCCTGCAGGTCGATACGACTGTTTCGAAATTACGGAATTGCAGAGGCACCCGGTTGTCTACCTTCTCATTGTCCTCACTGCGGTGCCTGCGGGTTTGCCATGGATTCTTCCCAGCGCTCTGACCTTCAAACCATGCACGCCAGCCGCTATGAGCAGTTGGTGCAGACCGTTGCGGACTACGCCATCTATATGCTCGACCTCGAGGGCCATGTGGTGTCGTGGAACCTGGGGGCCCAGCGCATCAAGGGCTACAACGCCGACGAGGTCATCGGTCGGCACTTCTCGATGTTCTTCACGCCGCAGGATTGCGCCGAAGGCCGGCCTGGCTGGTTGCTCAATCGTGCGCTGAGCACCGGCGGGGCACAGGACGAAGGCTGGCGCATGCGCAAGGACGGCACGCAGTTCTGGGCCCTGGCGGCACTGGATGTGATTCGGGACGAGCAGGGCGAGGTGGTGGGGCTGGCGAAAATCACCCGCGACATCACCGATCGTCGGGAAGCCGCATTACAGTTGGACGCCATGCGTGCGCAGCTGTTCCAGTCGCAGAAGCTGGAAGCCCTCGGCCAGCTTACCGGGGGCATGGCCCACGATTTCAACAATCTGCTCACGATCATCATCGGCTCGGCCAAGCTGGCCATGACCTCTCGCGACCCGCAGCGTACCGAGCGCCTGTTGCAGCATATCGTCGATGCCGGCGAACGCGGCAGCCAGGTGACCCAGCAGTTGCTCGGGTTTGCCCGGCGCAAGGTGCAAAGCACAAGCCGGGTCGATGTGGCGCAGTTGGTCCGGGCGAGCCAGGCGTTGCTGTCCCAGGCGCTGCCCAAGGGCATCGAATTGCAGGTAGATATCCAGGGCGAGGTATCGGATATCGAGGTGGACAGCGGCCAGTTGCAGATGGTGCTGCTCAACCTGATCTTCAACGCCCGTGACGCCATGGATGCCGAGGGGCGCATCGAACTGGTTGCACGCAACCAGGTGCTGCAGGGGGAGTGGGACGGGCTGGTTGGCGATCATGTGCTCATCAGCGTCCGCGACCCCGGACGTGGTATCGATGCTGCGGTGTTGCCGCGCATCTTCGAACCGTTTTTCACCACCAAGAGTTTTGGCAAGGGAACCGGCCTGGGGTTGAGCCAGGCCTACGGTTTTGCCAAGCAGAGCAACGGTTGCATCAGGGTCGAGAGCGAAAGCGGTCGCGGCACCTGCATGACCCTGTGCCTGCCGGCATGGCAGCCACCCCAGCCCGACAACCTTCAAAGCGAGTGAACCTATCGTGGAGCAGCTCAAGCGTCTTGCTACAGGCATCGAAGGTCTGGACGACCTGCTCAAGGGCGGCCTTGTGGCCGGCTCGTCCTATATCGTCCAGGGTCGCCCGGGCTCGGGCAAGACCATCCTGGCCAACCAGTTGGCGTTCAACCATGTGGCCACGGGCGGGCGGGTGCTGGTGGCGACGCTGCTGAGCGAGTCCCATGAGCGTCTGTTCCAGTACCTGTCCACTCTGAGCTTTTTCGACCCTGCGCTGGTGGGCAACCAGCTGCAGTTCGTCAGTGCCTTCGATACCCTCGAAAGCGAGGGGCTGGAGGCGGTGGTCAAGCTGCTGCGCGGTGAAATCGGCCGCCAGGGCGCCTCCCTGCTGATTGTCGACGGCCTGCTCAATGCACGTTCACGCGCCGAAAACGTGCTCGACACCAAGAAGTTCATTTCAGAGCTGCAAGGCCATGCCGCGTTTGCCGGCTGCACCTTGCTGCTGCTTACCAGTTCGCGCCTGGATGACGGCAGCCCGGAACACACCATGGTCGATGGCGTCATCGAACTGGGCGAGGACCTGTACGGCGCACGTTCGGTGCGACGCATCCAGTTGCGCAAGACCCGCGGCAGCGGGGCGCTGTCCGGGGTGCACGAATGCGAGATCACCGAGCAGGGGCTGAAGGTGTATCCGCGCCTTGAAGCACTCTACAGCCACCCCTCCAGCCCGGGCAGCGAGGTGTTGACCCGCGTCGGCACGGGCCTGGCCAGTCTCGATGGCTTGCTGGGCGGGGGCTTTCCCAGCGCTTCGGTCTCGCTGGCGATGGGGCCGTCGGGTATTGGCAAGACCTCCCTGGGCCTGAGTTTTCTGGCCGGTGCCACAGTGGCCGAGCCGGGCCTGCATTTCGGCTTCTACGAGACCCCGCAGCGCTTGCGCATCAAGGCCAGGGCCATCGGTATCGATCTGCCGGCACTGGAGAAAAGCGGGGCGGTGCACCTGGCCTGGCAGCCCACTACCGAAGGGTTGCTCGATGGCGTGGGCGCCCGTTTGCTCAGCCATGTACGCAAGCACCGCATCAAACGGGTGCTGATCGACAGCCTGGGCGCGTTTGCCCGGCTCGCCACCAACCAGGGGCGGCTCAACGAGTTCTTCCGTGCGCTGATGGGCGAGCTGCGTGCCGAGGATGTGACGGTGTTGGCGACCTGGGAGATGCGCGACCTGTTCGGCTCTGAAATCAACGCACCCGCGTCGGAGCTGTCGTCGATCGTTGACAACCTGTTCCTGATGCGTTTCGTCGAGCTGGACGCCGAGCTCAAACGCTTGCTGTCGATCCTCAAGGTGCGCGACAGTGAATACGATCCGGCCCTGCTGGAGCTGGTCATCCGTTCGACAGGCATCGAGCTCGACAAGGCGTTCGTTCAGGCGAGCGCGGTGATGTCGGGCACCGCTTCATCGGCGCAAGGGGCATGAAAGCCCTGGGCTGGCAGCCATGAGCACGATTCTGGTCGTGGACGACGAGTATGTAATCGCCGATATCCTGGGGTATGCCCTGGAGGATGCCGGCTACAAGGTCGAGAAGGCGCCCAATGGCAAGACGGCCCTGGACGTGCTGGAGAAGGTGCGAATCGACCTGGTCATCACCGACTACATGATGCCGATAATGAATGGCGAGGAGTTGGCCAAAGCGATTCGCAGCAATGCGCAGTTTGCGGACCTACCGGTCATTCTCATGAGCGGGGCCCAGGCAAGTATCGGCAAAGCCATACCTGACCTGTTTTCTGCAGTGTTCGACAAGCCGTTCGATACTGCCAGCATGGTGGCCAGGGTCAGGGCATTCATCGGTGTGGCGGAGGCCGGGCGGGATACGCCAGAGCTTCAGTGAACCGTGTTGCCGGGACCAAGCGCATCCGTGCGACTCGATTAGCCCTGGTTACTGGTGATCATCCCCCTTCTCCGGCGCCGGGCTGCCGGCTTGAATGCGCTTGTAAATCTCTTCACGGTGCACCTGGACATCTTTGGGTGCATCGATGCCGATCCTCACTTGCATCCCCTTGACCCCTAGAATGGTGACCTTGATGTCATCATTGATGACGATGCTTTCGCCAACTTTGCGGGTGAGTATCAGCATGTACTTCTCCTTGGTAACTTTGAATGCCTTGCAGGCGGTAGCTGCACAGGCCGGGTGTGCGCGGTGGCACAGCCGTCTTTCCCTTCATTAAAGACGCATTCGATGGAAATTAATTCCCCGAGCACAAGATTCTGTTGAGGTCTTTAGTCACAGGTTCCGATTGGGCAGATGGGCAATTACGCACAACCGGTATCGCCCATGGACGCAAGCATAGGGGGCTTCAACGCATATGGGAAATTTCTCTGCCTGATGGGGGATATGTCTTTTTTCTATGGAACGGCGGCGTTTAAAAAGTAGGGTTATTTAATGTGCTAGTTAATGATTTTCATTCGTATCGCATGCATTCAATGTCATGAGAAAACCTGCCAGGGCCACCTCGGCCAGCTCCATGCGCTGGCGCGCCCGTGGCCGTGGCAGCGCGTGGAGCTCGCCCAGCACGAAGCGCTCCAGCAGCGCCGGGTGCACATAGCTGCGCCGGCATACGGCGGGGGTATTGCCCAGTCGCGACGCCACCTGCTTGAGCATGGCCACGATCTGTCGGCGCGCTTCGGTTTCCGGTTGCCATTGCAGCTCACGCAGCAACTCCAGCGCCAGCGCGCTGCCGGCCCAGGTGCGATAGTCCTTGGCGGTGAAGTCGGCACCGGTCAATTGCTGCAGGTAGGCGTTCACGTCCGCCGAACCGACGGTGTGACATTGCCCCAGCGCGTCCTGCCACTGGAACAGGTCCTGGCCCGGCAGTTCCAGGCAGCGCTTGACGATGCGTGCCAGGCGCCGGTCCTTGAGGGTCACCTGGTGCTCGATGCCGCTCTTGCCGCGAAAGCGAAACCGTATTGCGCTGCCTTCGACCTGCACATGGCGAGTGCGCAGCGTGGTCAGCCCGTAGGAGCGGTTGTCGCGGGCATACTGACGGTTGCCCACGCGGATCAGCGTGTTGTCGAGCAGGCTGACCACCAGTGCCATGACCTTTTCGCGGTCCAGGCCGGGCCGCGCCAGGTGCTCGTCGAGTTGCTTGCGCAGCCGCGGCA
Source organism: Pseudomonas sp. MF6396 (assembly GCF_002018915.1). Lineage (NCBI taxonomy): Bacteria > Pseudomonadati > Pseudomonadota > Gammaproteobacteria > Pseudomonadales > Pseudomonadaceae > Pseudomonas > Pseudomonas sp. MF6396. The sequence goes on along the minus strand of NZ_MVOK01000038.1, from coordinate 17,056 downwards.
GGCGTTTGGCGAAGGCCAGCATGCGGTCGTACTTGTGGCTGTCGCGCAGTTCGCGCCAGTCGGGGTGATACCGGTACTGCTTGCGACCACGTGCGTCGCGTCCGGTGGCTTGCAGGTGGCCGCGCGGGTCGGCGCAGATCCATACATCGGTATAGGCCGGCGGTATGGCCAGCGCCTTGATGCGGGCCAGGGTATCCGGTGCGGTGATGCGCTGGCCGTGGGCGTCGAAATAGGCGAAGTGCTTGCGCAGCAGGCGCCGATGGAAACCGGGGCGGCTGTCATCCACGTAATGCAGGCCACTGGGCAAAGGGGGCAGGTCGACACTCATGCTGGGCGCTCGCGTAGGGGCTCTGACGATGGACAGCAGCCGTTCGCGCAAGTTAGCCCAGCAATGCCACCGATTTTATCTGCGCCCACAACTGCTGGCCTTCGTGCAGCCCCAACTGGTCGCTCGAGTAGCGCGTCACCCGCGCCAGCAGGGCTGTGCCATCGGCGTCCAGGCTCACCAGCATCTGCGCCGGGTTGTCACCGGCGCGCAGCGCGCACACGCGCACCGGCAGGCGGTTGAGAATGCTCGAACGGCTGTCGTCGGCCAGGCTCAGGCTCACGTCGCGTGCCTGGACCTTGACCCGCAGGCGCGCCCCCGGGGCCAGCGCCTCGTGGGTGAGGCGCAACCTGAGGTCGCTGCCCGGCAGTTTCAGGTCCAGCAACTGGTAGGCCGCGTCGTGGGCGTCCACCTCGCCCTCGATGACCACCCCGGCGTCCTCCTGCAGGGCCAGCGGCAGGTCCAGGCGGGCCAGGGTCTGGCTGATCGGCCCGCTGGCCTGCACCTTGCCCTGTTCGAGCAGTACCAGGTGATCGGCCAGGCGCGCCACTTCGTCCTGCGCATGGCTGACGTAGATCAGCGGGATCTGCAACTGGTCGTGCAGGCGCTCCAGATACGGCAGGATCTCGCGTTTGCGCGGGCCGTCCAGGGCTGCCAGGGGTTCGTCCATCAGCAGTACCTTGGGGCTGGTGAGCAGCGCACGGGCGATCCCCACGCGCTGTCGTTCACCGCCCGACAGGGTGTCCGGCTTGCGCGCGAGCAGGTGGCTGATGCCCAGCAGCTCGCAGGCGTGCTCCAGGCCGACCTGGCGCTGGTGCTGGGCGATGCGTCGCCAGCCGAAGATCAGGTTGTTCTTCACGCTCAGGTGGGGGAACAGGCTGGCTTCCTGGAACACATAGCCGATGGGGCGCTGGTGGGGCGGCATGAAATACTGGCGTGCGGAATCCTGCCAGACCTCGCCATTGACCTCGATGTAGGCCTGGTCGGCCCGCTCCAGGCCTGCCAGGCAGCGCAGGCAGGTGGTCTTGCCCGAGCCCGAATGGCCGAACAGGGCGCTGACACCGCGCCCGGGCAGTTGCAGGTCGACATCCAGCCGGAAATCGTCGAAGGCCACCTGCAACCGGGCCTGGATCAATGCACTCATCGGTCAGCTCCAGGCCGGCTTGCCGCGGCGGCTGGCGTACAGCGCCAGCAGCACCAGGAACGAGAACACCAGCATGGCGCCGGCCAGCCAGTGGGCCTGCATGTACTCCATGGCCTCGACATGGTCGAAGATCTGCACGGAAACCACGCGGGTCTTGTCGGGAATATTGCCGCCGATCATCAGCACCACGCCGAACTCGCCGACGGTGTGGGCAAAGCCCAGGATGCTCGCGGTAATGAAGCCAGGGCGGGCCAGGGGCAGCACCACGCTGAAAAAGCAGTCCCACGGGCTGGCGCGCAAGGTGGCAGCCACCTCCAGCGGGCGTTCGCCAATGGCGCTGAAGGCGTTTTGCAGCGGTTGCACCACGAACGGCATCGAGTACACCACCGACCCGATCACCAGGCCTGTGAAACTGAACACCACGGTGCCCAGGCCCAGCGCCTGGGTGGCCTGGCCAAGCCAGCCGTGGGGGCCCAGGGCGATCAGCAGATAGAAGCCGATCACCGTGGGCGGCAACACCAGGGGCAGGGCCACGATCGCCCCGATCGGCCCGCGCAGCCAGGAGCGCGTGCGCGCCAGCCACCAGGCGATCGGGGTGCCGATCAGCAGCAGGATCAGGGTAGTCAGCGACGCCAGCTTGAACGTCAGCCAGATGGCGCCCAGGTCGCCGGCGTCCAGTGGCATCAGAGTTCGTAGCCGTACGACTTGATCACTTCAGCGGCCTTGGGGCCCTTGAGGTAATCGACCAGCGCCTTGGCGGCGGCGTTGTCCTTGCCCTTGTTGAGAATCACAGCGTCCTGCTTGATCGGGTCGTGCAGGTCGGCTGGCACGATCCAGGCCGAGCCGTTGCTGACCTTGCCGTCCTTGTAGATCTGCGACAGGGCCACGAAGCCCAGCTCGGCGTTGCCGGTGGAAACGAACTGGAACGCCTGGGTGATGTTCTGGCCTTCGACCAACTTGCCATTGGTGGCCTCGGTCAGGTTCAGCTTGGCCAGTACCTGCGTGGCGGCCAGGCCGTAGGGCGCGGCCTTGGGGTTGGCGATGGACAGGTGCTTGTAGTCGTTTTTCTTCAGGACTTCGCCCTTGTCATCCACATAGCCCGCTTTGGGCGACCACAGCGCGAGGGTGCCGATGGCGTAGGTAAAGCGCGAGCCCTTGACGGTTTCGCCTTCGTTCTCGAGTTTTTCGGGGGTGGTGTCGTCGGCCGACAGGAATACCTCGAAGGGCGCGCCATTCTTGATCTGCGCGTAGAACTGCCCGGTAGCGCCGAAGGAGGCGATCAGCTTGTGGCCGGTGTCCTTTTCGAAATCCTTGGCAATAGCCTGGATGGGCGCGGTGAAGTTGGCCGCGACGGCCACCTGGACTTCATCGGCCCAGGCGCTGTTGAGGGTCAGCATGCCGAATACGGCGGTCAGGGCAAAACGAGGGGCGCGCATTCTCATCAAACAGCTCCATGTGCATGAGGTAATCGTTATGCATTGGAATATATAGCGATTGCCCGACAAACGGAAAGATCTGTTTTACCGTGACATCAATGCCAGCGCCTTTTCTGCCAGTTGGCGCGTCAGCTCGGCTGCCGGCAGGGCTTGGCCAAGGCGCAGCGCCTGGCCGGCCCACAGGTTGCTGAAATCGCTGTTGCCCTGCGGCTCGCTGATGGCGCGAAGGGGCATCAAGGCGCCGCCGGCCAGGGGGAAGGCAGGGGCCAGGGGGCTCATCGGGCCCAACTCACGCATGATGCGGGTATTGATGCCGCGTGCCGGGCGCCCGGTAAACAGGTTGGTGAGCGCGGTATCGCTGGCCTGTGCGCTGTGCAGTGCCTGGCGATGCGCGGCCGACACCTTGGCCTCGGGGCAGAACAGGTAGGCGGTGCCCACCTGAACGGCCGAGGCGCCCAGTGCGAAGGCCGCCACAACACCGCGGGCATCGCCGATGCCGCCAGCCGCGATCACCGGCACCTTGACCGCATCGGCCACCTGGGGCACCAGCGCCAGGGTGCCGATCTGGGTGGTGAGGTCATCGCTCAGGAACATGCCGCGGTGCCCACCTGCTTCATAGCCCATGGCGATGATCGCGTCGCAGCCATGGGCTTCGAGCCAGCGTGCTTCCTCGACCGTGGTGGCACTGGACAGTACCTTGGCCCCGCTGGCCTTGACCCGCGCCAGCAGCTCGGGCGCAGGCAGGCCGAAGTGAAAGCTCACCACTGCAGGCTTGCAGTTTTCCACCAAGGCACAGCCCGCCTCGTCGAAGGGCGCGCGATTGGAGACCGGGGTGGTGGCGCCGAAGTCGGCACCCACTTCTTCGTAGTACGGCTTGAGTGCCTGCTTCCAGCGGATTGCACGTTCGCCATCGGTGGCGGGTGGCCGATGGCAGAAGAAATTGAGGTTGAGCGGGCCGCGACTGGCCTGGCTGAAAGTCGCGATCTCCTGGCGTATCTGCTCGGGGGTGAGCATCGCGCATGGCAGCGAGCCCAGCCCCCCGGCGTTACTGACCGCGATGGCCATGGCCGACCCCGTGGCGCCCGCCATCGGTGCCTGGATGATGGGCAACTCGATACCGAGCAGGTCGAGGATACGTGGGTCCGGCCATTGGCTCATCGCGGGGCTCCTTGTGTGGGCGTGGGTTACAGCGCCTTGCTTACCTTGATGTCGGTGATCTTGCTGAAGTCTTCGCCGTGCAGTTTGCGCAAGGCTTCCTCGACCTGCTGTGGTGCCGTGCTGCTGAGCACGGCGAAGTCGAAACGACGCTCGCCGTCGAGGTTGTACTTGATGACGTACTTGATGTTTTCGCTCATGGGGTTATCTCAGCTTCGACGACGAACGGCGGATGATCTTGATCGTGTGGGTGAAGGTCGGCTTGCTTACCGCCGACAGGGCACGCGGGCCGACGGTGTCGATGGTGATGTTCCAGAAGCCGTCGCTGGGCACGGTGATCTTCGCCGGGAAGTCGACGAAGGCGCCGCCGTGATAGGTATGGCGGCCGCCATTCTTGAAGCTGCGGAAGTTGGCATCGTTCATCAGGCGGATATTGCAGCGCTGGGAGCAGTGGATGACGACGATGTCGTCTTCATTGAGGTGCTCGCGCTGGTGTACGAATTTCATGTCGCTCTCCGCAAGGGATCTTTTGGCAAATCAAAACGATAGCACGATGTCGGGTTACACTGTGGGGCTGAGTGCCAAGGCCAGAGATAAAACTGCCAATCCAGGGAGCAAATCGGCCTGGCCATGGTCCAACGGTTTTTTATGGAGGGGTACCGATGAAATGGGTTGTACCAGCGCTGGCAGTTGCGCTGACCGGTTGTGCCAATGTAGCCGAAATCGAACAGAGCCCCGAGACCATGAGCGTGATCTCGGGCAAGTCGCCACGCGAGTTTGCCACCTGCGTTCAGCAAAAACTGGCCGATAGCCGTGGCCCGCTGACCATCGAGGAGCGGGGTAGCGGCCTGCGCGTGGTGGTTCCGCAGAAGCTCTCGGACAAGTCCCCGGCTGCAGTGCTGGAGATCAGCGAGCGCTCGAGTGGCAGCGCGGTCAAGTTGCATGAGCGGTTGAGCAATTTTCCCCTGCGCCCGGGGGATGTCAAAGCGGCTGTGAGCGTGTGCATCTCCAAGTGATTGCGTGAGCCGCGTTTAAACGATTCAGTGGTTGTCCCTGCATTTTTCTGTGCCTGCCCGCGTTGTAGCGCTGGCCGGATAGGCCTAGTATCGGTAGGCTTATATTTTATAAGTCTAAGCTTATAACAAGAAAAATGGAGTCCGTGATGATCCCACTGGATCGAATCCTGATAGGCAGCCTGCTGTTGCTTTCAATGCAAGCCGCCACTGCCGCCGATGGCCAGAAAATATTCACCCAGGGAGGGGAGAACCCCTCTGCCATGGCCTGCATGAGCTGCCATGGCCCCGATGGCCTGGGCATGGCCGCCGCCGGCTTCCCACGCCTGGCTGGCCTGCCGGCCGCCTATGTGAGCAAACAGCTCAAGGACTTTCGTGACGGCAGCCGCAAGCAGCCGATCATGGAGCCGCTGGCCAAGGCCCTGAGCGACGCCGAGATCAGCGCCATCAGCGCCACGCTGGCGGCAATGCCAGTACCGCCCCCCCCTGATACCCGTCGCCAGCAGATGGCAACCGACCCGGTCGAGTCGCTGGCGCTTTACGGCGACTGGAGCCGAGGCATCCCCGGGTGCGTGCAATGTCACGGGCCGGGCGGTGTGGGGGTAGGCGAGCACTTTCCGCCATTGGCCCACCAGCCTGCCAGCCACCTGGCCGGGCAACTTGACGCATGGCGCGACGGCCGGCGCAGCAACGACCCTAATCAGTTGATGGTCGGTGTCGCCAAAGCCCTGACCGATACCGAGGTCAAGGCGCTGGCTGAATACTTTGCCACCCGCGCCAGCCAGGAGGCCGCTCAATGAATCGCTTGCTACTCACTACCCTGACCCTGTTCATGGGCGGCGTTCAGGCGGCCCCGATCGCCATGGAAGACCAGTCGCAACTGAAGGTGGCGCCGGCCAGCACGCCGGCCAGCTTCAAGCCCCCCGCCGAAAGCGAGTTGCCCGACAACGCCTTCGGCAAGATGGTGCGCGACGGCTATGCGCTGTTCGTCGACACCAAGCGCCTGGCCCCCGAGTATGTGGGCAACGGCCTGAACTGCAGCAACTGCCACCTGGATCAGGGGCGGCTGGCGCATTCGGCGCCGCTGTGGGGGGCTTACCCGATGTACCCTGCCTATCGCAAGAAAAACGACAAGGTCAACACCTTTGCCGAGCGTATCCAGGGCTGCTTCCAGTTCAGCATGAACGGCAAGCCGCCGGCGGCCGACAGCCCCGAGATGACGGCGTTGTCGGTGTATGCCTACTGGCTGGCGAGCAAGGCACCGATCGGCGTCGAGACACCGGGGCGTGGCTACCCGGAGGTCGACAAGCCTGCGCAGGGCTATGACATCAAGCGCGGTGCCCAGGTGTATCAGCAGCAGTGCGCCATCTGCCACGGCGACAGCGGCCAGGGCCAGAAGGTGGCCAAGGACTATGTGATGCCACCGCTGTGGGGCAAGGACTCCTACAACTGGGGTGCCGGCATGCACCGCATCAACACGGCGGCCTCGTTCATCAAGCACAACATGCCGCTGGGCAAGCCAGGCACGCTGACCGACCAGCAGGCCTGGGACGTGGCGGCCTTCATCAACGCGCATGAGCGCCCTCAGGACCCGCGCCTGGTCGAAGGCTCGGTGGAAAAAACCCGGCTCAAGTTCCACGCCAATGACGGCGTCAACCTCTACGGCCAGAAGGTCGATGGGGTGCTGATCGGGCAGGGCACAGGCGGCTAGAACGCTCGCCCATCCGCGTATCCAGGCCTGCCTGCGGGCCTGGATACGCGGATTATTTGCAACCTGCGGGAACTATCTACACTGAGTTTTTCTCTATCATTCATTCGGCCGGGCCACGGGGGCATTGTAAGCGCATCGCCGCCTGATTAGACTGCGCCGAATTTCGTACTGCACAGCCCCTTGTTAAGGACGTTTATGATCAAGAAATGCTTGTTCCCGGCAGCCGGTTACGGCACCCGCTTCCTGCCAGCAACCAAAGCCATGCCAAAGGAAATGCTGCCAGTGGTGAACAAGCCACTGATCCAGTACGGCGTTGAAGAAGCGCTGGACGCTGGGTTGAACGAAATCTCCATTGTCACCGGCCGCGGCAAGCGCGCTCTGGAAGACCATTTCGACATCAGCTACGAGCTGGAAAACCAGATCAAGGGCACCGACAAGGAAAAGTACCTGGTCGGTATTCGTCGCCTGCTCGACGAGTGCTCGTTCTCCTACACCCGCCAGACCGAAATGAAAGGCCTGGGCCACGCGATCCTGACCGGTCGCCCGCTGATCGGTGACGAGCCGTTTGCCGTGGTGCTGGCCGACGACCTGTGCGTCAACCTCGATGGTGACGGCGTGCTCAAGCAGATGGTCAAGCTGTACAAGCAGTACCGCTGCACCATCGTTGCGATCATGGAAGTCGACCCGCAGGAAACCAGCAAGTACGGTGTGATCGCCGGCGACCTGATCGGCGACGACCTGTACCGTGTACGCAACATGGTCGAGAAGCCAAAGCCGGAAGACGCCCCGTCGAACCTGGCGATCATCGGCCGCTACATCATGACCCCGGACATCTTCAAGCTGATCGAAGAGACCGAGCCGGGCAAGGGCGGTGAAATCCAGATCACCGACGCCCTGATGAAGCAGGCCCAGGACGGCTGCGTGATTGCCTACAAGTTCAAGGGCAAGCGTTTCGACTGCGGTGGCGCCGAGGGTTACATCGACGCGACCAACTTCTGCTTCGAAAATTTCTACAAGACCGGCAAGGCCTACTGAGTTCACTCGGTCGGTTGCGTCACAAAGCCACCTTCGGGTGGCTTTTTTGTTTATGGGCCTGGCTGGCGGTATGCTGGCGGCCTGCCAAGGAGACTGATATGGCCTACGATTTTGATCTGTTCGTGATTGGCGCCGGTTCCGGCGGTGTGCGTGCAGCACGTTTTGCTGCCGGTTTCGGCGCAAAAGTGGCGGTGGTCGAAAGCCGCTACCTGGGCGGCACGTGTGTCAACGTCGGCTGCGTGCCGAAAAAACTGCTGGTGTACGGCGCGCACTTTGCCGATGACTTCGAGCAGGCGGCAGGCTACGGCTGGTCGCTGGAAGATGCACAGTTCGACTGGGCACAGCTGATCGCCAACAAGAACCGTGAAATCGAGCGGCTCAACGGCATCTACCGCAACCTGCTGGTCAACAGTGGCGTGACCCTGCTCGAAGGCCACGGCCGCCTCACCGGGCCCCATGAGGTCGAGGTGGACGGCACGCGCTACAGCGCGAAGAACATCCTGATCGCCACCGGCGGCTGGCCACAGATTCCGGACATCCCCGGGCGCGAGCTGGCCATCAGTTCCAACGAGGCGTTCTACCTCAAGACCTTGCCCAAGCGTGTGCTGGTGGTGGGGGGTGGTTACATCGCGGTGGAGTTCGCCGGAATCTTCCAGGGGCTGGGCGCCAAGACCAGCTTGCTCTACCGGGGCGACCTGTTCCTGCGCGGCTTCGATGGCGCAGTGCGCACGCACCTGAAGGAAGAGCTGGAAAAACGCGGTCTCGACCTGCAGTTCAACAGCGACATCCAGCGTATCGACCAGCAGCCCGATGGCAGCCTCAAGGCGACCCTCAAGGATGGTCGCGAGCTGATTGCCGACTGCGTGTTCTACGCCACCGGCCGGCGCCCCATGCTCGACAACCTGGGGCTTGAGAACACCGAAGTGCAACTGGACAAGCGCGGCTACGTGCAGGTCGATGACCAGTACCAGACCGACGAGCCTTCGATCCTGGCCATTGGCGATGTGATCGGCCGCGTGCAGCTCACTCCGGTGGCCCTGGCCGAAGGCATGGCCGTGGCGCGGCGCCTGTTCAAGCCGGAGCAGTATCGCCCGGTGGATTACCGGAACATCCCGACGGCGGTGTTCAGTCAGCCGCCGATCGGCACCGTGGGCCTGACCGAGGAGCAGGCGCTGGAGGCGGGGCACAAGGTGCAGATCTTCGAAAGCCGCTTCCGGCCAATGAAGCTGACCCTCACCGACGTGCAGGAGAAGACCCTGATGAAACTGGTGGTCGATGCCGACACCGACCGCGTGCTGGGCTGTCACATGGTCGGGCCGGATGCCGGCGAGATCATCCAGGGCCTGGGCATCGCGCTCAAGGCCGGGGCGACCAAGCAGCAGTTCGACGAAACCATCGGTGTGCACCCGACAGCCGCGGAGGAGTTCGTGACCCTGCGTACGCCTACGCGCTAAGCGGTGCTTCCAGCGCGGGTCCAGCCCCCTCCCACAGCGATTGCAACGGTCTTTGTGGGAGCGGGCTTGGCCCGCGATCGCATCAACATAAATCGTCTATCTGTACTGAGCTTTATAGCCAAAACCAATCACCAGCATCAGCTTTGCCAATGAGCGCTATCGGCGATGAATGGTTAGGATTCTCCCATCAAGTTTTTCAACCCTGAGGAGAGTCACCGATGCCTATCATCAACAGCCAGGTCAAACCGTTCAACGCTACTGCCTACCACAACGGCGAATTCGTCCCTGTTTCCGAAGCCGACCTGAAGGGCAAGTGGTCCGTGGTGTTCTTCTACCCGGCCGACTTCACCTTCGTCTGCCCGACCGAACTGGGCGACCTGGCCGACAACTACGCTGAATTCAAGAAGCTGGGCGTGGAAATCTACGGTGTGTCGACCGACACCCACTTCACCCACAAAGCCTGGCACGACACCTCGGAAACCATCGGCAAGATCCAGTATCCGCTGATCGGTGACCCGACCCACGTCATCTCGCGCAACTTCGACGTGCTGATCGAAGAAGCCGGCCTGGCCGACCGCGGTACCTTCGTGATCAACCCTGAAGGCCAGATCAAGATCGTCGAACTCAACGACGGCGGTGTAGGCCGTGATGCCAGCGAGCTGCTGCGCAAGGTCAAGGCTGCCCAGTACGTCGCTGCCCACCCAGGCGAAGTCTGCCCGGCCAAGTGGAAAGAAGGCGAAGCTACCCTGGCGCCATCGCTGGACCTGGTCGGCAAGATCTAAGACCGTGAACCAGCCGAGGGCGGGCCACCGCACCTGAAGTCTGTCCCGCCCCGCAAAACGCCCGGGCGACTCTGCCCGGGCGTTGTTTTTTCTACCGTTTGAAAAGGAATCGCCCGTATGTTGGACGCCACGCTTAAAACTCAGTTGAAAGCCTACCTGGAGCGGGTCACCCAGCCGATCGAGATCGTTGCCTCCCTCGACGACGGCGCGAAGTCCCGTGAAATGCACGACCTGCTGCGGGAAATCGCCAGCCTGTCGGATCTGATTACCTTGCGCGAGGACGGTGCCGACGCCCGTCGCCCGTCGTTCTCGCTCAATCGCCCGGGGGGCGATATCAGCCTGCGCTTTGCCGGCATCCCCATGGGCCACGAATTCACCTCGCTGGTGCTGGCGCTGCTGCAAGTCGGTGGCCACCCCTCCAAGGCGAGCGCCGAGCTGATCGAACAGGTCGCCGGGCTCAAGGGTGAGTTCAACTTCGAAACCTACTTCTCGCTGTCGTGCCAGAACTGCCCGGACGTGGTGCAGGCGCTGAACCTGATGGCGGTACTCAACCCCAGCGTGCGCCATGTGGCCATCGACGGCGCGCTGTTCCAGGCCGAAGTCGAGGCACGCCAGGTGATGGCAGTGCCCAGCGTCTACCTCAATGGCGAGGTGTTCGGCCAGGGCCGCATGGGTCTGGAGGAGATCGTCGCCAAGCTCGACACCGGCACCAGCGAGCGCCAGGCCGAGAAACTCAACGCCAAGGACGCCTTCGACGTGCTGGTGGTCGGTGGTGGGCCGGCAGGCGCGGCAGCAGCGATCTACGCGGCCCGCAAAGGCATTCGCACCGGCGTGGCTGCCGAGCGCTTCGGCGGGCAGGTGCTGGACACCATGGCCATCGAGAACTTCATCTCCGTGCAGGAGACCGAAGGGCCGAAGCTGGCCACGGCGCTGGAAGAGCATGTCAAGCAGTACGACGTCGACATCATGAACCTGCAGCGCGCCGATGCGCTGGTGCCGGGCCAGGACGGCGCGCTGCACCAGGTGCGCATGGCCAACGGTGCCACGCTCAAGGCCAAGACCGTGATCCTGGCCACCGGCGCACGCTGGCGCGAGATGAACGTGCCGGGCGAAAAGGAGTACCGCAGCCGTGGCGTGGCCTACTGCCCGCACTGCGACGGCCCGCTGTTCAAGGGCAAGCGTGTGGCGGTGATCGGTGGTGGCAACTCCGGTGTGGAGGCGGCCATCGACCTGGCCGGCATCGTCGCCCATGTCACGCTGATCGAGTTCGACAGCCAGTTGCGTGCCGACGCGGTGCTGCAGCGCAAGCTGCACAGCCTGGCCAACGTGACCGTGATCACCAGCGCCTTGACCACCGAAGTGCTGGGCGACGGCCAGAAGGTCAACGGGCTGCGCTACAAGGACCGCAACAGCGACGTGCAGCATGACATCGCGCTGGAAGGGATCTTCGTCCAGATCGGCCTGCTGCCCAACACCGATTGGCTCAAGGGCACCCTCGAACTGTCGCCCCGTGGCGAGATCATTGTCGATGCGCGGGGCCAGACCAGCGTGCCGGGCGTGTTTGCCGCTGGTGACGTGACCACGGTGCCCTACAAACAGATCGTGATCGCGGTGGGTGAGGGGGCCAAGGCGTCGCTGGCAGCGTTCGACCACCTGATCCGTACCAGCGCTCCGGCCTGAGGCGCATCGCCGGCCTTGCCGGCCTGTGACGGTGCAACAACGCAAAAGCCCTGACAGGTCAGCCTGTCAGGGCTTTTGCGTGGCCTATTCGAACAGCGACCGGCCCTTGTCCAGTTGCTGGTCGACCAGCGACTTGCCCAGTGCAATCGACGCGCGCTGGGCGTTTTCCAGGTCGGCCAGAAACAGCGGCGCGTGGGCACACAATCGCCGGGTGCTGTGCTTGTCTGGGGAGGTGATGCGGCATCCGACTTCGAACGGCAGGGGAATGCCGGCATGCGGAACCACGTTTGCCGTGACCGTGTAGTTGCGGTGGACACATTCAAGGGTGTGCATGAGCGCTACCTCGCTGTGGTGGCTTCAACCGGTATCAGCTCCGGTATACCACAGCCAGGTGCGCCGGGGCGGCGCGCCGACGAGCGCGCCCCCGGGGCCGCTGTCAGAACTCGGTCGGCTGGATGATCTCTACCCAGTAATCGTCCGGGTCCTTGATGAAGGCCAGGTGCTTCATGCGCCCGTCGCTCAGGCGCTTCTGGAAGTTCACGCCCAGTTGCTCGAAACGCTCGCAGGCCGCGCGGATGTCCGGTACGGCAATGCAGATATGGCCGAAACCGCGCGGGTCGGTGTTGCCGTTGTGGTAGGCGAACGCGGGATCGTTTTCGGTGCCGTGGTTGTGGGTCAGCTCGAGGATGCCCGGGATCGACTTCATCCACTCGGTACGCTTGGCCGGGTCGGCCGGAATCTGCGCCTTGTCCACCAGCGCCAGGAAGTACAGGCTGAATTCGGCTTCCGGGAAGTCGCGTTTTTCCACGAGGCTGAAGCCCAGAACGCGGGTGTAGAAGCCCAGGGACTTGGCGACGTCCTTGACCCGCAGCATGGTGTGGTTGAACACGAAGTTGTGGGTCGCGGCATCCGGTTGCGCGGTGACGCCGGGGAGGGTGTCGAGGTTTTGCAGGCTCATGGGCACTCCGCAGATAGGGCCGGCGCTTGGCGCGCCAGCAAAACAGTCAGGGAGCAATGATACGGAACTGAAGCGATTGCGCAAACGGTTTGCGCCCCGTCGGCCAGGCCTGACGGGGCGCAAGAATTAGAAGCCCGCCGAAGCGGGCGTATGGGGCGCTAATCCTTTAGCAGTCTTCATCCTGAGCCAGTACATGTGAAAAAAGTGTGAAGTACTGTTTCACTTGCGCAACCAGCTGTCGACTGTCTGTGCGCCGTACTCCTGCTTCCATGCCTTGAGGCCGTGGTGATTGCCGCCCTTGGTTTCGATCAGCTCGCCGGTATGCGGATTTTCATAGACTTTCACCACGCGCGCACGGCGTTGTTTCGGCGCGCTGGCAGGCCGGCGCGTAGTGGCCGCCGGGTCGAGAATATTGATGATGTCGCGCAAGCCCTTGTCATAGGTTTTCATCAGGCTGACAAGTTTCTGCTCGAATTCGATTTCCCGTTTGAGGCCGGCGTCTTTTTTCAGTGCCTCCAGTTGAGCAAGCTGTTCCTGAAGGGCTTTTTCGGCAGCACGAAACTCTGCAAGTCTGGACACTGTCATCTCTCCTGTTGGTCGGTAAGGGCCGTGCGCGGCGCAACCGCTTGAGGCCGCTATTGATGCCGCGTCACCGGGTAGAAAACAAACAACACAGTAAAAAGAGTGTAGTCAATCGCCCTGCGATAAACATCAAACTTTTACGACAACACACTACGGAACTTTCTTATTGCACAGTGCTCGCCACACTAAAGAATTAATTACCGCATCGGCATCTGTTCTAGACCATGGTCCAATGGCCCGTGCCAGAGCGCTTTGGAGACAATAAGCGGTCGCTGCCTAGTTGTGTGCAGCGGCCCTTGCCCAGCCCCGCCGGGGCTGATGGATACCTTGCCCTTCGTTCTGGATACTGCTTTTCATGCGTGCCCCAACTCCCTTCATTGCCCAACGCCCGGTGGTCGGCGCGTTGTTGTCCTTCGTTACTGTTTCGGCCCAGGCCAGTGGTTTCCTGCAAGACAGCAGTGTCAACATCGAGGCGCGCAATGTGTATTTCAATCGTGACTTTCGTGACGGTCACACCGCCTCCTCCCAGGGCGCGTCGAAACGTGAAGAGTGGGCGCAGGGTTTCATACTCAACGCGCAGTCCGGGTATACCCAGGGCACCGTGGGCTTTGGTATCGATGCGCTGGGCATGCTGGGTTTCAAACTCGATTCCAGCCCGGCCGACAGCAACAGCGGGCTGCTGCCTTCCAGCGGCCACAACCCGCGCCATTCGGCCGATCAGTACGCAAAACTGGGTGTGGCCGGCAAGGTGCGTTATTCGCAGACCGTATTGAAGTACGGTGCCATGCTGCCGGACATGCCGCTGCTCAAGTACAACGACGGGCGCCTGTTGCCCACCATGTTCCATGGCGCGATGCTGACGTCCAGAGAGGTCGACAACCTCACCTTCAGCGCCGCGCGGCTCGACAAGTACACTGCCCGCGATTCGACCGACCAGCAAGACATCCGCGTGCACTGCAAGAACAAGCGCTATGCCTGCGACACCCGCGCCGACCACTTCGACACGGCCGGGCTGGAGTACCGCTTCAACGAACGCCTGAGCGCGCAGTACCAGGTGGCCAAGCTCGAAAACATCTATCGCCAGCATTTCCTCGGGCTGGTGGCCAGCCAGCCCTTGAGCGTGGGCCGCCTCTCGGCCGACCTGCGCCTGATCAAGAGCGACGACATCGGTCGTGCCCGTGCCGGCGACATCGACCACCGTGCCTTCAGCGCCATGCTTGGCTACAGCCTGGGCGGGCACAAGCTCAGCGCCGGCTGGCAGCGCATGTACGGCGAGAACGCCATGCCGTACCTCGATGGCAGCAACCCCTACCTGGTCAACTACGCCCAGGTCAACGACTTCGCTGCGGCCCAGGAGCGGTCCTGGCAGGTGCGCTACGACTACGACTTCAAGGCAGTAGGGCTCGAAGGCCTGAGCTTCCTGACCCGCTACATCAGCGGCGATCACGTCAAGGTGCCGGGCAGCCCGGCACAGGGCAAGGAATGGGAGCGCGACAGCGAACTCAAGTACCAGGTGCAGAGCGGCACCTTCAAGGACGTCAGCGTGCGCCTGCGCAACTCCACCTACCGCAGCAACTACGAGAAATTCGCCCGCGACATGGATGAGACCCGGGTGATCGTCAGCTACAACTTCTCGGTACTGTAGGCGCAGGCTTTGCCAAGTGGCGCGGGCCGGCGGACAATGGCCGCGCGCCCCTGGGAGAGCTTGCGATGAAACACCTGCTGCTGATTGGAATAGGCCCGGGCAACCCCCGGCAGATCACCCTCGAAGCCATCGACAGCCTGAACCGCGCCGACGTGTTCTTCGTGCTGGACAAGGGCGCCGCCAAGGACGACCTGCTGCGCCTGCGCAAGGAGCTGCTGGAGCGCCACGTCAACCGGCCCTATCGCCTGGTGCAGGTCGAAGACCCGCAACGCGACGCGGCGGCTGCAGACTACGTCGGTGCCGTGGAGGACTGGCACCGCCAGCGCGCTGCGCTGTATGGGCGCCTGCTGCACGACGAGCTTGCCGAGGGGCAATGCGGCGCGTTCCTGCTGTGGGGCGAGCCGACGCTTTACGACAGCACCCTGCGCATTCTGGAGCGGGTGGCGCAGCCGGCGTTCAGCCTTGAAGTCATCCCCGGCATCAGCAGCGTCCAGGCCCTGGCGGCCGCTCACCGCATTGCACTGAACCGTATCGGCGAGCCGCTGCATATCCTGCCGGGCCGACGTCTGGCTGATGAGTCAGGCATCGACAACGTGGTGGTGATGCTGGACGGGCAATGCGCCTTTGCCGAACTGGACGATCCGCACCTGCACATCTATTGGGGCGCCTACCTGGGCACTGCTGACGAGCTGCTGATCGAGGGGCCGCTGATGCAGGTCAAGGCGCAGATCCTGGCGCAGCGCGAGCAGGCCCGCGCGCGCAAGGGCTGGATCATGGACACGTATCTGCTGCGCCGCCGCTAGGCCGGTTCTTGGCCTCGATCCACTGGGCCATGTACTGGGTGCTCTTGTGGTGATGGTGGCGTAGCATGGCCCCGGTGAAGTTGTACAGGCGCTGTTCATCCAGGTGCGCCAGCGTGTGTTCGATGCGCTGCACCAGGGCCTGGCCGTGCCAGCGCCTGTCGTAGCGGGCGCTCAGCAGCTGGCGCCCGTCGCGCTGGGCCTGCTCCCAGCGCGGTTGCTCGCTGTAGAGCCGCGCCGCGGCATCGGCCAACCCTTCGGCGGTGTCGGCCACCAGGCCTGGCCAGGGCAGGTCGCCGTGCATGGCCTCGGCGCCAATCGGGGTGGTCACGCTGGGCGTGCCGCACAGCATCGCATCGGTCAGCTTGCCCTTGATGCCGGCGCCAAAGCGCAGCGGGGCCAGGCACACCCGTGCGCCGCTCATCACCTGCAGGGCGTCCTCAGCCCAGTTCATCACGTGAAACCCTTCGGCAGCATTGTGCAGCGCGGTCGCCTTGGGCGGCGTGTAGGCGCCATAGATGTGCAACTGCGCCTTGGGCAGGCGACGGCGGATCATCGGCCACAGGCTGTGCTTCATCCACAGCACCGCATCCCAGTTCGGCGCGTGGCGGAAGTTGCCGATGCTTAGAAAGTGCTCGCGTTCCGCGAACGGCCTGAAGGCTTCGGTGGGCGGCGCCAGCATCAGCGGGCACCAGTGCAGCAACGCCTCGGGCACGCCGAAGCCATTGACCAGCAGGTCTATCTCGACATCCGAGATCATCAGGCTCAGGTCGCTGCGGTAGATCGCCGCCAGTTCGCGCTGGGCCAGGTCGGCACCGGCCATCTGGCGATACAGGTCGGGGCCCGAGGTGTTGAACAGCGCGCGAAAGTCGTTGCTGTCCAGGCCCTCGGCCAGGCGCCGGCGCAGCAACTGATGACGGGCATCGCGCAGGCTCTGCAGGTCGGAGGTCTCGAGCACGCGCAGGGCCGCCGGGCAATGCTTCTCGACGCGCCAGCCGAACTGCTCCTCCATCATGAAGCGATCGAACAACACCACGTCGGGGGCAAGGTCGGCGATGAAACGGTCGAAACTGGCGTTGTTCAGCTCGATGGCCTGCTCGGCGATGCCCAGGCTCGCGAGGTCGGCCTTGTGTTCGCCGATGGCTGCGGGGCTGCTGAAGGTGATGTGCCAGCCGCGCTCCAGAAAACACTCCAGCAGCTGCATCATGTGCCCGCCGGCGGCCGAGGAGCGGGGTTCGGGCCAGACATAGCCGATGACCAGGACGTGGAGGGCGGTTGGGCTGTCTCCTATACACCTCTGTCGCTGCCGACCAAGCGAATCGTGTCGCTCTGCGTC
>NZ_MVOK01000037.1:0-43104 GCF_002018915.1 Pseudomonas sp. MF6396 | reverse complement strand
AATCGGCGGTGAAGGCACCGGCGGTGATCAGGCCTTGTTTGGTGCCGGTGACGGACATGTAGGCAGGTGTTGCCATGGGGGTTTGCTCCTTGCAGAAAGTGAAGCCGAACAGGCGAAAAATGCCGTGTGGCTGCAAGGAGACAGTTCAAGACCCGTGCCAACTTAAATTTAGCTGTTGTTAATCAGTAGCTTGTGTTTTTACTGTACGTTTTTTGAGCACTTTTACGCGAGAAAACCCGAAAAAGTGCGCAACTTCTTGCGCAGTACTGTGCAAGAAGTTGCGCACTCGTCTGTAGGCCTTTATCCCAAAGGCCTAGGGAAATGTATGCACAGGGTTATCCACATTTGAGTGCGCAAGAAGTTGCGCAGTTGGTAAAAACGGCAGGGTAGATTTTCAGCGCTTGAAAAGCGAAAAAACACGCCCCCAATAGCCCCCTTTCGACGCCATCGCCTCCTGCAGTTGCCGCGCACTGACCGTGCGCTGGGCAGGGTCGAACGCCAGCGCATTTTTCAGCGCAGGCCAGCAGTGCGTGGGCAGGTTCGACGGGCGCGTCAGCGTGCGATCGAGCTGCTCGGCGCGGGCCTGAGTTGAAGGCAGGCGCCGATAGGGATGCTTGCCGCTGGCCAGCTCGTAGATCAGGCAGGCCACCGCATACATATCCGCCGCCGCACCCAGCGTGCCGTGTTCAAGTAGTTCCGGTGCTGCGTAGCCGGGCGTCCAGGCGTTGAAGCGCTCGCGGCTGAGGTGGGCCAGCCCCGAAAGCACACCGGCGTCGGCCTGGCCAAGACCAAAATCGAACAGGCGCACGCCATCTTCGCCGAGCATCACGTTGCTCGGCTTGAGGTCACCGTGAAACACGCCCCGGGCATGGCAGCAGGCCAGGGCTTCCAGCAGCGGCAACACGATGGCGTTCAACGCCTGCCCGTGCAGGCCCAGCGGTTGCTCGCACAGCAGTTTGTCCAGTGCCGGCCCGCGCAGCAGCTCCAGGGTGATGAAGGCGCGCTGGCTCGGCGGGTCGATCTCGAAGCTGTACAGGTTGACCACCTGCGGGTGCGCCACGTGCCGGGTCAGGGCAAACTCGCTGAACAGGAGCGCGTTGGCATCCGGCGAGGCGGCCAGCGCCTCGCTCACGAGCTTGATCGCCACACAGGGCTGCGGGTCACCGAACTGCTCGCGCAGCAGATCGCGGGCGCGATAGACCATGCCCATGCCGCCGGCACCGAGCAGGCGTTCGAGCCGATAGCGCCCGGCCAGCACCTGCGGCAGCGGCACCAGCGGCGGTGTCGGCGCCGGCTTTTTCTTCCCTGTGCGGCGCCCCTTGCGCTTGGCCGCAGCGGGCGCCGGGGTGGCCAACTGGCCGTTGACGAAGGCGAAATAGGTGAGGTTGGCGTCGCGGGATTCGGTGGCCAGCAAGGCACCGAGGTCGGGCTGGTGTCTGCTCATTGGCGAATCACCACGGCGGTCAGGTTGTCCCCCGCCGCGCCACGCAATGCCCCTTCGAACAGACGCTCCAGCGCGACCTGCGCCGACGCCAGGCTCAACGCCTTGCCCAGGGCATCGCTGCTCAGTTCCTGGTACAGGCCGTCGCTGCACAGCAGGAACGCATCGCCCGGGTATACCTGCAGCTCCAGCACCTCCAGGGTCAGCTGCTCGCTGGCGCCAAGGGCGCGGGTCAGGGCGCGAGCGCCCGGTTGCGCCCGCGCCTGCTCCGCGCTCATCTGGCGCTGGTCGATCAACTGCTGCTGCAACGAATGGTCGCGTGACAGCTGGTAAAGACGCTGCTGGCGCCACAGGTAGCAGCGGCTGTCGCCGGCCCAGATGCACGCCGCACGCTCGCCCTCGAGCAGCAGCGCCACCACCGTGCTGCCCATGATGCTGTCGTGGTGTGCATCCGTGACGGTCAGTTCCTGGCCAAGGCGCCGGTTGATCCAATGCAGGCACCCGCGCACCCCTTCCAGGCGCTCGTCAAAACTTCCATGGGCCGGCAACTCGGCCAGGCTGGCGACGATCAGCTGGCTGGCCAGGTCGCCACCGCGGTAGCCGCCCATGCCATCGGCCACCGCCCACAGGCCCTGCGCCGGGCACTCCAGAAACGCGTCCTCGTTGCGCATGCGCACCTTGCCAGCATCCGTGCGCGCCGCGCTGCGCCAGCGTGCTCCAACCTGCATCTAGAGCGACCCCGGCAGACGAAAGCCGCGTAACACGCCAACGTCGAAAGGGTTGGGCGCACGCTGGCTGCTGAGCAGGTAGTTGGCCCGCAGCCCGCCCACTTCGGCCTTGAGCACCAGCACGTCGCGGCCCTTGAGGTACTCGGTCTGCATCAGGTCGAACAGGCGGAACAGCGACCACGGCCCGGTGTTCTTCTCGATGCCGATCGGGCGCTCGACCATGCGTTCGAGCACCAGGCTTGCGCGACCGTCCTGGGCATCGGTCGGCCAATTGAAGGTCATGGGCACCACCGGGCCGTGGCGATAGTCCAGCTGCCGATCGCCAAAACGGAACTCGGCGCGGCTCACCGCCGAGTCCAGGGTGTAGGGCTCGAGCCTGAACTGCACCTGCGGCTGCGCCGGGTTCTCGGCGAAGAAGCTCTGGCGAATCGTCTGGGTCCTGGCCATCTGGTCCAGGTAGACCCGCGAGATCGGCAGGCTCTGGCCGTCGATGCTGCGCAGGCGGTAGCTGCCCGGGTCGCCGCTGATGAATGGGCGCAGGTAGGTGTCGAAGAAGCGCTCGGCGATGCCCTGAGCCTTGAAGAACTCGCGAAAGTCGTTGATCGCCACGTCACTGGTGCTGTGGGCATCGAACGGGTAGCGCTGCTGGATCGACTCACCGTAGAAGCCGTACAGCTCGCTCTGGTAGCGCTCGTTGACGTACTGGTAGGCATCGTTGAGTACCAGCCGCCAGCTGTCTTCGGCCAGCAGGTTGAACCAGCCATTGAGCGGTCGCGGCAGACGCCCGGATGCGTTGCGCAGGGCGCTGAGCGCATCGCGCTGGCCCCCCATGCGGGTCTTGGCAAGCTCGAAGGCCATCTGCTCCGGCTGGCTGGCGCGCGCGAGGCCGGCCATCTGCAGTTGCAGGTCGTTGAGCGCCTGCAGCGCCGGGGTGAGGTCGGCGGAGGGGCCATTGTTTTCGTCCAGCAGCCGATGCAGGGATTCGAAACGCCGCTGCAGGGACTTCTTCGCGGTGTCGGGCAGCGGCTTGGCCGCCACGGCGGGCTTGCTCACCAGGGCGCCCTGGACCTTGCCGGCCACGGCGACCGCCGTCTTGGCCTTCTTGCCCAGCTTGACCCCCTTGGCCGGGTCGCTGGCCGGTGCCTCGGCGGGCTCATCGGTGCTGCCCGGCACGGGCTCGAAACGGGTGTTGTCGCGCACCTGCACCAGCAGTTGAAGTACCGGCGAGTTGGCCGAGGTGAGCCCGGCGAGCTGATCGGCGCCCTCGCCGGCATCACCGAACGGTTGCAGGCCGACCTGGCCGACAGCCTCGCTCCAGTGGTTGGCGTAGTCGCGAAAGTACAGCTGTTCCAATCCTACCAGCAGGCGGCGCATGTCCATGTCGCTGATGCCGCTGCCCTCACCCAGAACCCAGTTGTCACGCAGCAGCTCGCTGACCAGGGTCGAGCCCTGTACCGAGAAATACTGCTCGTAGCCCTGCTGGGTGTAAAACCCCGGAATCACGTAGTCGGTGCCGAAAAACAGCCCGCCCTGGGGGCCCAGGTGCTGGCTGAGGCGGTAGTCGGGCAGGCTGCTGGCCTGCTCGCGCAGTACCCGGTACACCACGTTGACCAGCGATTCGCTGCGCAGCACCTTGCGTGCCTGGGCCACCAGTTGCGGGTCCAGCGGGTAGCTGAATGGCAGTTGCAGCAGGCGTTCGAAATGCCCGTTGAGCCCGTTTTGCACCGCCGTGTTGCCCGCGTAGCGGCGCGACCAGTCAGCGGCTACCCACTCCTGCAGCCAGGCGGCTTCGCGGCGGTCGGGCATGCTCAGCATCAGGTAGGCACGCAGGCTGTTGAGCAGGCGCTCACGGTCGCGCAGGTTGCCACGTATCTGCCCTTCGAGCTGTTTGGCCACCCGCGGCAGCAGTTGGGTGTGCAGGTCCTGTTCGTAGGCACTGCGAAGCAACGGATTGCTCTGCTCGCCCTGGTACAGGCCCAGGCGCTCATGCAGTGACGCATCACCCGAAGGCGGGAATACCTGGGTCGCGGCATAGCTGCTGTCCAGCGGCTTGAGCGCGGCCATGGCATCGCTTTGCGGGGTCAGCGCTGCACGCTGCCCGGCCCACACCTGACCGAGCCCGCGCAGTTGCTCGAGGCGGTCGTGGTTGGCACTGAAACCGCCCGCCCACAGCAACCCGCAGCACACCAGTACGCCCAGCGCGCCGACATACAGTGCGCGCTGCCCCCAGTCGATGCGTCGCCGCTCGCGCTGGTCGAGGCCGGCCAGGTCGGCCTCGGGGAAGATGACCCGGCTGAGCAGGTGATGGATGAACCGCGAACGCCCGCTGCGCAAGGTGGGTAGCACCGTGCTGGGCAGGCCCAGGCTGGCCCCGATGCTGGCGGTGTCCGGGTCCAGCTGCTGGACAAGGTGCGGCGCACTGGTGAGGTAGAACCCGCGAAGCTGGCTGGCGCGCTGGTAGCGATTGCCGGTGAAGGCGATGTCGACGAACAGGCACAGTTGCTCGCCGATCTGCGCCAGCTGGTGCGGGAAGTCGAGGATGCGCGCGCGCCGCTGTGTATCGCGCTCGTGGTGCATGCGCATGATCACCTGGCTGTTGAGGCGCCGCAGCAGCGCCTCGAAGGCCTGGCGCAGCACGGCCACATCGGTGCCGTTCTGCGCCTTGGTGAAGGTGCTGCCCAGTACCTGGTCGCTTTCTTCACGGCTGAGCTGGTCGAAGAAATCGTCGAAGCCCTGCAACTGGTCGGCCTTGCTCAGCACCAGGTACACCGGCACCTGGACATGCAGGGTCTGCTGGATTTCCTGCAGTCGCGCATGGACCTGGCGCGCCAGGTTTTCCAGGCCCTTCTCGTCGCCACTGCGCAGCAGCTCGACCGGCACGCTGACCAGCACGCCGTTGAGCGGCCGGCTGCGGCTGCGTCGACGCAGCAGGTTGAGCAGGGTACGCCAGGCACTGGCGTCGACCTCGGCGGTTTCCTGGGTCAGGTAGCGTCCGGCGGTGTCGATCAACACCGCGTGGTCGGCAAAATACCAGTCGCAATGGCGCGTACCGCGGGTGTCGCGGGTGAGTTGGCGGTCCAATTTGTTGAGCGGAAACTCCAGGCCGGAAAAGTCCAGCAGGCTGGTCTTGCCACTGCCCTGGGGGCCGATCAGCAAATACCAGGGCAGGTCGTTGCGCCAGCGCTCGCTGCGCCCGCCATACAGGCTCGAGCCCTTGAGCGTACGCAACGCCTCGCTGAAGCGGCTGCGCAGCTCCTTGTGGTCCTCGTCGATGCGCGCTTCACGGCGCAGGCGTTCCTGGCCGTCCTCGCTCTCTTCGACAGCCTTTTTCTGCACCCCGGCGCGCCAGCTGGCGAACACCATGCCTAGCCCCCAGCACAGGAACAGCGCACTGATGGTCAGCAGACGCGAGGTGGCCGAGGCCCAGAAGCGGTGATCGTCGACTGCCAGCAGCGGCCCCACGAACCACACCAGCAGTACCAGCGACAGCACCAGCAACAGCGTCCATACCCACGTCTTGCGCAGGAAATCGCTGACTTTCTTGAAGAAGTTTTTCATCACACGTCCCTGTTCTACTGCTGCGCCTGGACCGTTTCCGGGTCAAGCTGCTGAAAAGGTTGCAGCACGGCCTCGCGCTGCTCGCCCAACACCCAGGCGAACCCCGAATACATCACCACCAGGCAGATCAGCGCGAACAGCGTGACCATCCACCACGGCACCACCCGCACCAGGCTGCGACGCTGGTCGTTGAGCCCTTCCCACTGCGGCGAAAGTTCGCGCGGGGCATCCCCGCGCAGTTGCCGCACCTGGCGGAACAAGGCGTCGCGAATCCCTTCGAGTTCGAGCATGCCGCGTACCATCACGCGGTACTTGCCCTCGAACCCCAGCGACAGACACAGGTACATGAGCTCCAGCATCGGCAGGTGCTTGACAGGGTTCTTCGACAGACGATCGAGCAGCTGGAAGAACTTCTCGCCACCGAAGGTCTCGTTGTGAAAGGTGCTGAGCAGGCTCATCTGCGCCCACTCGCTCTCGTTGCCCCAGGAGGTGGTGACCACGGCCTCGTCGAGCACCGAGCACAACACGTAGCGCGCGGTCATCACCTGGCTGGGCTCGGCGCCGTTGTGCAGCGCATGGGCCTCGAACAGCTTGATGCCATGGGTGAGTGTCTGGTTGAGGGCGTCGAGATCTTCGCGGCTGTCGCTGTGCTTGAGCCGCACCACGTGCGAGAGCAGGTCCGAGGCGGCTGCCACCAGGGTGTTGAGGCTGATGTTGATGGCCTCGGCCGGGCCCAGGCGGGCCGAGTAGATCATCCGGTCTTCCAGTTGCTCCAGGCGCGGCGTGGCCAACCCATCGGTCAGCGGAACCTGCCTGGGCGCCTGGCCCTGGCGGTCCACCAGCACGGTCTTGTCGTCCTGACGGTGTTCGATGTCCTTGTGCATGCGGTCAGTTCCTGATGGCCCAGAATTTCAGTTCGAGCTCGGCGAACTCGCCCGAGACGTGGAAGGCAAAACCACCGGAGCGCTCCAGCAGGGCCTGGTCTTCGGCGTTGAATTCGAGCAGGAAGTAGGTCTTGTTGGAATGGAACGGGATCTGCCGCGGCGCCACCGGCAACGGCACCACCTTGATGCCAGGCAGGTGCAGGTTGACCAGTTGCCGGATACGTTCCACCGGGCCGACCTTGAGGTGCGAGGGCAGGCGCGTGCGCAGGGTCTCGCTGTCGCAGTTGGCGCTGGCGGCCAGTACGAACGAGGCCGAGGCGAGCAGCGTCTGGTCGTGCACGGCGGCCACCAGGATGCCGTACTGGCGGGTTTGCAGGTCCAGTTCGATGGCGTGCTGTTCCAGCACCATCGACAGCACCTCGCGTATGCCGTCCATCAGCCGGCGAAAGCTCGCGCCCTGGTCGCTGTGCTGATAACGGCTGTCGGTACGCGGGCGCTTGGTGTCGCTGGCAAAGGTCGCCAGGTCCCCCAGCATGGTCAGCAGGGTGCGGTACAGCTCCTCGGGGTGCAGCTGGTCCAGGCCCAGGTAGTGACGCAGCAGCAGTTCGGTACGATTGATCAGTTGCAGCATCATGAAGTCGCCCACCTCCGCGCCGCCGACCTTGCCGTTGGAACGGATGCGCTCGGCAATGGTGTCGCCACGGTGGCCGAGCATGCTGATCACCTCCTTGAGGCACGACAGCAGGTAGCTTGACGCGTGGGTGTGGATGAAGGTCGGCACGAACTCGGGGTCCAGGCTGATCACGCCGTCCGGGGTGGTGTCGAGCACGGCGCACAGCTTGAGCTTGACGTAGGCCTGATCGCCCTGCTGCTCGCCCAGCAGCAGGCGAAAGTCCGGCCGTGCACAGCTGATGTCGCTGTTGATGTCGTCACCGGCGTTGGAGTCGCTGACCGGGGTTTCGTAGGCGATATAGCGCGCCAGCACATCGGACTGCTCCAGTCGCCGGGTCTCGATGTGGTTGCCGGTCACCAGCGGCAGTGCCAGGTACACCGGCGTGTTGCCGGTGTTGGGCGGTATGTCCAGGGCCAGCGGCTCGATGTTGCTGCTGAGTTCGAACAGGCTGCCGTCGGGCAGCACGCCGCTGGCCTGGCTGACCACCAGCTTGCCCATGCTCAGGAACTGCTGGTCGATCTCCAGGCTGAGAAAACCCCAGTTGTAGCTGCCCAGCAGCTGGGTTCGGGTTTTCATCTGGTAGTCGTAGTAGCGATCGTTGTGCTGGAAGTGCTGCGGACGCAGCAGCATGCCTTCCTGCCAAATGACTTTGTGCACATGCATGATCAGTTTTCCGTCCGGGCCAGTGTGGCGTTGCTGTTGCGAATGCCGGCCTGGTCCAGCGCCAGGCTGGCGCTGTTGAGTGCCTGCGGGGTGATCTGGACCACGTAGCGCCACTGGGTCTGCTCCAGGTCGCGGTAGGCCGCCAGCACGCCGACGTAGCGGCTGCCAGGTTCCACGCTCAGGCGCAGCGTCACGTGCTCACCGGGGCGCAGCTCCAGCTCTTCGCTGACCACCAGGTCTGGCGCCAGGGATTCCTTGGCCCGCTCGTACAGGCTGAAGAAGTCGGCATGCTCGAAGGCCACCGGGTGCTTGAGTTCGAACAGGCGCACAACGATCGGCGAGGGCCGGCCATTGAGGTCCGGGTTGAGCTGGTCGCCGGCGTCGAGGGTCAGTTGCAGCTTGGTCAGTTCCGAGTACGGCGACAGCGCGGAGCAACCGGCCAGCAACAGCGCCAGCGCCATCAGGCCGGTGGAGAGAAAGGTCTTGCAGCGCAGCATGGGGATCATCCTTGAGCGTCGGTGTGAAGGGTGCCGATCAGGCGAACCTGTTCGGCGTAGGCCTGGGCGAAGTCGCGCGCCAGCAGGCGCTCGCTCCATTCATCGTCCTGGCCAAGGGCCTGGTGGTAGCGCACGTAGGCGCGCCACTGGCTGCCGGCAGTCCGCAGCAGCGGTGCCCGGCCGCGCTCGAACTGCAGGCCCAGCTGGCGTGGCGAAAAGTGCTCAAGCACACCCTGCAGCGCAGCGCGACAGGCCGTCAGCATCGCCACCTGATGCGCCTGCAGGTCGCGGTAGGCCTGGGTCAGTGCCTGGCTCGCAGGGAGCTGGCCGGGCGCGGCCGGGTGCAGCAACAGGCCCAGCGCCTGGCCGGCATCGGCGCTCGACTTCAACGGGTTGTGGCTGGCGCGGTGGGAGGTGGTCAGGGCCAGGCGCAACTCGTTCTTCAGTTCGCTGCGGGTGCGCAGGCTTTGCTGCACGCCGCCGATGCTCTGCTTGAGCAGGCCGGCCGCCTTGATCGCCAGGGCTTCACGGGCACCAGGGTCGAGCCCGCCCAGATCGACCCCGAGGGCGGTACCAAAGGCTGCCCAGAACCGTTCGTTACATGCAGGTGCCGGCGGCGCCTGTGGTTCATCGTCGGGTTCGGGCTGCGCCACCAGGTTGGGTACCAGCAGGCTTTCCATGTCTATGCGCGCGTAGTCGGGGCGCTGGCGGGCCACCGGTGCAACCGTGTCGAGTGCACTCAGTGCGTCGAGGGGCGAAGGCTCGACGTCCTGCTGGTCGAGGGCATGGAACGGGTCCAGCTCAAGAAAGGCGTCGTCAGGGATGATGCTGCCCGCGGCGCTGGGCAGGCCGACCTCGACATCGGCTGCGGTGCGGGTGACCAGGCGCGCGCGCACCTCGAAACCGCCCAGCAGGTACACGCTGTCCTGCTCGATTCGCTGCGCCTGCCCCTTGCGCAGCTGCGCACCGCTGCGTCCGTCGCGGGTGCCGTTGCTGCTGATGTCGGTGAGGAAGAACACGCCCTCCTGACAGGTGACCAGCGCATGTCGCTTGGAGACATGCCGCTGCGGGTCGCTGATGACCCAGTCGCACGCCTCGTCGCGCCCGATCACGCCGCCTGCACGGGTGAAGGTCTTGCTGCGTCCCTGCGTTTCAAGAACCAGTTCCATGTTGATGCTCCTTGCACTCACTTGCCGCGGTTGGCTGCCTGCGGATCGCCCAGCGGGCGATAGGTGTCGTCGTTGAATTTGTAATTGCCGCTACAGCCGCCCAGGCCGCTGAGCACGATCAGCGCCAGCAGCAAGGCGGGCCAGTGACGAACAGACATTTGCAGATCTCCATCGGTGGGCATTGCACGGGGCACCGCCCGCCGGGGGCAGCGCACGGTTGTAAGGGAAAATGCAGCATTGCTCGCCATGGCCGCTCAACCTTCGAACTCGCCAAGGTTGATGTTCAGCCGCCCCAGGCGGTACAGCAGGGTGCGCCGCGGCAGGCCCAGCTCGCGTGCGGCCAGGGTCTGGTTGCCGGCGTTCTTGCGCAGGCAGTCGAGCAGCCAGTGGCGCTCCACGTTTTCAAGGCGGTCGCGCAGGTTCAGCCCGCTGTCCCCCGACGGTACTTCGCTGGCCGGAGCAACATGCTCAGGCAGCAGGCACTCGCCGTCGCACAGCAACACCGCGCGCTCCACCAGGCCCTTGAGTTCACGCACGTTGCCCGGCCAGGCGAGCCCGTCGAGGTAGGCCAGTGCCGCCGGCGACCACTGCAGGGGCTTGCGCCCCAGAAACTCGCAGGCCTTGGCAGAGAAATGCCGGGCCAGCACTGGCACATCGCCGCCGCGCTGACGCAGGGCCGGCAACTCGATGGGGAACTGCGCCAGGCGGTAGTACAGGTCTTCGCGAAAGCGCCCTTCGCTGACCAGCACCGCCAGGTCGCGGTGGGTGGCGGCGATGATGCGCACATCGATGGTGTGGGTGTCGTTGGAACCCAGCGGGCGGATCTCGCCCTCCTGCAGCACGCGCAGCAGCTTGGCCTGCAGCGACAGCGGCATGTCGCCGATCTCGTCGAGCAGCAGGGTGCCGCCGTGGGCGGCATCGAACAGGCCAGGGCGGTCGCGCAATGCGCCGGTGAAGGCGCCCCGGCGATACCCGAACAGTTCGCTCTCCAGCAGGTTCTCCGGCAGGGCCGCACAGTTCTGCACCACGAACGGCCGGGTACCGCGCGGGCCGTAGTCGTGAATCGCCCGGGCCACGACCTCCTTGCCGGTGCCGGTCTCGCCCAGCAGCAGGACGGTGTAGGGGCTGTGCAGCACCTTGCTGATCAGCTGGTAGGCCTGGCGCATCGCGGCGCTGTTGCCGATCAGCCCGTAGTCGGTGGCGCCTGCGCGCGTGGCGGGCAGCGGCGCCGGCGCCGCTTCGGGCTGGTGCAGGCGTTGCAGCAACTCCATTTGCACCAGCACGAACGCCCCCAGCTGTCCCAGCGACTGGGCAAAGCCGCCCAGGTCGACGCTGGTACGGCTGGCACACAGCAGCAGGCCGGCGATGGCCTGGTGCGGGTTGAGCAGCGGTACGCACAGCAGCGACTGCCAGGGGCTGTGCAGCACCGGCAGGAAACTGGTGTCGAGCAGGCTGGCGGGCAGGTCGGCAAGGCTTACCGAACGGTTCTGGCACAGCGCGAACTGCAGCAGTTGCTCGCCGTTGTAATCCACCGGCACGCTGGCGGCAGCACGCGGCTGCAAGGCCCCGCCCAGCCATTCGGCGGCAAGGCTCAGCGAAGTGTGGGTGGCATCGAGCAGGTACAGCTGACTGAGCTCGCAACCGCTGAGCTCGGCCACCGCCTGCACGAAGCGCTCCTGCAGCGCGGGTTCCCGGCCCGTACGCGACAGGCTGGCGAAGTGCGTCAACAGGGCTTCGGCATAGCGCAAGGGCTGCGGCACGTGGGTGAACATCACCCCCACCTCAGGCAAACTCGCACCTCACGCCCGTATCGCCATCGAGCGTGGCATGCACCTGCTGCAACGACTCCCCGGCCGCCATCGCTGCCAGCAGCCGGTCAGCCACCTGCGGCATCAGGTGCAGGTCGAGCAGGTGGTCGATCAGCCGCGCGCCGCTGTCGCCCTGGGTGCAACGCTCGGCCAGGTGCTCGACCAGCGCCGGGGCATAGGTGAAACCCAGTTGCCGGCGCAGCAGCCGCTGGCCAAAGCGCTGCAGCTTGATCTCGACCAGCTCGCGCAGCACCGGGCCGCTCACCGGGTAGTACGGCACCACACGCATGCGCGCCAGCAAGGCCGGTTTGAAATGCCTGCTCAAGGCGGGGCGTATGGCCTGTTCCAGCTGCTCGGCAGAGGGCCGTTCGGCGCCTTGGCAAAGGCTCGCGATCTGCTCGCTGGCCAGGTTGGAGGTCATCAGGATCAGGGTGTTGCGAAAGTCGATTTCGCGCCCCTCGCCGTCGCTGGCCACGCCCTTGTCGAAGATCTGGTAGAACAGGTTCAGCACGTCCGGGTCGGCCTTCTCGACCTCATCCAGCAGCACCACGGAATAGGGCTTCTGGCGCACCGCGTCGGTGAGCATGCCGCCCTCGCCATAGCCGACGTAACCGGGCGGCGCGCCGATCAGCCGCGACACGGTGTGCTTCTCCTGGAACTCGGACATGTTGATGGTGGTGATGAAGCGCTCGCCGCCATACAGCAGGTCGGCCAGGGCCAGGGCCGTTTCGGTCTTGCCCACGCCACTGGGCCCCACCAGCAGGAACACCCCGACCGGCGCATCGGGCTTTGCCAGGCCGGCTGCGTTGGCCCGCATCGACCGGTCCAGTGCCTGCACGGCCTGCTCCTGACCACGGATGCGCGCACGCAGGTCTTCGGCAAAGCGCATGATCCTGGCGTTGTGCTCGCGGGCCAGTTGCTCCAGCGGCACGCCGGTCCAGGCACTGATCACTTCGGCCACCAGGCGCGGGCACACTTCGAAGCTGACCAGGCGCTCTTCGGCCTGCGCCGCTTCCAGCAGGCTGCGGGTGGTCTCCAGGCTGGCCTGCAGTACGGCCACGTCATCCCGTGCATTGCCCTGCTCGCGGGCTTCGGCCAACTGCCGGCGCAGGTCCAGCACCTGCTCGGCCAGCGCGCGCTGCTGTTCCCAGCGCGCCTGCACGGCCTGCTGGTCGGCCTGGTCGCTGAGCAGTTGCGCCTGCAACAGGTGCAGCGCCTCTTGGTCGATGCCCACGCCGGCTTCGGCGTCGCGCTGCTGCGCCTGCACCTGCCGCTCGCCCTCGGCCAGCGAAGCACGCAGGCGTTCCAGGCGTTGCGGCGCGGCGGCCAGGCTGATGCGCACCCGGGCACAGGCGGTGTCGAGCACATCGACCGCCTTGTCCGGCAACTGTCGCCCGGCCAGGTAGCGCGCCGACATGTGCGCCGCCGCCACCACCGCATCATCGCGCAGGTAGATACCGTGACTCTTCTCATACACCTGGGCCAGGCCGCGCAGGATGGTCACCGCCTCGTCCGCTGTCGGCTCGTGCAGTTGTACCGGCTGAAAGCGCCGGGCCAGGGCCGGGTCCTTCTCGAAGTACTTCTTGTACTCGCTCCAGGTGGTGGCGGCGATGGTGCGCAGCTCGCCCCGCGCCAGTGCAGGCTTGAGCAGGTTGGCCGCATCCGAACCGCCGGCGTTGCCGCCCGCACCGATCAGGGTGTGGGCTTCATCGATAAACAGGATGACCGGTCGGGGCGCGGCCTTGACCTCGTCGATCACGCCCTTGAGGCGTCGCTCGAACTCGCCCTTGACGCTGGCGCCGGCCTGCAGCAGGCCCATGTCCAGCGCCAGCAGCTCTACCCCGCGCAGTGCCGGCGGCACTTCGGCGGCGGCAATGCGCAGCGCCAGGCCCTCGACGATGGCGGTCTTGCCCACACCGGCCTCGCCCACCACGATGGGGTTGTTCTTGCGCCGCCGGGCAAGGATGTCGATCATCTGGCGCAGCGCTTGATCGCGGCACAGTACCGGGTCGAGTCGGCCGTCGCGGGCCTGCTGCGTGAGGTTGTGGGTAAAGCGCTGCAGCATCGACTCGCCCTGGCCGCCCGCGGCACCCTGCGCTGCAACCGGCCGGGACGCCAGGGCGAAGCACTTGAGGCGCTCGATGTTCAGGCGGGCCAGCAGCGGCTGGTAATGGCTGCCGGCATAGCGCACGGGGTTGCGCAGCAGCGCCAGGATCAGCGCAGCCTGTTCGACCTGGCTGCTGCCCATTTCGAGGTTGGCCACCAGCAGCGCATCCTGCAGCCACTGCACCAGTTCGGGGGCGAACACCGGGTTGCGCGAAGCGCTGTGTTCAAGCTGCACCTGCAGGGTGGAGCGCAGTTCGCCCGGCGCCACGTCGGCGTCGTGCAAGGCCCGTTCAAGTAGGCCTTCGGGGCGATCGAGCAATTCCAGCAGCAGGTCCTCGACCAGGATCCTGCTGCCGCCACGAGCCACGCAACGTTCGGCGCAGCGCTCCAGGTCACGACGGGTGTCGGCGTCCAGCGCCTGGATGAGTTGTTGCAGGTCTACGGTGATCATGTCCATCGGTCCTTAATGAATTTTGCTTCCCAGGGTCACCACGCCATCGGCGCGTTCGTGACCGAGCCAACTCGTCCATCCCAGACGGCAGGCGTTGTCCTGGCCGATACGCAGCTCGCGAATCTCTTCCTGGCGCAGCACCAGGCGGATGTCGTAGTCCAGCGGGTCGCGCAGGGTGAAACGCACCAGGGCACACAGCGGCTGATAGCCGAAGCCGATCGGCAGGAACTCGTGAAAGCGCTGCCAGTCGAGCTGGGTGATGTGGATGCGGAACTTGCCGTTGCGATCACGCACCCGCTCGCCCAGCACCATGTCCTCGCCCAGCAGGCTGTTGGCGCGCCCCAGGCGATTGCACTGCTCCTGCAGGATGACCACGCGACGTTCGATGCACTGCTCGATGACCAGCTGCGCATGCTTGAAGTAGTAGCGCAGCACCGCCTCGATCAATGCCGCCGAGTGGGCACGCAGGCTCAGCAGGCCCAGGTAGGGCAGCAGGCGCTTCCAGTTCAGTTCGCGGGCCTCGCGAATATGCTCGCCGCCCAGCCCGATCAGGGCGAACAGCTGCGCCGAGAATGGGTCCATCGCCCCGCTCTGGAAGCGTGCGCGATAACGGTACTTGCGCCAGATGGGCAGCATCAGGCGCTGTAGCCGATGGTGGAACACGTCGAGAAACTGCCGGGTCGTGTTGCCGTCCTCGCCATCGCCCAGCGCCTGCTCCACGTAGAACGCCGGCAGCGGCGAGCTGGCGCCGCACAGGCCGATCAGGTTGAAACGCAGGCGTGCACGCATCTGCCCGCGGTCGTCGAAGAACTCGACGCGATCGACGTCGCTGCCCGGAAAGCCCAGGCTCGGATTGGCCTGGAACTCCAGCTGGTCGTACAGCTCCTCTTCGCTCAGGTGCGGATGGAACTCGCGCAGCCGGTCGATGACCAGCAGCACGGCCTGAAACAGCGAGTACTCGCGTATTGCGTGGCTCAGCCCGCTCAAAGCAGGGGCTGCAGGCCCATACGTGGTGTCCATTGGTACACCTCTCCCTGGGTACTTCTGACCCGCAACTCGTGGTACGAGTTGAGGCTGGCATAAAGGGCAAAGAACTCGTTGAGCACCGAGGCGAACATGAACAGGTCGCCTTCGCCGATGTAGCCTTGCGGGTCGATGGTCAGTTCGGTGCGCAGCCCACGCAGGGGCAGGCCGCGGTGCAGTCGGTCGACATGCTCGTGACGGATCGACTTGAGCCCGCCGAGCAGGCGCTTGCTGACCTTCTCGGCATGTTGGTCGTAGTAGCGCGGCAAGTCGTAGGTTTCCAGGATCACCTTGAGCGCATCGACGTTGGCCAGCGACAGGTAGTTGAGCGACATGTTGCTGATCAGCTTCCACAGGAAGTCCCGGTTCAGGGGCGGTGCGTAGCTGGCCGTGACCGGGGTGATGTTGCGGAAGGTGAGGAACTCCGGGGTCTGCTCGGACGGCTGGTCGATATCACCCAGCTTGAGCCGGCGCGGCAGGTTCTGGTTGGTGCAGGTGAGCTCGATGGACAGCGTCTCGTGGGTGCGGGTATCGCGTATTCCGAAGCTCAGGTAGGTGTCCAGGCCGTCATGCAACAGCGAGGAGCGCTGGCGAATGCTGTAGTGCGGGCTGGTCTGCGGCACGTCGAAACTGGGGTCGTGCTCGAACGACTCGAACGGCACATAGGCCTGGTAGCCCACGCCGCCGGGCTTCCAGCCGGTCACGCTGTGCACCGAGAACACCCCGCAGTTCTCCAGGTCGTACTCGGCGGGCAGCAGCAGGTATTCGTCCTGCTTGCCATCCAGGCGAATCGGCAGGGCATCGTGCTGGAACAGGTTGGCGATAGGGGTGCAGTACAGCTTGACGTTGTCCAGCGTGGGGCGCATGCGCTGGATACCGCCCCTGCGGATGTCGAAACGTATCTCCAGCCCACGCATCTGCTTGAGGGTTTCCGTGCCCAGGGACTTGAGTGCCTCCAGGCCGTCGAGGTCGACGAACAGGAACTTGTCCTGGAAGGCGAAGTACTCCTGCAGGTAGCGGTAACCGCGAAAGGTGTTCAGCGGGTAGGGAATCAGCGCCTCTTCCTCGGCGAAGCCGACCGGCTTGATACGGGTGCCAGCCAGGCGCACTGTCACGTTCTCGCCACTGGCGCGCACCAGCGGCTTGCCATCGCCCCCCAGTGGCACCAGCTCGATGCCTTCCACGTTGCGCAGCAGGCACAGGTAGAGCATCTGGCTGATGTAGCGCTCCCCTGCCAGGTGCAGGCGCAGGCGGCTCAGTTCCAGCTCGCCGACATGCCCGTCGCAGCTCATCTCCAGGCGCAGGCTGAGCAGCGCCCCATCACCCTTTACCGAGTAATTGAGCGCGGTGAGGTCCAGGGCCATGACATCGGTGGGGTAGCAGGTGCGAAAACGGCAGCGCACCTCATCGATCGGCTGGCTCTCGACCGGTGTATCGCGCGCCACCCGCAAGGGCGGGCCGGACTGGCCCAGCGGGTCGAACTGCAGGATGCTGAACGCCGGCAGCGGGCGCATGTAGTTGGGCCACAGCAACTGCATCAGCGAATGGCTCAGCTCGGGCAGTTCGTCATCGAGCTTCTGGCGCAGGCGCCCGGTGAGGAAGGCAAAGCCCTCGAGCAGCCGCTCCACGTCCGGGTCGCGCCCGGCCTGCCCCAGAAACGGCGCCAGGGCCGGGCTGCGCTCGGCAAAGCGTCGCCCCAGCTGGCGCAACGCGGTGAGCTCGCTCTGGTAGTAATGATTGAAGGACATGCTCGGTTACCTGTTTTGCATGCTCAGGAACGTCCTGTTCGCGAGACGACAGCGCGGTGCGCGTCTCAGTTGACCTGCACCTGCCCGCCGCCCTCCAGGCGCGCGGAAAAGCTGACCTGACGCTTGATCCCGTCCAGCTCAAGCAGGCCTTCGATGCTGAAAGCCAGCTTGAGCTGATCGTGATCACGCGGCAGCGACACCACGCGCACATTGGTCAGGCGCGGTTCGTAGGCTTCGATGAACTGCTCGATGGCCTGACGCGCCTGGCTCAGCGCGTCATGCAGGCTCAGGCGCATGTCATTGAGGTCTGCCAGCCCGTAATCGGGCAGCGTCTGCACGCTGCCCGCACGGGTACTGAGCATCTTGCCCAGGTGCACCGCCACCGAGGCCATGGCAGCCCTCTCGCGGCTCCAGCCGCGACGCTTGTCGGCTTCGCCGCCCAGACGCTCGAAAAGGCTGCCATATCCGCTCATGTACGCGCCCCCGCTTACTCTTTATCCAGCTTGCCGACCAGCGACAGGGTGAAGTCGGCGCCCATGTACTTGAAGTGCGGGCGCACGTTGAGGCTGACCCGGTACCAACCCGGCTCCCCTTCCACATCGCTGACGATGATCTGGGCCGCGCGCAGCGGACGACGCCCACGCACCTCGGCGCTCGGGTTCTCCTGGTCGGCCACGTACTGGCGGATCCACTTGTTGAGTTCCAGCTCCAGGTCGGTGCGCTCCTTCCACGAGCCCAGCTGCTCGCGCTGCAGTACCTTGAGGTAGTGGGCCAGGCGGTTGACGATCATCATGTAGGGCAGCTGGGTACCGAGCTTGTAGTTCAGCTCGGCGGCCTTGCCCTCGGCGCTGATGCCGAAGAACTTGGGTTTCTGCACCGAACTGGCGGAGAAGAAGGCGGCGTTGTCACTGCCCTTGCGCATGGTCAGGGAAATGAAGCCTTCCTCGGCCAGCTCGTACTCGCGGCGGTCCGACACCAGCACTTCGGTGGGGATCTTGGTCTCGATCTCGCCCATGCTTTCGAAGTGGTGCAGCGGCAGGTCTTCCACCGCGCCACCGCTCTGCGGGCCGATGATGTTCGGGCACCAGCGGAACTTGGCGAAGCTGTCGGTCAGCTTGGTGCCGAACGCATAGGCGGTGTTGCCCCACAGGTAGTGCTCGTGGCTGTTGGCCACGGTTTCCTTGTAGACGAACGACTTGACCGGGTTTTCCTCCGGGTCATAAGGGTTGCGCAGCAGGAAGCGCGGCACGGTGAGGCCGATGTAGCGCGCGTCCTCGGACTGGCGAAAGCTCTGCCACTTGGCAAACTGCGGGCCTTCGAAGTGGTCCTTGAGATCCTTGAGGTCCGGCAGGCCGGTGAAGCTTTCGAGGCCGAAGAACTTCGGACCGGCAGCGGCGATGAACGGCGCATGGGACATGCACGCAACGCTGGAGACGTACTGCATCAGCTTGACGTCGGGGGAGCTGGGCGACATGAAGTAGTTGGCGATGATCGCGCCCACCGGCTGGCCACCGAACTGGCCGTACTCTGCGGTATAGATGTGCTTGTAGAGACCGGCCTGCATGACTTCGGGCGAGTCCTCGAAGTCGTCCAGCAGGTCCTGCTTGGAGACGTTGAGAATTTCTATCTTGATGTTTTCGCGAAAGTTGGTGCGGTCGACCAGCAACTGCAGGCCACGCCAGGCCGACTCCAGCGACTGGAAGTCGGGGTGGTGGAGAATCGCGTCCATCTGGCGGCTGAGCTTGGCATCGATCTCGGCGATCATGCGGTCGACCATGGCCTTCTTGACCGGTTCGCCGTCGTTGTGCGGCTTGAGCAGCTCTTCGATGAAGGCCGACACGCCGCGCTTGGCAATGTCATAGGCTTCATCGTCGGGCGTCAGGCGGGTTTGCGCGATGATGTTGTCGAGAATGCTGTACTCGCCATCGGTGCTGCTGGTTTGCTGTGCTGCGCTGGTGCTCATGGTGTTCTTCCTTGACGGGGGAGGCTCAAGCGTCGGTGGTCGGCGTGGCGCTCAGGCCCAGTTCGCCGAGTACGCGGGTGCGCGACTCATCGTCGGCGAGCACGCCTTCGATGGCCTTGCGAAAAGCCGGTGCGTTGCCCAGTGGGCCCTTGAGTGCCACCAGCGCATCGCGCAGTTCCATCAGCTTCTTGAGCTCTGGCACCTGCTCGACCAGGCTGGCCGGGTTGAAGTCCTTCATGGAGTTGACCCGCAGGCTGATGCCCAGCTCATCGCTGGCGCTTTCGTCGTCCTGCAGGCGGTTGGGCACGCTGAGGGTCAGGCTCAACTCCTGCTTGGCGAGCACTTCGTCAAACGTCATCTTGTCGATGCTGATGGGCTTGCGGTCCTCTACCTTGCGTTCGTCCGGACGCTGGGTGTAGTCACCGATCGCGAGCAGCTTCAAGGGCAGTTCGATTTCTTCCTGGGCGCCGCCCGTGGCAGGTTTGAACGTGACGTTGATGCGTTCCTTGGGGGCTACCGAGCCTTCTTTGGCCATGGCTTTTCTCCTTGCGTTTGCGGCCCGGGGGCCTAGTCGAGTACCACTTCGAGGTCGAGGTGGCACAGCCTGCGATAAACCTCATCCTTGCGTTCGCGCACGGCGTGGTTCTGCGGCAGCAGCTCACAACAGCTGTGCAGCAGACGCAGTACTTCCAGTGCCAGGTCCGGCTCCCACTGATGCAGGCCGGCCTGTTGCAGTTCGTGATCTAGGGCTTCGAGCTGGGTCTTGGCCAGTTCGTACTTCTTGGCCAGAAAGCACAGCCGCGCCTGGCTGAGCTGCCAGAAAAAGCGCACACGCCCGCCTTGAGCCGCCTGCATGCCCTGCTTGAGTATCTGCACGGCAGGCTTGAGGCCGTCCTTGCGCAGCACGGGCAGCACCGCCTCCAGGGCCAGCTCCCAGGGTGGCAGGCTGGCCGCGAGGTCGGTCTCGACCTTGCGCGGTGCGCTGGTGCTCTGCAGGTGCGGCATGACGCTGGCGTTGATCCAGCCCCGCGTCGCCGGGTCGGCAAACGGCGTGCCGTCATGAAAGCGCAGCTCCACCACCCCGGGCAGGCGCTGCAGCAGTTGCGCGAAGTGGAACTCCACCTCGCGCATGCCCTGCTCGGCGTTGAGCTCCAGCAGGCACTCCCAGACCATGCGCTGGCCGTCGAACCAGAACGGCGACTTGGCCAGGCTGGCCTCGAGCTCCATCAGCAGGTCGGCGTACTGGCCGTTGGCAAAGCGTTCCTGGTAGATCTTCAGGCGGTCGACCGGCAACCCGCGCAGCACGGTCACCTGTTCGGCATTGCGCTCGGGCACCGCGTCGATCTGCAACCACAGCAGCGTGCGGTTGAGGCGCAAGGCGCGCACGTCGGTGGCCTTCTGCTTGAGCCACCAGTTCGATAACGGTCGAGCGCCATCCTGCAGGGTGCGTAACACCTTGTGCGCGTCTTTTTCGCTGTCGACGGGGGCGCCGGGGGTGAGCAACTGGGTGGCGGCCTGCTTGACCTGGGCCACGACCGCGCCCACGGCACCGGGTTCGGGCTGATTGTCGGCAGCACGTTGCACCATGCTCGACAGGCGTCGGCACAACGGCAGCAACAGCGGCGCCTCATCGCCCAGGTGCGTGGTCAGGGCTGCATCGAGCGCCTGCAGGCTGTCGACCAGGCGGCGGAACAGCGCCAGTTGCTCCTTGATCGCGACATTTTCACCCAGTACCTGCTCCAGGCGCGGCACCAGCCAGCCGATGGCCGCGGCCCGCGTGCGTGGCTTGGCCGGGTGCACCTGCGCCCAGTGCTGCTCGCACAGGTGCTGCAACAGCCCCACGCCGGCCAGCAGGCCCGGGAAGGATTCGCGTTGATACAACGCCCACGTCAACCAGGCGGCAACCCGCAGGTCCTTGGACTGTGTGCGCAGCAGCGTCTCGCTGTTCTCGAGCACGCGAAGCCAGTCGATCTGGCCGCTCTCGTGAACGGACTGAGCCTTGTTCAACTCGCCTTCCAGTGCTTCGTACTCACTGGAAAAACGCACGTCCTCGCCCGCAAAACAGTCTGGTGATACAGCCTGCCGGGCAACCTCGTGGTAACGAGCGTGCAACTTGCTTGAGTAGGACATCCTTGGCCTGTAGTTGGACTGCAGGCCCCGCGCCGACCGAAAAAGCCCAGGCGGCACGGGGCCTACCAAAACAGCGTCAAACACCCATCCGTGGGTTCGCTGCCTTAAGTGAGGGGGCACATCCTAGTTAGGGAAATGGCACATTGCAATCAACACAGCGTGTGCAATTTGTATCAAAAAGCAGGAAACCATTCCGCTGACGAACAGGACTGGCACTTTGCCACACTTCAAGGCATGCTAGCCGCCCTTCGGGCGTGCAGCTTATAGTGCGCGCCTGGAACCGGGATGCGACAGGACTACCGCACACTGCGCCGCTTGTCGCTGCGTAGCGATCACCTGCCACAGCCTCACGCAGGAACAGCGTTTGACCAATCTGACTCAGCCTTCATCCCCGCGCAAAGCCACGAGTGCGTCCGGTTCGCCCTTGCGTGGCTCGCTCAAAGGCGCGTTGGCCATCCTGGTGCTGCTGTTGCTCGCGCTGCTGTTCTGGCAAGTGTTCGAGCAGTTCCGCCATACCCAGGCCGATCGCCGCCAGCAGAGCCTGGATGCAAGTGCCGAACTGGCCAGCCAGCTCAACCTGAGCCTGGCATTGAACGCGCAAAAAGCCCTCACCCTGCTGCAACCCTACCCTGCCGCACCGGCCGTCACCGACCTGCCGCAGCTGCTCGAACACCTGCACGCACGCCTGCCCGCCCTGCGCAGCCTGGTGTGGGTGGACGCCCAGGGCGCGTTGCTGCGCGACAGCGCGGGCATCAGTGCCGACCGCAAGGCGCTCCAGGAGCTGCTGCACCTGGGCCAGGAGCGCCCGTACTACTTCAGCAACAGCGACGACAACAGCCTGGTCTACCTGCTGCTGCAGCACCCCGACAGCGACACCCGTGGCTATTGGCTGCTGCGCCTGGCCCCGGAGTACTACCAGCAACTGAGCCAACCCCTGGACCACGCCGCGCCACCGCTGTGGCTGCTGGAAAACAGCCGCACGGCCCAGGTCATCGATCGCCACGCGCCGCCGCTCGATGCGCGCGACGCCAGCATCG
This sequence comes from Pseudomonas sp. MF6396, assembly GCF_002018915.1. Taxonomy (NCBI): domain Bacteria; kingdom Pseudomonadati; phylum Pseudomonadota; class Gammaproteobacteria; order Pseudomonadales; family Pseudomonadaceae; genus Pseudomonas; species Pseudomonas sp. MF6396. The sequence continues at coordinate 21,225 of NZ_MVOK01000037.1, read as the reverse complement.
AGCCGCCGCAAAGCGTGCTGCTGGCGTACCTGGACAACAGCGACTGGCAACTGCGCGGCCTGTTCGATGCCGCCTACAGCCGCCAGCAACTGCTGCCGGCCTTGATCGGCAAGTGCGTGCTGGGCCTGGTGTGCGCGCTGATCCCGCTGCTGGCGCTGATCAGCATGCGCCGCCGCCACCGCGCCCTGCAGGAAGGTCGGCGACGCTATCAGGACATCTTCGAAGGCACGGGCGTGGCCTTGTGCGTACTCGACCTGTCGGGGCTGACCGAACTGCTGGAACGCCTGCGCCTGCGCAGCACAGCCGAGCTGGCCCAGCGCCTGGCCCGGGATGTATCGCTGCGCCACAGCCTGCTGGGCGAGCTGAAGGTTACCGAAGTCAATCAGGTGGCCCTGCAACTGCTGGGCGCCGGCTGTTGCGAGAGCGCCTGGCAGCGCCTGATCGAAGGCCACTCGCCGGGCGCCGACGGGGTGGGCATGCAGTTGGTCGAGGCAGTGGTGCAGGACCTGCGCCTGCTGGAGCTGGAAGTGCGGCTCAGCGACCCCCAGGGCCAGGACCAGCACCTGTGGCTGATGGTGCGCTTCCCCCAGGCACGGCGTGACTACCAGGCCGTGATCCTGAGCATCAGCGATATCACCAGCCGCAAGCGCGTGGAGCTGTCGCTGCTGGAGCGCGAAAGCTTCTGGTCGGACGTGGTGCGCACCGTGCCCGACCAGCTGTACGTGCAGGATGTGCACAGCCTGCGCATGATCTTCAGCAACCGCCACCTGGGCCAGACCCTGGGCTATTCGCGCAGCGAGCTGGCGCAGATGGGCGAGTACTTCTGGGAGGTGCTGCTGCACCCGCAGGACGCCGAGCTGTTTCGCCAGATGCGCCAGCAGCAGCGCCAGAGCGGCTATGTGGAGCAGTTGCATTGCCAACTGCGTTTTCTTCACCACGACCAGAGCTGGCGGCGCTACGACATTCGCGAACAGGCCCTGACCCGCGACCCTGACGGCACGGTGCTGCGCATCATCGGGGTGGGCAAGGACGTCACCGACCAGATCGAGGCGAGCGAGTCGCTGCGTGACAGCGAGCAGCGCTACCGCATGCTCGCCGAGAGCATCAGCGACGTGATCTTCTCCACCGACCCGCAGTTGCAGCTCAACTACGTCAGCCCTTCGGTGCAGACGGTACTGGGCTACGACGTGCCGTGGATCTTCGCCAACGGCTGGCAGTCGACCATTGCCAACCCGGCGCAGCTGACCGGCGTGTTCACCCTGTTCGAACGGGTCAAGCGGGCCCTCGAGGAACCCACCGCGCTGGAGCGCCTGCGCACCGAGGTGACCACCCAGCTGTTCCTGTTCGACTGTCTGCGCGCCGACGGCCGCAAGATCCCGATCGAGCTGCGCGTGGTACTGGTGTGGGACGAGCACAACCATTTCGAGGGCATCCTGGGCGTCGGCCGCGACATCAGCCAGCAACGCCGCGCCGAGAAAGACCTGCGCATGGCCGCCACGGTGTTCGAGCATTCCACCTCGGCGATCCTGATCACCGACCCGGCCGGCTACATCGTGCAGGCCAACGAAGCCTTCAGCCGGGTCAGCGGCTACGCGGTGAGCGACGTGCTCGACCAGTTGCCGAGCCTGCTCACCGTCGACGAACAGCAGGAAGCCCACCTCAACTACGTGCTCAAGCAACTGCACCAGCGCGGCACCTGGGAAGGCGAGGTCTGGCTCAAGCGCCGCAGCGGCGAGCACTACCCGGCGTGGGTCGGCATCACCGCGGTACTCGACGACGAGGGTGACCTGGCCAGCTACGTGTGCTTCTTCACCGACATCAGCGAGCGCAAGGCCAGCGAACAGCGCATTCACCGCCTGGCCTACTACGACGCCCTGACCCACCTGCCCAACCGCACGCTGTTCCAGGACCGCCTGCACACCGCGCTGCAGCAGGCCGAGCGGCAGAAGGCCTGGGTGGTGCTGATGTTCCTGGACCTGGACCGTTTCAAGCCGATCAACGACTCCCTGGGGCATGCCGCAGGCGATCGCATGCTCAAGGACATGGCCGAACGCCTGCTCGACTGCGTACACGACGACGACACCGTGGCACGCATGGGCGGCGACGAATTCACCTTGCTGCTGCAACCCAAGGCCACCCGCGAAATCGCGCTCAACCGCGCGATCCACGTGGCCGAGCAGATCCTGGGCAGCCTGGTGCGACCGTTCGTGCTGGAGAACCGCGAGTTCTTCGTCACTGCCAGCATCGGCATCGCCCTCAGCCCGCAGGACGGCAGCGAGCTGAGCCAGCTGATGAAGAACGCCGACACCGCGATGTACCACGCCAAGGAGCGCGGCAAGAACAACTTCCAGTTCTACCAGGCCGACATGAACGCCAGTGCGCTGGAGCGCCTGGAGCTGGAAAGCGACCTGCGTCATGCGCTGGAGCAGAACGAGTTCATCCTCTACTATCAGCCGCAGTTCAGCGGCGACGGCAAGCGCCTGACCGGTGCCGAGGCCCTGCTGCGCTGGCGCCACCCGCGCCGCGGGCTGGTGCCGCCGGGCGACTTCATCCCGGTGATCGAGGAACTGGGGCTGGTGGTGGACGTGGGCGACTGGGTCATCAGCGAAGCCTGCCGCCAGCTCAAGGCCTGGCACCAGGCCAAGGTGCGAGTGCCCAAGGTGTCGGTGAACATTTCGGCGCGCCAGTTCTCCGATGGCCAACTGGGCACGCGCATCGCCACCATCCTGGCCGATACCGGGCTGCCGCCGGCGTGCCTGGAGCTGGAACTGACCGAAAGCATCCTGATGCGCGAGGTCAACGAGGCGATGGTGATCCTCGACAGCCTGAAGAATCTGGGGCTGAGCATTGCGGTGGACGACTTCGGCACCGGCTACTCGTCGCTCAACTACCTCAAGCAGTTCCCCATCGACGTGCTCAAGATCGACCGCACCTTCGTCGACGGTCTGCCCGAGGGCGAGCAGGATGCGCAGATCGCCCGCGCCATCATCGCCATGGCCCACAGCCTGAACCTGGCGGTGATCGCCGAGGGTGTGGAGACCCATGAGCAACTGGAGTTTCTGCGCGAGCACGGCTGCGACGAGGTGCAGGGCTACCTGTTCGGGCGGCCGATGCCGGCCAACCAGTTCGAGGCGCAATTCAGCAACGAAACGTTGTTCATGTTCGAATGACGCATCGCGGGTCAAGCCCGCTCCCACAGGATGTTCTCGGCCCCCGAGAGCGGATACCAGACCTGTGGGAGCGGGCTTGACCCGCGATAAGTTCACACCGAGCCTGAATGAGCCCCGCTTGTCTGCGACATGATGCCCTTTCATATGCCAGACAAAAGCCGATGAGGTAGAATGCCCGCCTATTTCAGCACGATCCTTGAGGACCGCCATGTTCAGCCGTGATTTGACCATTGCCAAGTACGACGCCGATCTCTTTGCCGCCATGGAGCAAGAAGCTCAGCGCCAGGAAGAGCACATTGAGCTGATCGCTTCGGAAAACTACACCAGCCCTGCGGTGATGGAAGCTCAAGGCTCGGTACTGACCAACAAGTACGCCGAAGGCTACCCGGGCAAGCGCTACTACGGTGGCTGCGAATACGTCGACGTGGTCGAGCAACTGGCCATCGACCGCGCCAAGCAGCTGTTCGGCGCCGACTACGCCAACGTGCAGCCGCACGCCGGTTCCCAGGCCAACGCTGCCGTCTACCTGGCCCTGCTGTCGGCCGGTGACACCATCCTGGGCATGAGCCTGGCCCACGGCGGCCACCTGACCCACGGCGCGGCCGTGTCGTCCTCGGGCAAGCTGTACAACGCCATCCAGTACGGCATCGACGCCAACGGCCTGATCGACTACGACGAAGTCGAGCGCCTGGCGGTCGAGCACAAGCCGAAAATGATCGTGGCCGGTTTCTCGGCCTACTCGCAGGTGCTGGACTTCCCGCGCTTCCGCGAAATCGCCGACAAGGTCGGTGCCTACCTGTTCGTCGACATGGCCCACGTGGCTGGCCTGGTCGCCGCTGGCGTGTACCCGAACCCGGTGCCGTTCGCCGACGTGGTCACCACCACCACCCACAAGACCCTGCGCGGTCCACGTGGCGGCCTGATCCTGGCCCGTGCCAACGCCGACATCGAGAAGAAGCTGAACTCCGCCGTATTCCCGGGTGCCCAGGGCGGCCCGCTGGAGCACGTGATCGCGGCCAAGGCGATCTGCTTCAAGGAAGCGCTGCAGCCTGAGTTCAAGGCCTACCAGCAGCAAGTGGTGAAGAACGCCCAGGCCATGGCCGGCGTGTTCATCGAGCGCGGCTTCGACGTGGTGTCGGGCGGTACTGAAAACCACCTGTTCCTGCTGTCGCTGATCAAGCAGGAAATCTCCGGCAAGGACGCAGACGCTGCCCTGGGCAAAGCCTTCATCACCGTCAACAAGAACTCCGTGCCAAACGACCCACGCTCCCCGTTCGTCACTTCCGGCCTGCGCTTCGGCACCCCGGCCGTGACCACTCGCGGCTTCAAGGAAGCAGAGTGCAAGGAACTGGCGGGCTGGATCTGCGACATCCTGGACGACCTGAACAACGAAGCGGTGATCGACGCCGTTCGCGAGAAGGTCAAGGCCATCTGCGCCAAGCTGCCGGTGTACGGCAACTGATCGCAGGTACCTGATGTGAAAAAGCCCGGCTCCCAGCCGGGCTTTTTTGTGGCATCGCGGGTCAAGCCCGCTCCCACAGGATTTCATAGCCCTCCAGATGGGTAGTAAACCTGTGGGAGCGGGCTTGACCCGCGATGGGCCCTCAGGGGCGACCCAAGGCCTCGAACCCCTCGCGAATCTTCGCCTCGGGCAGGTCATCGGCAATGAACACCATCACACTCTCGCGCTGTTCACCTTCGGCCCACTCGGTATCCCAGTCGAAGCCATACAGCTTCAGCACGCCCTGAAACACCAGCCGCCGATCCTCGCCAGCAATGTTCAACACGCCCTTGTAGCGCAACAGCTGCTTGCCATGCGCCTCCAGCAATTGGTTCATGAACTCGCTCAGCCGGTCGATATCCAGCGGCACATCGGTACGCAGCACCATGCTGGAGATCCGGTCCAGGCTGTTGCCCGCCGCCACAACAGGCCGCAGGTTGAGGCTGGCGTTGAGGTTGAACCCGCGCACATCCAGCATCTCGGCCAGGTCGATCCTGCCGTTGTCCACCACACGGATCGGCGCACGTCGGTTGATCCGCGCCAGGCGCTGGCTCAAAGCCTCGAACGCGGCCGCATCGACCAGGTCGGTCTTGCTCACCAGCAGGCGATCGGCAAACCCGACCTGGGCCTGGGCGATGGTCTGGGTCAGGTGCAGGTCGGCATGCGCGGCATCCACCAGGGTGATGATGCCGTCGAGGATGTAGCGCTCGCGCAGCTCTTCGTCGATGAAGAAGGTCTGCGCCACCGGTGCCGGGTCGGCCAGGCCGGTGCACTCGATCACCAGCCGGTCGAAGGCGATTTCGCCGCTGTCCAGACGCTCCAGCAGCAGGAACAGCGCCTTGGTCAGGTCGGTGTGGATGGTGCAGCACACGCAGCCGTTGGCCAGGGTCATGACCTGCACCGGTTCGTCGCCCAGCAGTTGGGTGTCGATGCCGGCGTCGCTGAACTCGTTTTCGATCACGGCGATTTTCAGGCCGTGCTCGGCCTTGAGCAGGTGACGCAGCAAGGTGGTCTTGCCGGCCCCCAGAAAACCGCTGAGCACGGTGACGGGAATGGGTTGCACGGAAAATCTCCTGAACACTGAAATGACTGTGGGAGCCCGGCTGCCCGGGCTCCCACAGGTTTGTCACACGCGGGCGGTGCCGTCTTTCAACAGCACTTGGGCCCGCCCTTGCCGCCGTAACGCGCCTCCTGGCGTTCCCGGAAGAACTCCTCGTAGGTCATCGGCGGCAGGTCGGGGTGCCGGGTTTGCATATGCTCGACGTAATTGTCGTAGTCGGGCATGCCGACCATCAGGCGGGCTGCCTGCCCCAGGTACTTACCCAGTCGACCGAGATCGTTGAACATGTCTGCAATCCTCTTGGTTTACGCGTCCGGCAAGGCCTGGAACGGCGATTCCTTGTCGGTACGTTCTTTCTTGTTCAAGGCGCGGATACCGACCTTGAGCGCGAAGAACAGGATGCTGAACACCACGAACAGGAACAGCGCGGTCAGCGTCGCGTTGGTGTACGCGTTGAAGATCACGTGCTGCATCTGCGCGATGTCCTTGGCCGGGGCCAGTACCTGACCGGCGTCCAGCGCCGCGCTGTACTTGTTGGCCAGGGCCAGGAAGCCCACCGCCGGGTTCGGGTCGAACAGCTTGATGAAGCCTGCGGTGGTGGTGCAGATCAGCAGCCATACCGCCGGCACCAGGGTGACCCACATGTACTGCTGGCGCTTCATCTTGATCAGCACCACGGTGCCGAGCATCAGCGCGATACCGGCCAGCATCTGGTTGGAGATGCCGAACAGCGGCCACAAGGTGTTGATGCCACCCAGCGGGTCGATCACGCCCTGGTACAGCAGGTAGCCCCACAACGCCACACAGCCGGCGGTGGCGAGCAGGTTGGCGCCCCACGACTCGGTGCGCTTGAGCGCCGGCACGAACGAGCCCAGCAGGTCCTGCAGCATGAAGCGCCCGGCACGCGTACCGGCGTCTACCGCAGTGAGGATGAACAGGGCTTCGAACAGGATCGCGAAGTGGTACCAGAACGCCATGGTGTTTTCACCCGGTAGTACCTGGTGCAGGATCTGCGCGATACCCACCGCCAGGGTCGGCGCACCACCGGCACGGGCCAGCACGGTGTGCTCGCCGATGTCCCGGGCGACCGCCTCGAGCTGCTCGGGGGTGATGGCAAAGCCCCAACTGCTGACTGTCTGCGCCACCGACACCACGTCGGCACCGACCACCGCGGCCGGGCTGTTCATGGCGAAGTACACGCCCGGCTCGATCACCGAGGCGGCAACCATGGCCATGATCGCGACGAATGACTCCATCAGCATGCCGCCATAGCCGATGTAGCGGGCGTTGACTTCGTTGTCCAGCAGCTTGGGCGTGGTGCCCGAGGAGATCAGCGCATGGAAACCCGATACCGCGCCACAGGCGATGGTAATGAACAGGAACGGGAACAGGGTGCCCTTCCACACCGGGCCGGTGCCGTCGGTGAACTGGGTCAGCGCCGGCATCTTCAGCTCGGGCGCCAGCACCAGGATGCCGATGGCCAGGGCAATGATGGTACCGATCTTGAGGAAGGTGGAGAGGTAGTCACGCGGCGCCAGCACCAGCCATACCGGCAGCACGGCGGCGACGAAGCCATAGCCCACAAGCATCCAGGTGATCTGCACGCCGGTGAAGGTGAACGCCGGGCCCCACACCGGATCGGCGGCCACCAGGCCCCCCAGCCAGATGGACAGCAACAGCAGCACCACACCGATCAGCGAGATCTCGCCGATGCGGCCCGGGCGGATATAACGCATGTACACGCCCATGAACATCGCGATGGGGATGGTCGCCATCACCGTGAACATGCCCCATGGGCTTTCGGCCAGGGCCTTGACCACGATCAGCGCCAGCACCGCAAGGATGATGATCATGATCAGGAAGCAGCCGAACAGGGCGATGGTGCCGGGAATGCGGCCCATTTCCTCACGCACCATGTCGCCCAGCGAGCGACCGTTGCGGCGGGTGGACAGGAACAGGATCATGAAGTCCTGCACTGCACCGGCCAGTACCACGCCGGCGATCAGCCAGAGCGTACCGGGCAGATAGCCCATCTGCGCAGCCAGTACCGGGCCCACCAGCGGGCCAGCGCCGGCGATGGCCGCGAAGTGGTGACCGAACAGGATGTGCTTGTTGGTCGGCACGTAGTCCAGACCATCGTTGTTGAGCACCGCCGGGGTGGCCCGGCGCGGGTCCAGCTGCATCACCTTGGTGGCGATGAACAGACTGTAGTAACGGTAGGCGACCAGGTAGAGGGCTACCGAGGCAACCACAATCCACAAGGCGTTGATCGCTTCGCCACGGCGCAGGGCAACCACACCCAGCGCACAGGCCCCCAGGACTGCCAGCAGCAGCCATGGTATATGGCGTAGCAGGCTATTATTGTTGTTCATGGTTTGCTTCCAGCTAGTGGATATGAAAGACCGCCCATCGAGTCTAGGGCGAGTCTTGGCGCATTGCCATACTTGCTTTGGTCTAGAGCCTGCAGCCCCGCCCACAGTCTCGTTATGCGCGTTCGCGATCATGCTGGCAAGCCCTGAGCTATAGTCAGTCAGGTTCCAGCCAGGTTCTACTGCAAAGGGCCTCCACCATGAGCGATCACCCAGAACGCCGGCGCTTCCAGCGCATACCCTTCGATGCACCGACCGAACTGCTCCAGGGCGAACGACGCTGGCCGGTCAACCTGCTCGACCTGTCGCTCAAGGGCCTGCTGATCGAGGCGCCCAAGGCCTGGGACGCCGACCTCGAGCGGCCGTTCGCTGCGCAGATACGCCTGGGTGAAGAGGCGTTTGTCACCATGACGGTGGAACTGCGCCATGTCGACGACACCCAGCTGGGGTTTATCTGCGAGCACATCGACCTCGATTCGCTGGAGCACCTGTGCCGCCTGGTGGAGCTCAACCTGGCCGATCGCACCGAACTGGAGCGCGAATTCCATCAACTCATCGACATTTGAAATCTTTTAGCCCGCTACCGACCTGACCCCGCCCCGCCTTCCTGTCCACCCAGACAGCTTTCAAACAGCCGTTCATGCCACCGGACCCAGCCCTGGCGGGCCTGGTGCTGCGTGTTGGAACGATAACTGCATCCACGCCTGCACCCAAACCAATGACCTGACTGTTCCTGTGCCAATCTAAAAATTGTATACAATTGTTCTGGCAATGAATGGCACGAGTTGTCTACAGTAGCGCCACAACAATAAAACAGAGAACCTGCTCCCATGACTACGTCCTCCCCCGACACGTCCACGGCATCACGTCCTGAAGACGAGAACCTGGGGCTCGGCGCCAACCTGGCGTACGGGCTGCAACACGTACTCACCATGTACGGCGGTATCGTCGCGGTACCGCTGATTCTCGGCCAGGCGGCCGGCCTGGGCCCGGCCGACATCGGCCTGCTGATTGCCGCATCGCTGTTTGCCGGTGGCCTGGCGACCCTGCTGCAGACCCTGGGCCTGCCGTTCTTCGGTTGCCAGTTGCCGCTGGTACAGGGCGTTTCGTTTGCCGGCGTGGCCACCATGGGCGCGATTCTCAGCAGCGAGGGCGGCGGCGGCCTGCCGGGGGTGCTGGGCGCGGTGATGGCGGCCTCGTTGATCGGGTTTCTGATCACCCCGGTGTTCTCGCGCATCACCAAGTTCTTCCCGCCACTGGTGACCGGCATCGTGATCACCACCATCGGCCTGACCCTGATGCCGGTCGCGGCGCGCTGGGTCATGGGCGGCAACAGCAAGGCACCGGACTTCGGCAGCATGTCCAACATCGGCCTGGCGGCGGTGACCTTCCTGATCGTGCTGATACTGAGCAAGCTGGGCAGCGCGGCGATCTCGCGGCTGTCGATCCTGCTGGCGATGGTGTTCGGCACCCTGATCGCCTGGTCGCTGGGCATGGCTGATTTCAGCAAGGTGCTCGAAGGTCCGCTGGTGGCCTTCCCTACCCCGTTCCACTTCGGCATGCCGACCTTCCATATCGCGGCCATCCTGTCGATGTGCATCGTGATCATGGTGACCCTGGTGGAAACCTCGGCCGACATCCTCGCGGTAGGTGAGATCATCGACACCAAGGTCGACTCCAAGCGCCTGGGCGATGGCCTGCGTGCCGACATGGCCTCGAGCATCCTGGCGCCGATCTTCGGTTCGTTCACCCAGAGCGCATTCGCCCAGAACGTCGGCCTGGTGGCCGTGACCGGGGTGAAGAGCCGCTACGTGGTGGCTACCGGTGGCGTGATCCTGGTGGTGCTGGGCCTGCTGCCGATCATGGGCCGGGTGATTGCCGCCGTACCGACCTCGGTACTGGGTGGCGCGGGGATCGTGCTGTTCGGCACCGTGGCGGCCAGTGGTATCCGCACGCTGTCCAAGGTGGACTACCGCAACAACATGAACCTGATCATCGTGGCCGCCTCACTGGGCTTCGGCATGATCCCGATTGCCGCGCCCAACTTCTACGCGCAGTTCCCGAACTGGTTCGAGACCATCTTCCACTCCGGCATCAGCTCGTCGGCGATCATGGCGATTCTGCTGAACCTGGTGTTCAACCACTTCAAGACCGGCAACTCCGATCATCAGTCGGTGTTCGTGGCCGCCTCCGAGCGCACGCTGAACTACTCGGACATTTCCGGGCTGCGTGACGGCGACTACTTCGAAGACGGCAAGCTGTTCGATGCCGAGGGCAAGGAGATTCCGTTGCTGGAGAAGGATGAGCATGGGGGGCAGATAGTGAGGCGAGAGACGGTGGCTGAGCATTGATAGTGCTCGGTTGATGAGGAAGGGCTGGTGCACGTGCACCGGCCCTTTTTGTGTGTGCCTGTTGGCCATCGGAAAGCGAATTTTATAAATATCAGAACACAACACTTCAATGTTTTATTTCTGACGACTTACAATTATATCCTTTTCAAAAAACTTCAAAACGCCGCCATCGAAATCTATTCGATACGCCCCTAACTTAAATCATAACTGAGAGACATATAATCTCCACAACCAGACACAATAAGACTTTCAAGATGCTTGCATACTGTTTTTTGATAACCCATCTATTTGAGACTCTTCAAAAAACTTTAAGACCTTCTTTGGTAGCGGGGAAAACTAAAAGATAACTGCTCCCCCACTTTTCCAGCCCCTAATGCTGCGCCTACCTCTGATGCATAACAGCCTTTAATAGTGACCGTCTTGCCTCCTTGAGATTGGATATATTGTAGGAGTTTTTTTAAGCGGCCCAACTAACTCGGCAGCCCCACCGGGACCATTGCCAATAAAACCTTTCGATGTACCAACAGTAAAGTCGTCAAATATGACCTCACCGGCATTCATCGTCACTTTCGGGAAGTACATTGTTAGGCCCCCATTAGCAGCATCAAATGAAGCCTTCCCAAGATCTGTTGCGAGAGGAGAGGTTGCTTTTGCACAAACTAATCAGTGACTATTTTTTGCATCAAGCTCGCGACCTTAGATTTAAGCATTTCATCGTCAAGCTCATACTCTTCCCTTGATTCATCTGGCTCGTACATATCCGCAGCACAAAAAATGCTGGACAAGCACTCGCTCAACGAAGGCTCATCGAGCTGAAGGACATTCCTATCTCGCTCAATTTTCCAAAGCTCAATATACGCCTCAGAAAAAACTTTGGCTGTCAGTCTTCCTGCTACATACGATCTTGCAAACTCCAAGATAGTAAGACTCATCGCAAAACTCCATATTTAATAAAGCAGCGGGCATCGGCCGGCGCCGGTGCAGTCTGGGTTGGGGCGGTGCTGCCAGGCAGCTCCTTGAGTTCCTGCAGGCGCCGCTGCTGCTCTTCAAGCAACCGCCCCTGACGCTCGCGAATCAGTTCCTGGTCACCCGGCAAGCTCGCGGCCGATACAGGGTCAGCAAGGATGCCCAACAACAGCCAGAAGCAGGACAGCTTTGTGCCAGATACCAAAAACGCCATCTTCCCATCCCTGGAAGCAAAAAACGAAGGCGCGACAGTAGAGAGACAGAACAATGGCGCCAATTAGCCATCATGGCAAATTGATTACATTTTATTCAAACAACGCATCCAACGCCTGCTCCAGGCGCGTCACCGCAATCACCTGCAGCCCCGGCGGCGCTTCCTTGGGCGCGTTGCCCTTGGGCACGATGGCGCGCTTGAAGCCGTGCTTGGCGGCCTCCTTCAGGCGCTCCTGCCCGCTCGGCACCGGGCGCACTTCACCAGACAGGCCCACCTCGCCGAACACCAGCAGGTCGTGTGGCAGCGGGCGGTTGCGCAAGCTCGACATCACCGCCGCCATCAAGGCCAGGTCCGACGCGGTCTCCAGTACCTTGACCCCGCCCACCACGTTTAGGAACACATCCTGGTCGTGGGTGGGGATGCCGCCATGGCGATGCAGCACCGCCAGCAACATGGCCAGGCGGTTCTGGTCCAGGCCCAGGGTCACACGGCGCGGGTTGGCCATGTGGCTTTCATCCACCAGCGCCTGCACCTCCACCAGCATCGGCCGGGTACCTTCCCAGGTGGCCATCACCACGCTGCCCGGCACTTCCTCCTGGGCACGGGTGAGGAAGATCGCCGACGGGTTGGAGACTTCCTTGAGGCCGCGGTCGGTCATGCCGAACACGCCCAGCTCGTTGACCGCACCAAAGCGGTTCTTCACCGCGCGCAGCAGGCGCAGGCGACCGTCGGACTCGCCCTCGAAATACAGCACGGTGTCGACCATGTGTTCCAGTACCCGCGGCCCGGCCAACGCGCCCTCCTTGGTCACGTGGCCGACCAGGAAGATCGCCGTGCCGCTCTGCTTGGCATAGCGCACCAGCAAGGCGGCACTCTCGCGTACCTGCGACACGCCACCGGGCGCCGACTGCAACTGTTCGGTGAAGATGGTCTGGATGGAGTCGATCACCATCACCTTGGGCTTTTCGACCCGCGCGGTGGCAATGATGGTTTCGATGCAGGTCTCGGTCATCACCCGCAACTGATCCTGCGGCAGGCCCAGGCGACGGGCACGCATGGCCACCTGCTGCTGGGATTCTTCCCCGGTGACGTACAGCGCCGGCATGCGCGTGGCAATGTTGCACAGGGTCTGCAGCAGGATGGTGGACTTGCCGATGCCCGGGTCACCACCAATCAGCACCACCGATCCATCGACCAGGCCGCCACCGAGCACGCGGTCCAGCTCGGCGCTGGCGGTGCTGAAACGCGGGATCTCCTCGACACTGACCTCGGCCAGGGTCTTGATCTGCGCCTGTTGCCCGGCCCAGCCGGTGCGCCCGGCAGGCGCCGCAGCGCCGCCACTTTCGATCATGGTCTCGACCAGGGTGTTCCACGCGCCGCATTCGCCGCACTGGCCCGCCCACTTGGGAAAGGTCGCGCCGCACTCGGTGCAGCCGTACATGCGCTTGGCCTTGGCCATGGGGCAGTCTCCTGGAAAAAGGGGCCATGATAGCCGAGCCGACCCAGCTGCGGGGCGCCGCCTGGGCGACAAAACTATTCGGCATAGCCGGGGTCTTTTACTGCAACGCGGAGCATGAAGCGCATAGCTGATTTACACTGCGATGACCAATCTCATCTGTTACAGGGAATAAACCATGGGCGTGATCAGTGAATTCAAGGCCTTCGCGGTCAAGGGCAACGTGGTCGACATGGCCGTCGGTATCATCATCGGCGCCGCGTTCGGCAAAATCGTTTCATCGTTTGTTGGCGATGTGGTGATGCCACCCTTGGGCCTGCTGATCGGTGGAGTGGACTTCAGTGATCTGGCGGTGGTGCTCAAGGCGGCCGAGGGTGACGCGCCGGCGGTGGTGCTGGCCTATGGCAAGTTCATCCAGACGGTGATCGACTTTCTGATCGTGGCCTTCGCGATCTTCATGGGCGTGAAGGTGATCAACCGCCTCAAGCGCGAAGAAGCGGTGGCCCCGACCCTGCCGCCGGTACCCACCAAGGAAGACGAACTGCTGGGCGAAATTCGCGACCTGCTCAAGGCGCAGAACCAGCAGCCCTGAATCGGGCCTGCCTGACCGTAACGGCGCCTTCGGGCGCCGTTGTGCTGTCTACCAGTAGTTTTCCACCGCCACCTGGCCCGGCCGGCGGCTGAGGCTCAGTTGAAGATCACGCGCCTTGAGCACCTGGCGGGTGTCGTCGATCATCTGCGGGTTGCCGCAGAGCATCACCCGCGAATGTTCGGGGGTCAGCGCCAGGCCGGCCGCACGCTCCAGTTCGCCGTTCTCGATCAGGGTGGTGATACGCCCGTTCAGCGCACCCGGGTGTTGCTCGCGGGTGACCACCGGAATGAACTGCAGCTTGCCCGCATGTTCGGCCAGGTAGTCGCGCTGCTCCAGGCCGGCGATCTCCTGCTGATAGGCGAGCTCCCTGGCTTCGCGCACCGAATAGACCAGCTTGATGGTGTCGAACCGCTCCCAGGCTTCGAAGTCCTGCAGTATCGACATGAAGGGTGCAATGCCGGTACCGGTCGCCAGCAACCACAGGTCCCGCCCGTCGGCGAAGCGATCGAGGGTCAGGAAACCGAACGCCTGGCGGTCGATCAACAGTTGGTCACCCTCGCGCAGCCGGCTCAGCTCACTGGTGAACTCGCCGCCGGGGACGACGATCGAGAAAAAGTCCAGGTACTCGTCGAACGGCGACGAGACCATCGAGTACGCCCGCCACACCACGCTGCCATCGGCACGGGTCACGCCCAGGCGAGCAAACTGGCCGGCCCGGAATCGAAAACCGGGATCACGGGTTACGCGCAGGCTGAACAGGTTGGGGGTCAGCGGCTGGACATCGAGCAGGGTCTGGCGGGTGAACTTCTCCGCACTGGCAGTCATGGTGTGCTCCACAATTCAGGTAAACACAGTGTCGCGCAAAGCTGACGGGATAAACACCGCCGCGATGTAATGGCATTACGCTCATGTGTTTCAACCACGTAACAAAACATGTAACGCGGGTTGTACAACCCTATTTTTATGTAGAGCACTGGAACATTTCTATAGCAAAAAAAACCTAGAACAACGTGCGACTTTTCCTACACTCGATCCAGGGTGACTAAATTGCAAAGGTGCACGGAGGCTCAAATGCCATATTGGAAGCAGGAGCAGTTGCAACAACTGACGCAGGAGGAAAACCAGCAACAGATGTTTGCCACTGCACTGTCACTGGCCGAGCAACTGGACATGGAGTTTCTGGCATACCGCCTGAACGGCAGGACGGTCGCCGAAGGCCCGCAGGTCATGATGTTCAACAACTACCCGGCCGAATGGAACGAGCTCTACAAGAAGAACGAGTACGAGCGCATCGACCCGGTGCTTGTGCATTGCCATCATTCGAACATGCCGGTGCTGTGGTCCCCGCAGTTGTACAAGCAAGCCCCCGAGTTGCGACAGACGGCGTGCGAACATGGCCTGTGCCATGGTTGGAGCCAGGGCACCCAGGACCTGCGCGGCAACGAAAGCGTGCTGTGCGTATCACGCCGGCAGGGCGAAGTGAGCATGGCGGAACTGTACGAAAAGTCGGCCCAGACCCTGTGGCTGTGCAACCTGCTGCACACCCTGATGGTTGCCAAGTTGCATCCGCCCAAGGCCCGTGTGCAGGCACTCTCGCCCCGGGAACGCGAGGTGCTGCAGTGGACCGCTGCCGGCAAGACTGCCGAAGACATCAGTTGCATCCTCACGCTGTCCAGAAGCACGGTCAATTTTCATATCCGCAGCATCACCAGCAAACTCAACACCACCAACAAGACCAGCGCGGTCGCCATCGCCACCCAGTACGGGTTGATCTGAGGTTCTGCTCGCCAACACCCCCCTCCCCACCTGCAAAAACGCTGTAGAATCTGCGCCCGTCCAGCGCCAAGCCCCAGCGCGCGCGCCAAAGCCCAGAGCCCTACGCCATGCCCCTGTTGATCACCCCCTTCGCCGAGCTCGAGCTGCTTCGCCAGCCCGAATACGCCAACGACCCCTTGCAGGCCTTCGACGCGGCCGACGAGTACCTGCTCGAACACCTGGCCGCGCAGGCGCTGCCTGCCACGAGCCGGGTACTGGTACTCAACGACAGCTTCGGCGCACTGGCCATCAGCCTGCGCGCCCATGCCCAGGTGCTGGGCAGCGGCGACTCCTACCTGGCCCGGCTGGCACTGGAGAAGAACCTGGTGCGCAATGGCCAGGCATTCGACAGCGTGCCCTTCATCACCGCCAGCCAGCATTGGCAGGGGCCGTTCGACCGGGTGCTGGTGCGCGTACCCAAGACCCTGGCGCTGCTCGAAGAGCAGTTGATCCGGCTGCAGGGCCAGTTGGCACCCGGCGCGCAGGTAATCGCCGGGGCGATGATCAAGCACCTGCCACGGGCAGCCGGCGACCTGCTGGAGAAGTACATCGGCCCGGTGCAGGCATCGCTGGCGCGCAAGAAGGCGCGCCTGCTGATCGCCACGGCCGAGCCCAGGGCGGCGGCAGCCTCGCCCTACCCCACCCGTTATCAGCTGGAGCAACCACCGCTGGAGCTGGTGAACCACGCCAATGTGTTCTGCCGCGAAGGGCTGGATATCGGTACCCGTGCCTTCCTGCCACACCTGCCCCGCGACCTGGGCGATGCGCGGGTGGCCGACCTTGGCTGCGGCAACGGCGTGCTGGGCATCGTCAGCGCGCTGGCCAACCCGCAGGCGCACTACACCCTGGTGGACGAGTCGTACATGGCGGTGCAGTCGGCCGAGCAGAACTGGCAGGCGGCGCTGGGCGAGCGAGCCGTGACGGTGCGCGCCGACGACGGGCTGGCCGGGCAGGCACCGCAGTCCCTGGACGTGGTGCTGTGCAACCCGCCGTTTCACCAGCAGCAGGTAGTGGGGGACTTTCTCGCCTGGCGCATGTTCCAGCAGGCACGCGAGGCACTGGTGGTGGGCGGGGCGCTGTACATCGTGGGCAATCGGCACCTGGGCTATCACAGCAAGCTGGCGCGATTGTTCCGGGGAGTGGAGCAGGTGGCAGCCACGCCGAAGTTCGTGGTGCTCAAGGCGCGCAAGTAGGCCGGGTACGGAGCCGACACCTTCGCCGGCAAGCGGCTCCTGCGCCAGGCGGCCGAGACAGGCAAAAAAAACCCTGCGCAGCTCACGCGGCGCAGGGTGTAAACCCGCCCAGGGCGGGATGGGAAATACCTTGGCTCAGTGGGTACTCAAGCCCGCCGCCGCCATGAACATCCGCATCAGCCAGGCCACCACGGCCAGGCTTGCCACGCTCACTGCCCAGATCAGCAGCAGCCAGCCCAGGCGCTGCATCAGCGGCTTTTTCTCCGGTTCGAAGGTGTCTTTGCCAGTCATTGCCAGGCCCTCCTAGTGATAGCCGTCGTCGTGGGTCACCTTGCCGCGGAACACGTAGTAGCTCCAGAAGGTGTAGCCCAGGATAAACGGGATGATGAACAGCGTGCCCACCAGCATGAAGCCCTGGCTCTGCGGCGGCGCTGCGGCGTCCCAGATCGAGATCGACGGCGGGATGATGTTCGGCCACAGGCTGATGCCCAGCCCGCTGTAGCCCAGGAAGATCAGCACCAACGTCAGCAGGAACGGGGTGTAGTGGGCATGGCGTGCCACCGCCCGCACCAGCCCGTACAGGGTGACCAGCACCAGGATCGGCACCGGCAGGAACCAGAACAGGTTGGGCAGGCTGAACCAGCGCGTGGCGATGTCCGGATGCGCCAGCGGCGTCCAGATACTCACCACACCGGTCACGGCCAGCAGCACGAAGGCCAGTGGGCGTGCCAGGTCATGCATCTTGCTCTGCAACGAGCCTTCGGTCTTCATGATCAGCCAGGTGCAGCCGAGCAAGGCATAGGCCACGATCAGCCCCACCCCGCAGAACAGGCTGAACGGCGTCAGCCAGTCCAGCGAGCCGCCTGCGTAGTTGCGTTCGACCACCTTGAAGCCTTCGATGAATGCGCCCAGTGCCACGCCCTGGAAGAAGGTCGCGGCCAGCGAACCGCCGATGAACGCCTTGTCCCACAGGTGGCGCTTGTCGGCCTTGGCCTTGAAGCGGAACTCGAAGGCCACGCCACGGAAGATCAGCCCCATCAGCATCAGCATCAACGGCAGGTACAGCGCCGAGAGCACCACCGCATAGGCCAGCGGGAAGGCGCCGAACAGCGCCGCCCCGCCCAGCACCAGCCAGGTCTCGTTGCCGTCCCAGACCGGGGCGACGGTGTTCATCATCACATCGCGGTCGCGCTCGCCCTTGACGAAGGGAAACAGGATGCCAATGCCCAGGTCGAAGCCGTCCATCACCACGTACATCATGATGCCGAAGATGATGATCACGGCCCAGATAAGCGGAAGATCAATACCCATGAGTCAGTTCCCCTTGCTCAGGCTGGCGTGGTCGTCGGCATGGTCGTCGTCGGCAGCCGACAACGGCCGCGCCGGGGTGCGTTGCTGGCCAGGCCCACCATGGGTCGGCGCGTCGCCCTCGCCGGTTTCCGGCCCCTTGCGCACCAGACGCATCATGTAGCCGAGCCCCGCGCCGAACAGCGCGAAGTACACCACCACGAACATCACCAGGGTGATGCCCAGTTGCGCATAGCTGTGGTTGGACACGCCATCGGCGGTACGCATCAGCCCGTACACCACCCACGGCTGGCGACCGACCTCGGTGGTGAACCAGCCGGCCAGGATCGCGATCAGCCCGGACGGGCCCATCCACAGGGTCAGGTAGAGGAACGGGCGCGAGCTGTACAGGGTGCCGCGCTTGCGCAGCCACAGGCTCCACAGGCCCACGGCGATCATCAGCATGCCCAGCCCGACCATGATGCGGAACGACCAGAACACCACGGTGGAGTTGGGCCGGTCTTCAGGCGGGAACTCCTTCATCGCCGGCACCTGCTTGTCCAGGCTGTGGGTCAGGATCAGGCTGCCCAGCGCCGGGATCTCCAGCTTGAAGTGGGTGGTCTCGTTCTTCATGTCGGGGATGCCGAACAGGATCAGCGGGGTCGGCTCGTCGCCGACGTTTTCCCAGTGGCCTTCGATGGCGGCGATCTTCACCGGCTGGTGCTTGAGGGTGTTGAGCCCGTGGAAGTCGCCGATCACCGCCTGCACCGGCGCCACGATCAGCGCCATCCACATGGCCATCGAGAGCATCTTGCGAATCGCCGGGTTGTCCTTGCCGCGCAGCAGGTGCCAGGCGGCCGAGGCGCCGACGAAGAAGGCCGTGGCCACGAATGCTGCCGTGGCCATGTGCGCCAGGCGGTAGGGGAAGGACGGGTTGAAGATCACCGCGAACCAGTCGACCGGGATCACCACGCCGTTGACGATTTCATAACCTTGCGGGGTCTGCATCCAGCTGTTGGACGCCAGGATCCAGAAGGTGGAGATCAGCGTGCCGACGGCGACCATGATGGTGGCGAAGAAGTGCAGGCCGCGCCCGACCTTGTTCCAGCCGAACAGCATGACCCCCAGAAAGCCCGCTTCGAGGAAGAACGCGGTGAGCACCTCATAGGTCAGCAACGGCCCGGTGATCGAGCCGGCGAAGTCCGAGAAGCGGCTCCAGTTGGTGCCGAACTGGTACGCCATGACCAGGCCGGAGACCACGCCCATGCCGAAGTTGACGGCAAAGATCTTCGACCAGAAGTGGTACAGGTCGCGGTAGACGCTGTTGTGGGTCTTGAGCCACAGGCCTTCGAGCACCGCCAGGTAACTCGCCAGGCCGATGGTGATGGCCGGGAACAGGATGTGGAAAGAGATCGTAAACGCAAACTGGATTCGGGCGAGATCTAGAGCCTCTAATCCGAACATAGTGCTTCCTCTGTCAGGTTATCCGGCGTCAGGGTCACGGCCTTGGCGCCAACTGCCCCTACGTCATTGAGTGCGGCGAGTTGGAATTGTTCTGAAAACTTGCAATCGCAGGGAATTCGGCCCTCCGGCCACATCGTTGCATTTGAAACAGTTGCAAAAACAACAATTGATCCAGGTCAACGATTGCCTGAAAGCATAGTCCTGAACGGGCCGCATGGTTGTGTGGTGGTTTGCCGCGTGACCGGTTGCCTCACCCCCTTTACGCACACACGAATCGGTGCGCCTACCGCACGGGGATGACGGCTTTCGCAACCTGCTGTTACAAACTGGTGATAATCTGCCCCGCCGCCCCCGCAAAGGCTCTGTATCGCACATGTCAGACCATGCCCCGCTTCTGCTGCGCCATCACCGCCCCTTCCTGGCATTCTGGTGCGCACGAATTTTCACTGCCAGCGGCTTCCAGATGCTCACCGTGGCCATCGGCTGGCACCTCTATCAGCTGACCGGCAACGTGCTCGACCTGGGCCTGGTGGGCCTGGTGGAATTCGCCCCGCGGGTGCTGTTCATGCTGCACACCGGGCATGTGGCCGACCGCTATGACCGGCGCCGGGTGGCAGCGCTGTGCCAGTTCGCCCAGGCGCTGATCGCCCTGGCGCTGGTGGTGGGCAGCAGCACCCACAGTGTGACCCGCGAACTGATCTTCGTGCTGGCGTTCCTGCTGGGCAGTGCGCGCTCTTTCGAGATGCCGGCCACCCAGGCGTTGCTGCCCAACGTGGTGCCCTCGGCGCTGTTCCCGCGGGCAGTGGCCGCGTCGGCCTCGGCCATGCAGTCGGCGACCATCGTCGCGCCGGCGCTGGGGGGCTTTCTGTATGCCTTTGGCAGCGTGTGGGTGTATGGCCCGACCGTGGTGCTGTACGTGATCGCCTGCGGCCTGACCTTGCGCCTGAGCGCCGCCCGCCAGCCGGCCAACCGGGGCCGGGCGAGCCTGGAATCGCTGCTGGCGGGCATTCGCTTCATTCGCAGCCGCCCGGACGTGCTCGGCGCGGTGTCGCTGGACCTGTTCGCCGTGCTGCTGGGCGGCGCCACGGCGTTGCTGCCGGTGTTCGCCAAGGACATCCTGCTGACCGGCCCGTGGGGCCTGGGCCTGTTGCGCTCGGCGCCGGCGGTGGGGGCGCTGCTGATGTCGGTGTGGCTGGCGCGCTTCCCCATCGAGCGCAAGGTCGGGCGGGTGATGTTCACGGCGGTGGGGGTCTTTGGCGTGGCGACCATTGCCTTCGGCCTGTCGACCTCGTTCTGGTTCTCGCTGGCGGTGCTGGCGGTGCTGGGCGCGGCGGACATGATCAGCATGGTGATCCGCAGCGCGTTCGTGCAACTGGAGACGCCGGACGAGATGCGTGGTCGGGTAAGCGCGGTGAACGGGTTGTTCATCGGCGCCTCGAACCAGCTGGGCGAGTTCGAGTCCGGGGTCACGGCGCACTGGTTCGGCACCGTGCCGGCTGTGGTGCTGGGCGGGGTGGGCACGCTGGTGGTGACGGGCGTGTGGATCAAGCTGTTCCCGACGCTGGCGGGGCGCGACCACATGCATACCCAGAAAAAGGGCTGACCGCGCGCACCCAATCGCGGGTCAAGCTTGCTCCCACAAGGGCCTCACTGAATCTGTGGGGGCGGGCTTGACCGGCGATGGGCGGCGCAGCAGCCCCAATCAATCAGGAGCCAGGCAATGCGTTCATCAAAGGTGATACATGTAGTCAGCTGCCACGCCGAAGGCGAGGTCGGCGATGTGATTG
>NZ_MVOK01000036.1:0-43581 GCF_002018915.1 Pseudomonas sp. MF6396 | reverse complement strand
GAGCTTCGCCGAATGGTCGAGCGTGTTCGGCGACGCCAAGATGACCACCGCCCTGCTGGATCGGCTGACCCACCACTGCCACATCGTCGAAACCGGTAACGAGTCCTATCGCCTGCAACACAGTAGCCTGGCGGCCCAGGCCAAGATCAAATCACGGGAGCGAAAGCGTAAGGGCGGCCAGGAACCGGAGGACGATGAGTCGTTCTGATTTCATGGTGACGACGGCCTGCTGCATGGCTGCATGTGGCAGGTCTTCAACAGCTGAACTGGGACAGCGAGGGAGTGGGTTCAAAAGCAGCTGCGCTGGTAGACTTATCCACAGTTGCTGGTAACAAAATCAGCAATCCGCCCTGGGTCAAATTTCAATCGGCAGGGTGGGTCAATTTTCCATCAGCGCCAACAGTCATAGATCTTATTCCAACATCCCTTCGAAATCTACAAAAAATCCAAAATGGCAACTTCCACCAAACTCCATTTCCATACTAAATTGTTCAAATTAATACTTAACACGTACGCTTAATTAACTATTAAGGTGTTCAAATATTAGTTTTAAAGTCCTCTCAATCTCTCTGCTGCTCAGATCCGCCCGCCGACCCTCTCAGCACTTCCAGCGCCCCATCAAATCACTTCGTCAAATCCCCCCATCTGCATCATTTTCCAATGAGCGGAGTAGGGCGCCCCGGCAGGAATTCCAGGCAAAAAAAAGCCCGCGAAGGCGGGCTTGATGGTGACCGACAGGGGCCATGGTTGAAGCCCGGCCGGTCATCTATTTGTGAAAGCGTGCAGCTTTTCTGTGAACCTACAGGTGGTGTAGGTCCTTAAAACAGGGTCACTACGCATACGACTGATGTGATTTTTTCGGCAAGGTTGTTCGATACTGGATGATTATCTATACGCGTTATGTGTTATTTTTCACTCCGGTAATCGAGCCATGTCCAGGAGATCCTTGGTGAGTTCAGAAAAAAACACCCGCAAGCGAGCGGTCTACTGGGGCGTAGCGTTGCTGCTATCCCTGATTGGTGGCCCCTTCGCCTACAAATTCCTTGGGGTTAGCGACCTTAGGTTTAGCTTTTCCTCTGCTACACCAGAGGAAATTCAGGCGTCTACCCGTGATTCGAAATGCGCAACTCGGCTCCTAGTGAATGCCAACCGAAGCGCACAGGAAATTCGGGTTAAAGATCTGGAGTGGGTCAAGGAGCGCTGCGCGCTAGTCGAACGTCAGGCCGAAGCTTTCAAGGGGACTGCACCATGATTTCGTCTGGCCAGCAGCCCGCCAAAAATCAAATTCGGCGCAACTATGTGGTAGGCGCAGTCTGCATCGCAGCTTTTTCGGCGAGCTCATTCGCATACACGTTGCCCGGGCTTACCGCAAAGGCGGCATCGCTTGTGGTTGGGTACTGGGCGGCACTCCCGTTTGTACACTTGGCCACAGGGCATGGGTTCGGATTCAAGAAGAAGAAGCGGGCGATAGCCTCGGGCGGTTCTAGCGTAGATGGCCAGTGCTGTGGTGCTGAAGGTGAAGATGAGCAGCCTTCCCAAGCGCAGATTGAGGTTGCACTAGGAGATGATTCGGTGTCTACCTCGCGAACTCCCTCCAGTCCAAGCAATTAGCACAGGTTGAGTCGAGATGAAAAGAAAATTCGAGAATGGTAATTCTGGCTGGAAGACTAACTGGCTCGGCATTTGTGAGCGCCCTCGGTTCTTCACCATTGTTACACTCAAAGCGCTGGTAATGTTTGTTGTTTTAACTGTTCTGAGTTTGTTGCGCTCAGCTGTGGTTTTAGTAGTGGTTGTCTTGCTAGTTTCAATTGTCGGCAAGATTTTTATTACTGCTGAGCCCGTTGATGTGCGAAGTCTTGCTGTCTTAGATGGGGTGCCAGACTATTTTACTCTGATAGTCATGATTTTGGTTTGGCACGGGATAGTGTGCGATGTATTTGCGGCACTGCGAAAATGGCGGCAAAAGCGAATTCGGAGCCGAAACGAAATTAAAATGAGCTGAATTCGGTGATTGGTACGCTGGTTTTAACCCGCCATAGTTGCAATCCAGTTTGAGTGGCTAAAGCTTCTAAATTTGTACATACTGATTCGAGATAATGCATGATTATTTTTAAAAAAACGCCTACGCTGTATGAGCAGCTAGAAACCGGTAATATCTCATTTGCGTCTGCAATAAAGCTAAGTCGATTGGCTTTTCTCGTGTCCAAGCGAAGATTCGTTGAGTATTATTTGCCATTTCTAGCTCTGGTAGCGACTGTGTTAGCTTGTAGTAAGTTTCTACACAGTGAGGGGCGACCACCTTCTCACTATGTTGGAATACCGATGATGTATTTTGCCTGGTGTTCGTTTTTTGTTGTGAAGCTTTTCTGGGCGAATAAAGGTCGTTCGTATCTGGAATGGGTGGAAGACATGTTTGGCCCGAAAACGTGCAAAGCTGTGCTGGATTTTTTTCTGGCCGGTGAGCACTATGACGTAGTCCAGGAAGCAAAAGCTCAAGGTGAATACGTATCGTCATTGTACGTAAAGTCACTCAAACATTCGTCAACGGCTCAGCGTTCCGAGTGATGATATTGGGGCCGTATTCGGTCATTATTCAGCTGTAGGCTGATTCGGCCCTTTGAGTCTCTCGCCCTGGAGTTGAGGCCACATGAACGTTCAAGAGCAACTACGTCACCACGAAGCCCTGATCATTGCCGCACCAAGGCGTGTATTGGCTGGCGATGACGACTGGAAAAAGGACATCACACTTGACGCTGGGGTTTATGTGATATGGCAGGAGAGAACCCCAATCTACGTCGGCGAAACCTCGGCACTTCGCGCAAGAATGGGTGACCTCACCGTCTTTGAACACCATACCTTTGCGCGTAGAACCTGCGATTTGTTCGGGCTTGGAGCCAAGGATAGAAAGGGCCTAATCAGCGTATATTCGAGCAACTACGAACTGTCCTTCTGTGCGGTCCCGTTTGGGCGCAAGGAAATCGAGGAGTACTTGATTTTGCGCTGGCGTTCAAGTCTGTCGAACAAAGTCGCAGCGCGGCTGCTGTCGGGGCACCAATACAACTGGGTTGTGCCTGCTGCACCAGTCTTCGATACCGGTGCCGGAAGTGCTTCGGACATCCAGGCGAAGGAGCTCGATTTCGGATTGGCGGAAGCACTTTAGATCCTCCTTCGTTCTGTATTTTTTCAGCTATAAAGGTCTCATGATGTCGCTGAAAACTTAGGATATTTAGTGCTTTACTGGTCGTCTTCTCGGCCTTTGATGCCGTTTGACATTCAGTAAATCTTTCAGGATTATAGTTACGTGTTGCTGGCTTTCGGCCGTAATCCGCGACTGCGCATGTCAGCTCAGGCGCAGTCATGGCCCCATCCTGGAGAGTTTGAATGTCGATCCCAACACCGAGTGCCCAAACTTCAGGCCAGGCCGGCAATGATGCTTGCCTGGAGGCGGCCCTGCAGGAATTCCGCGATAAGATCCAGGCCGCTACTGGTCGAGCAGTGCTCCCCCTTGAGTTGGCGGCATTTCGCGCCCAAGTCGCTAATTGCATCGCTCATCGGCAGCCGCGGCTCGTGCAGCTGGGCCTTTGCGACTTTCAAACCCGCTCCGGCCGGGCAACCTTGATCGAAGTTACGTTCTGATCCGGCCGGCCACCCAGCGCGTGGTAGTTGCGTTCTAGGCCCCCAAACAACGAACATCGTGACCGAAACCCCGCTGTCAGCGCAGGCCAGGACCTCCAATAAGGTGTTCATCGCCGCTGGCGGCCTGTTCCAACCCAGCATTTTCACCAGTAAGGCCTGAGGCTTGAACGACCATATCCATCTAGCAGCTGAATACGAACAGACCCCCAACCGGGAGCTGCCGCATTCTGTTGAAGCCGAGCAGGCCATTCTAGGCGGATTGCTGAATGACCCGGGTGCTTGGGTCCGAGTCTCTGACCTGGTCGTCGAATCTGATTTCTTCCGCGCTGACCATAGGCTCATTTTCAAGGCAATTGCCAAGCTGCTTGAAGAGGGGCGGGCGCTTGATGTCGTCACAGCCCAAGAGGCCTTGGATCGTGCAGGAGAACTCTCGAACTCCGGTGGCTTGGCCTATCTGAAAGAACTTTCCGACAATACCCCGTCCGTCGCCAACATCGCGTCCTTTGCACGCGTTGTCAGCGAGCGGTCGCAGCTTCGAAAGATCATCGGAGTCTGCGGGGAGATCGAGCAAAGCGCCAGCTCCCCAGACGGCCGCTCCGCGGAAGATCTGGTGCATGATGCCGAAGCGAAAATGCTGTCTGTGGCCGGTCAACGGCCGAAGGAGGGCGGTCCGGTTGGCATCGAAACCCTGCTCAGGAAGGCCGTCGAGAAGATCGAGACAGCCCATGAATCAGGGCTTGAGTCCCTCGGCCAATCGACTGGCTTCGTTGACCTCGACAGCAAGTTGAGCCTGTTGCGTCCAGCTGACCTGGTCATCGTGGCCGGCCGGCCATCCATGGGGAAAACCACTTTTGCCATGAACATCGTGGAAGAGGCCGTTCTGCGATCGGAAAAAGTGGTCGTGGTCTACTCCATGGAGATGCCGGGCGATGCGCTGCTTACGCGCATGCTCGCCTCCATGGGGCGCATTGATCAGTCGCGGGTTCGTTCAGGGAAACTGTTGAACGAGGATTGGACCAAGCTGACCAAGGCTGCCAACGCACTCAACAAGAACGAGCGCTTCTTCATTGACGACACTCCGGCCCTGAGTCCTTCGGAGATGCGTAGCCGCACGCGTAGGCTTCGGCGAGTTCACGGTGAGATTGGCCTGATCATGGTGGATTACCTGCAGCTGATGCAGATCCCTGGGTACGGCGGCCTCAACCGGACCAATGAGATATCGGCCATCTCCAGGTCACTAAAGGCTCTGGCTAAGGAATTTGATTGCCCTGTGATTGCACTCTCGCAGCTCAATCGATCAGTTGAACAGCGCAAAGACAAGCGGCCAGTGAACTCCGATCTCCGCGAGTCCGGCGCCATTGAGCAGGATGCTGATGTGATCATGTTCGTGTACCGGGATGAGGTGTACAACCCCGACTCCCGGTTTGCCGGCACCGCCGAGATCATCATCGGCAAGCAGCGAGAAGGCCCCACCGGTTTCGTCCGGCTTGGCTTCGAGGGGCGATACACACGCTTCGTCAATTTGGAGCCGGGTACCCACGACTTCACCGATCAAGAAATGGGGATTGAGAGAATTGATCCCAACCCGCGGCTTGGCCGTATGCCTGTCCAGAAGCTCGTAGAAGGGGCTGCGAAGAAGGTTGAGGGCAAGGGCAGGGGGCGGCGCCGAAAAGGCGCGAGGAAGCCCCCGTGAAGCTCCTGTTACCTCGCCATTCGATAGTGCCACCAACTTACGGAATCAGATGCCCATATGAACGAAGATTACGCTCCAGAGCAGCTCGACCTACAGACATCCTCGCTGAAGGTGCCACCGCACTCGATTGAGGCTGAGCAGTCCGTGCTCGGTGGTCTCATGCTCGATAACAACGCCTGGGAGCGTGTGCTCGATCAGGTCTCCGACGGTGATTTCTACCGGCATGATCATCGGCTGATTTTCCGCGCCATCGCCAAGCTGGCGGACCTAAACGAGCCTTTCGACATCGTGACGCTGCACGAGCGTCTTGACAAGGAAGGGCTGAGCAGCCAGGTCGGCGGGCTGGCCTATTTGGCGGAGCTGGCCAAGAACACTCCGTCGGTGGCCAACATCAAGGCCTACGCTGCGATCATCCGGGAGCGGGCGACCCTGCGCCAGCTGATAAGCATCAGCACGGACATCGCGGACAGTGCCTTCAACCCAGAAGGGCGGAATGCTGCGGAGATCCTCGACGAGGCTGAACGGCAGATTTTCCAGATCGCTGAAGCTCGGCCGAAAACCGGCGGCCCGGTGGGTGTCAAAGACCTGCTGACCATGGCCATCGACCGCATCGACACGCTCTTCAACTCCGACAGCGACATTACCGGTGTGTCGACCGGCTTCACCGACCTGGACGAGAAGACCAGCGGCCTGCAGGCGGCCGACCTGATCATCGTGGCCGGCCGGCCTTCGATGGGCAAGACCACCTTCGCCATGAACCTGGTGGAGAACGCTGTGCTGCGGTCCGAGAAGGCGGTGCTGGTATTCTCGCTCGAAATGCCAGGTGAGTCGCTGATCATGCGTATGCTGTCGTCGCTCGGCCGCATCGACCAGACCAAGGTGCGATCCGGCCAGCTGGACGATGACGACTGGCCGCGACTGACCTCAGCAGTGAACCTGCTCAACAACCGCAAGCTGTTCATCGACGACACCGCAGGCATCAGCCCCTCGGAAATGCGAGCACGCACACGCCGCCTGGCCCGTGAGCACGGCGAGATTGGCATGATCATGGTCGACTATCTGCAGCTGATGCAGATCCCGGGCTCTGCCGGCGACAACCGGACCAACGAGATTTCCGAGATCTCCCGTTCCCTCAAGGCCCTGGCCAAGGAATTCAACTGCCCTGTCATCGCCCTGTCGCAGCTGAACCGATCCCTGGAACAGCGGCCGAATAAACGGCCGGTGAACTCCGACTTGCGTGAATCCGGTGCGATCGAGCAGGACGCCGACGTGATCATGTTCGTGTACCGGGATGAGGTGTATCACCCTGAGACCGAACACAAGGGCGTAGCCGAGATCATCATCGGCAAGCAGCGTAACGGTCCGATCGGCTTTGTGCGGCTGGCGTTCATCGGCAAGTACACCCGCTTCGAGAACCTCGCGCCGGGCATGTACAACTTCGACGATGATGAGTGATGATGCCCTGATCAGTTAGAGCCAGCCGCTATCCCCAGCCTCGCCGTCAAACGTGGTCGCGATGATCGCGCTAGGTTGGTAGCGGGGGCGGCTCATCATGTCCTACTGCTTTCATGCTCAATGTTGAGCATCTCCTGGATACGAAGCCTACATCCTAGCGGAGATGCCACATGCACAACCTGAACGTATCTGAACTGACCTGGCCCCAACAGGTAGCTCTCGACGACTACGTCATCTACACGCAGCGCCTTCCTTGCCAAGCTGTCGCTGCTGAGCAGTGGTTGGAACGGAAGCGAAAAGATTTTATCGAGCACATTATGCACATCAACGAGCAGGCCAGTTACACCGCCTTCCTTGCCCGCCTGATCAAAGAAACTCCCTCGCCCGCCGCCCGCCGAGCTGAACTGGCATCACGCCAATGAAGCCTCGGCTGCAGGTCCTGGTCTTGATCAAAGGAAAACCCCCGTTTAAAGAAGTTCAGTATATGAACTACAGAGAGTTAGTTGGTTCGAATAAAGCGCGACTCGGCCGTCTAGAGCTTGGCACAACTGCTTACTTTACGCCAGTTGTCACTAGTGATGGAGACATCCGTCTGACCATGGACGTCAACTACGTACGCTTGAAGGAGATGAAGACTGACAAATTTGGTAGTCTTACCGTTGACTACCCTGTCACTGATGGTTACGTGTATAAATCGACTGAAATTCTCCCTAATGGTGGTAAGCGCGAATATAGATCCACCGAAAAAAATGGTGATGAGTACATTTACATCGTCACAGCTACAAGGCAATAATTCCACGCACTACTGGTTCTTCCGTCGAATATAATTCGCGGTCTCGCATCGGTCTTCTCGCGCCAGCGCCAGAGCGACTGCCACTGGCTGCAGGCCTGGCGCTGCTTAAAGTTCGCGGCCGGCCTCCCACGACATCCCTCGCGGTTGGTGTTGAGCTCTGAAACCATGGGCGAAGGTTCGGATATCTCTACTTCGGGGATCGCTGACCTGACCATCGACCCGGCAGCGCAGATGACCGATGCCGGTGGTGCTGGCCGTTGGCCATGGCCACTGGGGATCACCGAAATCGAGCTTGAGGTGGTCACAAGGGCCCTAGCAGAAGAGTTCATCTCGCTGGAAGTTGAGGAGATGGGAACGACAGAGCCAAATCACGTCGGCAGCACTGCCCAGGCATGACTTAGATCATAAACTTGTGGTTTCCCTGATAGGCACATGTGCCTAGAATACGTGTAGGCACATGTGCCTATTCTTAAGGCTCGGAGGGTTGATGAACATCGAACAACGGGATGCCAACCGGCAAGCGTTCCTTGCGCTGCTGAAAAAGCACAAGGTGAAGCAGGGCGAGAGCGCGATGCTCATCAATGCCGTGACCCAGCGGCCCTGTTCAGTTCGTGCGGTTCGATCGTGGCTCAACGATCCGACCAAGAAATCATCCAGGCCTTGCCCATCCTGGGCGGTGAAAGCCTTGGAAGATGGGATCGTGTACATGCAGCGGTTGATGGAGCGTCGAAAGCAGCAGCAAGCTGCGCAGTCCACCGCTGAAGAGACCCAGCTCTAACTAGGCACACGTGCCTAACCATCATGTAGGCACAAGTGCCTACCTACCCCCTGCCTCGTACAAATGTAGACGCCCATTATTCACGGATGAGGGCGTGTAACCCCGTGATTTTTCTGTCCATGATGTGAGGTCGCCGATATTCCCGCTTGAGCGTTTCCAACTCGCGACTGCAACGGCAGGCAAGCGTTTTGGAATTGAAGACCCTGTCAAAGCCCTGCAAGAGCAAGAACAACGAAAGACGGTGCTAACCGTGCGAGAGGCCCTTCAGACCCTTCAAACGGTCCCTGACGAGCATCTGGATCTTCCCTTGGTCTGTGAGAACGACACGTTCTACTTCGACTGTTCCAGCACTTGGGAGCTCACTACACGCGATCGCCGTACGCATAGCTGGGCCGAGAAAAATGATCCGGAGCCGGCCATTCTCATCTGATCAACAGTCCTGCCGGTTCCTCGCCGCCAACTTTAAAGCCACGCGCTATACTGATAGCCCTGCCTGCAGTGACCTGTAAGCGGGGCGGGGCACTGTCAGTGCTTACGCAAGGTAGATGAATGACTCCAAACCCGCTGCCCGGAGTTGGGCAGGCCTGCACCTTCTTCGAGTGCTGGTAATAGCGTCAGGCTGGCGATGAAATGGACAGTCATGACGCTCACGAAATACGCTCTCCCAGTTGCGATTTCGAGATGTAGAGGTCCATGAGCATGATCGATCCGCAAGCCCTGAAACAGTTCGTGCTGGATGCCATCGAGAATGATATGGCGAACCTTGGTAGCTATCGTGAGCACCCGGATCCGGAGCGAACCCGGGTTTATCACATGGGGCGTCTAATGCTTCTGCGTGATTTCCGTGTGATCACCAAAACCGAACATGATCTGCTTCAAATTGAGCTGCTACGCACCTGTGTAGAAGAAGCTGACAAACGCGATGAAGAGATTGAAGGCTCACCAATGGACGAGACCCGCAATGCGAGCTGAAGGAGCTGCCTGGCAATCGGGTGCGCTTTAGGTGTGCTCCTAAGCCAGGCAGCAGGAAGCTCGTGTCGATTACGTCATCTGGGATATGCGTTTGTTGTAGAACGTCGTGTTGTCAGGGATGTCTTTGGTTACTAAGCTCATTGCTCCAATTGTCACATTATTCCCAATATTCACATCGTCGGAAATGATGCAGCTATTGGCCCCCAAACTAACGTCATCTCCAATTATCAGCGAATAATTTGCTCGGCCCATGGTTTTGATGCCGATCGTAGTATTCTGACGAATCATGAAATTTCTACCAATCTGGGCGTACCCACTTATCACAACACCTGGTAGATGGGCAATCCTAAGGCCCGGACCAATCTGCGCGTCCAAGCCTATGTCCAGTGAATATTTTCGATTAAGGCGCTGGCCCATACCCTGAGCATAAGCTCTTCGGATTCCACCCTTGGCGTGTAGATATTGAGCCAGTCGGAACAGGAAAAGATAACGCAGCACATTATACTTACGGACGCGCTTGAGTACATTGAAAAACAGACTTGTTTTTCTACATGACCGTTTCTTGTTTGAAACTTCCATGCGCCAGCATTCGATTAATTGTTCGTAATTCAAGATAGGTACCGGATGGATAATCTGTCTCGCTTGTATGATGGAGGACTAACGCTCACGCGTAAAGGGGCTCGGTAAGACTAGGGTTTGTTGAGGCTCTACCGATAGGT
Organism: Pseudomonas sp. MF6396; assembly: GCF_002018915.1. Classification (NCBI taxonomy): domain Bacteria; kingdom Pseudomonadati; phylum Pseudomonadota; class Gammaproteobacteria; order Pseudomonadales; family Pseudomonadaceae; genus Pseudomonas; species Pseudomonas sp. MF6396. Next base: position 33,535 of record NZ_MVOK01000036.1, on the reverse strand, counting down.
AATCCCGGCCTCGCCCCAGAATGAAAAACGCCCCCAGCAAAGCCGGGGGCGGTCGCGTGCATGCTCAAAACTCAGTTGCCTGAGGCTCAGTCATACGGGGTTTCGGCCGTGGATGGCAGGCCACGCTCTGCGCGGAATTCTTGGGCCATGTTTTCACGACGCATATCCGAGAGAATGTCGAACTCGCGCTCGTACTCAGGGTTGACACTGCCAGTAACTGCGTAGGCGGCTCGGACCTTCTGTGCTTGTGCTTCGATTGCGTTAGTCATGATATTCCTGAGTGAGGTTGGAGGGTTTTAGGGAGGACTGGGGGTCAGCTGGCCGCTGGCAATCGTTCATTCAGCTCTTTGAGCTTCTGGTCGTAGTGCTCAACCAGGTCGCTGTATTCCTTCGACTGCCAGCTTTCTAGGCCGCCGGCGTTTAGGACCTGCAAGCAGTAGTCTTTCTGTCCTTGAACAGACAGGATTTCGTCTTTGATCAGTTGCTGATAATGGTTCATGGTGTGTCCGCCCGATGCGTTGTTGGCTATGTACGCGGTGATGGCGCACATGCAAAAAGAAAATCCGGGCGATAAAAACCCCAGGCGAGCCCGGGGTGTGGTGCAGCGTTTGCCTAAGTGACCCTGGAGGCGCTATTCACCATCCGCGGCCTGGTCGCGAGGGCGAAGCAGGCGCACTGCATAGGTGCCGCTTACTACGTCGTCAACTTTGGCTGAAAAACGGCTGGTGCCCGCTTCAATAGCCTCAGTCGAGCAGTCTGGTGTGAAGCTCACAGTCGTTGTGCTCAGCACATTGTTGCCCTCGCTGTAGTATTCAGCGATCAGGCGCCTGGCACCGTCATCCCCGCCTTGCAGGTAAGCGATTGCCTCTTTGATGCCGACCGCTGTTTGGTACTGCTTTTTGGCCACACCAGAGGTGCAGTTGAAGCTCAGGTCGTCGACGATCAGCCAACCTTGAGACCCCAACCGATCAGCAATGAGCGTTTTCAGCGCATCGGCGTCATCTGCAGTGGTTACAGGTGAAGTTGTAGTCGGCTCACCTGGTAGGTGTTTTGCGTCGATCCGGTGAGCCAGATCCTCGGTCACAATGAAATGGGTGGAGCCAAAGGTTCGGACGACTCCACGCCCTTCGATTGGGGACTCCATGCGATCGAGGAGGGGTCTGGTGTCGCGAATCTCCACTCCCTCTCCGGTCTGGGAGATGCGCACGATGCACGCCATCTTGACGATGGTCCGTGCAAGCTCCGGCGTCAGGCAGTTCGCTACTTTTACGAGTGTTGTCATGGTTTCTCTCCTGAGGAATTGAACATCGTGCTCAGGGATGAGTTACACGGCAGAACAAGGACGCTGGCGCTCGCCGGCACATCCGTTACACGCGTGCGTGAGCCATCTCCATGGGCAAGTTCAACCAGATTTCCCTTCTGAGGAGTGCCCCATGAGCAGCAACAAAACCGTCCCTGTCGCCGAGTACCGCCGTGCCTATGACCGTCTCCACCGCAAGGTCAATGACTACCATGCCTGCTGCAGTGCCAATGAGGTATCCCATTGGAAAGAGATGACCCAACGTGTTTTGGCTGAGGTCTCGAACATTTCGTGCTCGCGTGCGAAACCTGATGATGTCGAAAACATGGCCAAAGCGCGAGCGAGGGTCGAGGGCTACCTGGCCGCAGCCGACGAGCGAATCGAGGCCTACAAACGCGCTGCGTGACGTTTTCAACGCGAGCAAAAAGTGATTATTGGCGGATGAGCAGTATGGAATACCTTCAATACACGCCGGCGCCGTCGGCACGCAGTGCTGATGTTCGCCGCATGCGTGCAGCATTGGCGAATGCAGGCTATATGGCCAGCGAGAACGATATCGAGCGGCTCTGGGATGACTACAGCTTCGCGAGACGCTTTTACAAGGCTGGTTGGTTTGATTTGCCCCAGGACGATGAACAACTGCTGGAGATTCTGCTTGTTGGGTTCAAGGTGAAGCCTATCCCCTACGACGATGACGATTCTATCCAGTGGCCGTCGCACTGGTAGTACCTTCCGCCGGGCCTGGTCCCCTAACGCTGCACCACCCCGTTCTGCTCACGCAGTTCGGGGTTTTTTACACCTGCGCTTCCTGCTCAGGAGGGTAATGTCAGGAAGGCGCAACTCAAAGAGCCTGCGGAGATCGGCTGCTGATATCCGCAGCTTCGCCCGCGGGAGCTGCCGTCTGGGGTGGCTTATCAGGTGTTGTTGGCCATTCCTAGCTATACGGCCAACCCACTCCTTGAGGAAGAACCCAATGCAAACCATGCCCGTGACCATCGCCATACTGCGCAACATTGCACCCGTTTCAGTGGGCGCCAGCCAGTTCAACGGAAAGCCAGTGTTCAAAGCCTACTCGAAGACCGTGGACCGCTATTTTGAGCTGCGCGGTGACGCCTCAACCAGCGATCACTATGCAGCACTGGTTGCCGAGTTCGGCGACGCAATCAGCAAGCCTGCGGCAGATCATGATGTCGAGCAATGCGCCCGGTGCTTCACCGATCTTGAAGTATTCCAGGTTGGCCTTTGCGACGACTGCCAAGCACTCGGTTGCTGAACCAATAACGTTTCATCCACCCGGCCCACGAGGCCGGGTTTTTTGTGCCTTGCAGATGGTGGGCAGGTAGTTCATTGTTGATTATTGTTGTCCTATAGTTTAAAAAAGAAGCTTCCCTCAGCCCTGCGTGGATGGGCCGAAGGTGGAAGGGGTCTGGATGACCAACTGTTGCCATACATAATTTTCGAGGACTCTGCATGCCTGATCCATTCGCACATCACCTGCGGCTTAAGCGCCCATGTGCGAACTGTCCATTTCTCAAGGAGGGAGCGATCGAGCTTGCGCCTGGGCGATTGGACGGGATTATTGAAGGGCTGATGGAGGATGATCAGAGTACATTCCAGTGCCACAAGACGGTCCACTCACGAAAAGGTGGTGAATGGGATGAAGACGGCAATTACAAGGCCTCGGGCCATGAAGCCATGTGTGCTGGTGCTGCGGCTTACCTGATGAAGAATAGAAGTCCCACGGTCGCCATGCGGTTTGCTTTTGCTACGGGAGCCGCAACGCCTAGTGACTGGGATGATGTAGCAGCTTCAATAATCGATTGAATCAGGCGGCATGCCGCCGGGCCTTCACAATTTCGGGTGCAAGAATTTGGAAAACGAAGTTCAACTCCAAGATCGTCCATTGACGCCAGACGAGTTCAGGAACCATTACAAGAAGCGGGGCTGGAACGGCCGTATGCTTGCCATTCGCTGGAAGAAAACAGCTGTATGGATCAGCAAGGTGGTCAACGATCCAGACCGTGATCCGCACTGGGATGACGCGGTCCGCGGCTTGCCAAAAATTGTGATCACCAAGAAGTCAAAGGCGAAGTAGGCGCGATCGGCACCGAGGATCCGCGCAGGTCTTGGCCGTCTGGCTCGTTATACTCCTGGCAAAATGAAAGTCGAATGAGGCGTATGTAATTGCGTTCCGCATCTCCCTGAGTCATGCAACGCAAGCCTCAGGAGATTGCACATGGGAACACTCAACTCGACCCCTACTGGTCCGGAGATGCCTCTCAAATTGTGGGGAGGAGAACAAGGCCAGCGGCTGCGTCGCGCCCAGGCACGTCACGAGAGAATGGTAGCCAAGGCGATCAACGGCAACGTATCTAGCCGCCGTCTCAAACAATTGGTCATGCGCTATGACCGGATACTTCTCGCCGCCGTAAAGCTCGTGCCTAGGTAGCAATGAATAATCACTACCATCAAAAAGCCTCAGCCTAGCTGAGGTTTTTTTTGCCCGCGGAAAGGCGATCGGCGCAGCTGCAGGGAGCCGGTGAGCTGGCTTCTTCATCTGATTTGTGCGTTTACGATACTTAACGCGTACGTGTAATATCTGCAGTATCTATCCAAGAGCCCGCCCCCAGCCATGCATACACCTTCCTCTGCTCGTGCAACCCAGCTGAGTAACCAGGTGCTGCCAGAGGCTGAAGCCTGATGCTCCCCGTCGACGAACTGAAGGCGGTCAGGGCCCGTGTCACAGAGTGCCTGGGGCTGGCGGCATCTCATCTTTCCCGCGACATTCCAGAGATACCGGTCCTGTTTAACCTCACTGGTAAATCCGGTGGCATGTTCAGGTACCGCAAAGACAAGGAGACTGGCCGGTGCTACGACCTGCAGTTCCGGTTCAACCGCATTTTGGCGCGAGAGAATCTCTCAGAGTACCTCGATCAAATCTGTCCGCATGAGGTCGCCCACTATGTCACTCACCTGGTGTGGGGGCAGAGGTCGATCCGCACGGGGCCGAATGGACCCAGATTATGGTTGAGGTGTTCAAGGTCCAGGCCGACAGATGTCACCAACTGGACACATCGAGATCGGTGAAGAGGGAGTTCCTGTACCAGTGCGGGTGTGAAGGTAGAACATTCCGGTTTTCGACCAAAAGGCACAACAGCATTGTCAGGGGCACAGCCCTATACAACTGCAGTGCTTGCGGTCAGCTCCTGGCTTTCATCCGAGAGGCTGATAAGGCTGCGGCCCAGGTCATCTCTAAGCTCTTCATTAGCACCTCGGGCCCCACGATCGACAGCGCTCAAGCGGACCGGATTGCCAAGCTCATCATTGATCACCAGGTGAACCAGGTCGTCATTGACTGCTTAATCACGGGTGAGCGCCACCGCCAACTGATAAGCAAGAAATTGAATGTCCCGTTGGCCTCAGTGGCCAGGCATACGACTCCCGACACTCTGCCAGGCGGGGTGACTCACGCCATCGTCTTCGGCGATGGCAAAGACGAGCGTCAAGGGCGCGTAGCCAAGGCTTTTGAGCAGCGAGGGGTGAAGGTGCGGATGGTGCGAGCAGGTGTTGGCTGAGGTGGCGGTTATGAAAGCGCCCATTACCACTGAAGCAATTTGTGTAGAGCCCACCATGCGTCATACCGAACCTACCCAGCAACACCCTGATGCCGCAGACACTTTCCGTCTGAAAGCATTCCGAGTCGTCACCGGCGAACTGTTCGCTGCAGCCAATGCGCAGCATGCGCTCGACATGGCCAAATCGCACCTCTCACAGCCCCAGCTCAGCCTGCGCGACGTCGTCGCGGCGAACCACTGGGATTGGGTGGTAGCGGATGAGAATGGCGCTGAGCTCGCCGCCGGCGCTTCGGCTCTACTCGCCCGGGCTACCGCACCGGGCTTGCTTGGTCGTTGCAGAACAGAACATTCCTACCAGACCGTGTTCGTCGAAGATCTGAGCGGAAGAGGCTTGGAATGGGCCATGCGTGAAGCGAGCTTCAAGGCATTTGGTTTCATGATGAGCACTGAGCCTGGCTGCCCAGTCGCCACTCAGAGGGACGCCGTTCGGCGTTGGCTTGGGGATGTCGTGAGCGTCCCTGCAGATCTACACCTCCTGGACGTGCAAGCGGCGTGAGCCTTTTGCATGCCGGCGCCATGCAACCAGCGCTAGGGGCGAGGCCACACGTCATACATGTCCGTGTGGGCCATCTCCACGTACAAACTTAACGCACATGAGGAGCCGCACCATGACTAACCCAAACCAAGCAGTAGCAGTCTCCACTGAAGGCCGTGTACCAGCTGATTGGAAAGCTCCTGATTTCTATCAGCCATTGGACCTTCTGCGGGCCAAGCTGGCGTTCCAGTTCGGCGATTTCGCACATCTTGTGCTCAGTCAGTTCGAAAAAGCGAAGACAGCCTACATGGGCCGTGATATGTCGCAGGCTCAGTTCCCCCGCACTGGCGAGGAGGCGATGATCGAGCTTGAGGTTCGAGCTCAAACCCTGCAGTGGGTTGTTGAAATGGCCGGTCTGACAGGGAAAGCTGTCGACTACGCAGCCAACCGCTATCACGAGGACACCGCGTTCCTGCTGGTCTACTCGATGCCAAACGAGGGTGCGCTTCAAACATTCCGCTGTGGTGGTGGTAGCCCGGGCGCCGCTCTTGCTCAATTCGCGCAGCAGAATCCAGATCGGGTTCATCTCGTGCAGGAAATCTACGTGGACAAACGAAGCCTTCAGCCGGCAGCGGCTTAACGATTCACCCAAACCCCACCGCTTAGGCGCTGGGGTTTTTTTACGCCTGCAGGAAGCTCTGGAGACCGGGTCAAATTTATTTTTTCAGCATGCATAACACGTATGTGTAATTTGCTTGTTGTGCGTTTCGGATACTGCCAGTAATATCGGTGCGTGTGAAAATGACAGCATGGTGACATCAAGCAGCCGTTTCTCTAGACGAAACGCTGGCGCCAGGCACATTGACCCAACCAATCACGAGGCCCAATCGATGACCCCTCAGGAACTGCTGCAACAGCCCGACGACCAGTACATGAACCCTGAGCAAGTAGCGTTCTTCAAAAACCTGCTGGCGAACGAAAGTGCTACAGCCATGGGACGCATCGAGCAGCTGCGCGTCGATCTGACGGGCTTGGAGAAAGCCCCTGATGAAGTGGACGCCGCACTGATCGAACAAGAGCGCCAGTCCATCCTGGGCAGCATCGAGCGTGAAAACCAAAGTCTGCGCGATATCAAGCTGGCCATGTCTGCGATTGCAGACGGTAGTTACGGCTGGTGCGAAGACACCGGTGAGCCGATTGGTCTCCGTCGCTTGCTCTCAAATCCTCGATCGCTCCTGACTGTCGAGGCCAAGGAGAGCCGCGAGAACAAATCCCGGCACCTTCGCGCTGCGTAATCACTTTTCACCTGAGACATCGCCAGCTCGCCATACTGAGGTTAATTCCCATGCTCAAGTCCCAGCCCCGCAATACATCCCGCACAGCAGATAAGTTCGTGGTGCGCCTGCCTGACGGCATGCGAGAGAAGATCGCTGAAATCGCGAGAGACAATCACCGCAGCATGAACTCGGAAATCATTGCTCGCCTGGACTTGAGCATCGAGCAGGATGAGCATGGCGACCTGACGGTGCGCACGCTGGCGCAGGTTACCCGGCGTTGTGAGGAGCTGGAGCAGGAGCTGGCGCAGATCAAGGCCGCTCAGGGCAAAGATACAACGAAGGCCGGTCTGCAGCAGCCGCCGCGGCTGTCGATCGCCGGCGCGCAGTGAGGGAAGACCGCCATGGGGAACCTGCTTGATGTAGCTCCTGGCGCAACTGGCGCCGGCACTGCCGACATTGCGGCGTTGCTCTTGAAGGCCGCCCAGCGGTATTTCTACTTGCGTGGCCCGCCCTCCGAACCGGGAAAGCCAATACCCCAATGGTGCGTATCGGCATCGACGCGCTGCTCAGCGGCGAATCGCTCGATGCTGAGGTCGACCGGGCCATGATCGAGGCGCATGCCGCGGGGCTCAGTGTTCCACCGGGAGCTAGCGGCCATGCCGGCAGCCATCAGTTCTCAACGGCAGAAGCGGTGTTTTTGCGAAAGCTGCTCGCAGCGCCACAACCAGCGCAGGCGGCCCAACTCTTGAAGTACGCAACCGCAGTAGGGGTTCGTGACACCGCGAATCTCTTTGCCAACTACATCGCGTACATGAACTCTCCGATGCCCTGGCTGCAGCAGACGGCCATTGAAGGCCCGCTCGCGACTTTCGGCATCTCCCCATCCAACCGTTTTGAAAATGCGCCTACTGAGCGCCAGCGGGCTACTGAGGGCAGTACGCGCCGCATCTGGTCACAGGCGGTACCCGAAAGTGCCGGCCATTTTTGGAACTGGAGCGGGAAGGAGGGCATTGATGCCTCCTTGTTGGTGGTCACCTGGTCGTCGGACTTAGGCAAGTTCTGCGTAGAAGGGGCACCTGGTACATCGCGACCGATCAGTTGTGAGGAGTGGGGAGGATGGTGGGCAGGGCTCGACCGGCCTAACCCAGCTCAAGAGATCGATTGCCTCCGCTACGCGGCTGCAGGCTGATCGACAGCTCACCTTCCCGGCAGATATCACTCAGCTGCTTCAACCTCAATTACTCAAGACTGCGCTCATAGGGGCGCTGTCATCACCGACATCACCTAACAAGGCATGACCATGTGGTTTAAGAATCTGACCGTTTACCGTCTGACCCAAGATATTGAATTCGCCACGGATACTCTCCAAGCCGCCCTGGCGTCGAAGCCGGCACGGCCGTGCGGTTCGCAAGAGCTGGTCACCTATGGCTTCATCGCGCCGCTGGGCAAGGGGGAGGAAGCTCCACTCGTTCACCAGAGCGGGAATTTCTTTCTGATCAGTGCTCGGAAGGAAGAGCGCATCCTGCCGGCAAGTGTTGTCAATGATGCTGTGAAGGAGAAGGTCGAGGAGATCGAGAACGCCCAGCAGCGCAAGGTCTACAAGAAAGAGCGTGACCAGATCAAAGACGAAACGATCCAGGCCATGCTGCCGAAGGCGTTTATCCGTCGGGGTGTGATAACAGCGGCCATCGCGCCCAAGCTCGGGCTGATCATCGTCAACAATGCCAGCGCCAAACGTGCAGAGGATCTGCTCTCCACCCTCCGTGAAGTAATGGGGTCCCTCCCGGTGCGCCCGGTGACTGTGAAGATCGCCCCGAGCGCGACCCTCACTGACTGGCTCAAAACCGGCCAGGCGAGCGAAGGTTTCTACGTCCTGGACGAATGTGAACTGAATGATACCCATGAAGATGGCGGATCAGTTCGCTGCAAGCGGCAGGACCTCACCAGCGACGAAATCAAAAATCACCTGGCGACTGGCAAGGTCGCGACCAAGCTTTCGCTGGCTTGGCAGGACAAATTGTCGTTTGTCCTCGACGACAAGCTGGTGATCAGGCGCTTGAAGTTCGAAGAGTTGCTTCAGGAGCAGGCCAGCCAGGATGGAGGAGAGGATGCGCTGGCGCAGGCTGACGCTACGTTCGTGTTGATGATGATGACCTTCGCCGAATTTCTCCCAGCTCTGTACGAGGCGCTGGGTGGGGAGGAAGTGCCGGCGTCCATCTGAATCAAGCAGGACATCAAGCCTCCGCCGTGGCGGGGGCTTTTTTTGCACGTAAAAAGTATGGAGTCTTGTTCCGCATTCCAGGTGTGTACGGACAACCAGTTTGTCATTTCCCCGATCGGGCTCAGTCCCCGTCAGGGGAGCTGTGTCGACTACTTGGAGCAGCATAATGACCACCATCATCAACGCAAAAATTGGCGAATCGAAAGGCGTTTCACGTGTCTTCATGGAGGGCCGTCACCTGCTGACAGCGGGTGTTCAGATTGGCAAAAAATACTCGATCAAGTCTGACAAGGTTGCCCGACGTCTAGAACTAATTGAGGTTCAATCCGGCTTTGCCGGAAAGTGCATCAGCGTTTCAAAACGAGAGCGTAATGGGATTGTTCATCCAGTAATCGATCTGCGATCTGAGCAAATTCGTGAAGTCTTTGAAGATGATCATAAGGTCCGGGTTGCGATTCGTCGTGGCCGGATTGTGATCACTGCACTGCAGATTCAAACCAAGATCCGCGAGCGCCTCAAGCGCATGAAGGATAAGTTGGAGCGAGGTGCAAAGCTCGCAGTTGCGAGCATCTTTCACGGCGGGGGTATCGCGGATAAAGCAGTTCACTCGGGGTTGATGCGTTCGGGTGTTGGGTCATTCATTCAAGTTGGTGTTGAGATTGAGGGTGAGTATCTTGACTGCTCAATGCGCAATAATAGCGAGCTATGGACTGAAGACTCAATTGCAATTGAATCTGACGTTCGTGATGTATGGTTGGGAGATAATACCCCTCAGTGTGATGTACTCATCGCCGGAGTGCCCTGCCTGGGAGCGAGTAGAGCGGGCCGCAGCCGGTTGAAGCTTGAGCATGCCGAATGCCATGACGGTGCTGGCGCATTATTCGTGGACTATCTGAATTGGTTGCGGCACGTAAATCCATGCGTTGCAATCCTTGAAAATGTTGGGGAGTACGCGAATACAGCATCAATGGCCGTGATACGCAGCGTGTTTAGCCACCTAGGGTATAAAGTTCATGAGGCTATTCTTGATGGCTGGGACTTTGGAACGCTAGAGCGTCGTAAGCGTTTGGTTGTAGTAGCGATGACCCCGGGCATTGGCGATAGTTTCTCATTCGAAAATCTTAAGCAAAACAGAGTTCGTGAATCGTGTATCAACGACATTCTGGATGAGGTTCCGTTCGATGATCCATCCTGGAAGGACTATGAGTATCTTGCAAAGAAGGAAGCGCGTGATATTGCACATGGCAAGGGGTTCATGCGTCAACTTTTGACAGGTGAAGAAGATGGTTGCGGGGTTCTCAGTCGCGGCTACAAGCGCGGCCGTTCAACTGAGCCATACCTGCTTCATCCAGAGAATCCGGCGCTGAGCAGGTTGTTCACCAAGGCCGAGCATGAAAGACTAAAAGGAATGCCAGCCGGAATTACCGATGGTGTTTCGGAAACTACAGGCCATCAGATTTGCGGCCAAAGCGTCAGCTTTCCGAAATTTGTCTCAGTGGGCGAGGAAGTGGGTAGGTCTCTGATGGCATCACGCAATAATATAGTCAACTTCCCCATTCGGTCTACTCATGCCAGCAAGGATGAGTCGGCAGGTGCGGATTTAGACAAATTCCAAACTGGATCATTGGCTTTGCTGATCTGATTGGTTGATTTTTCGCTTCAAACGCAACATATACCCGGTTCGCTTATGCGAATCGGGTTTTTCTTTGCTCGCTGAAATTGTTTCAGACGCTTGATGGCGCTCAGCTAATTTGCTATACATGAGTCACTAGTTATCCCAGAGAGGGGGCAAGCACATGAAAGCGATCACTTTCGCTTCTGAATTTATGAGTGCGGCTAAGCAGGCACCTCGCATCTATTTTGCGCCTGTGATTGGTGCCTATAAGGCCATCAAGGCTGAAATGGCTAAGGCTGGCGGCGGCGACCGCTCAGCCAAAACCACCGCCAAGCACTGACCTTCACAAAGAACCCGCCGATCGAGCGGGTTTTTTGTGCCTGTGGTTTACTGGTTTCTGTGAAGCATCCCCTTGGAGCAAGTTAACTTTCAGGGGGCCATCATGCTTCTCGCAATCAACGATCCTGCTGTTCAATCCGCTTTGATAAATGCATTTGCTGCTGTCACCAGTACCGTCCTGGCTGCGTCCTCGGCCGCTCTGATCGGAAAGAAATTTTCGGACCGAAAAAAACTGGAGCAGTCCTTGGAGCTGTGTCAGAAGGACGTCGAATTCTTACTCCAGGTGGAGGCAGAGCACGTCGAGCTCCACAAGGAGCGGGGTGACAAATCCAACAAGCTGAAGGTCCGTGAGCGAGTGAGGGATCTCGGCTTCTCGTTCTCAGGCAAATTCACACCAGGTCGGCTGCGGCAGGCCCGGCAGAGCTGATCGAGATATTTCACCCAGCCAGGTTATGCCTGGCTTTTTTTGTGCCTGTCGATTACACACCCGCGTTACGCATCTCCAGGGGCTAGGTCTACCGCAAGAAGGCCTATGGGATTTCTCAACGACCGCCCCAGGTCCTTTCAGGAGTAACAGATGTCGAAAACGCACAACAAAAAACCTTGGTGGAACCCGATCGCACACTTCGCAGCTCATGGCTTCGTCGGTACTGTCATCTTTTTCATCATCATGGTGCCAGCAGTTCTGCTCAACCATTTGGTCCACTACCTTGCTGACTTTGGTATTAGCAAGTTCACGCTGGATATATTGACGCTACTTGAACAAGCCCTTGTTTTGGCTGACGCAAGTCTCTTCTTTATATTTATCTGCATTGGCGCATATCGCGCAGTCAAGGAGTTTGCTGAATGAATCAAACATTTGGGTCTGAGTTCGCTAATGCTGCAAGGCAAGCACCACGTATCTTCTTCGCACCTTTGATGGGAGCTGTAGCTGCCATCAAAAGTGAGTTCAGACGCGTAAAGTACGGTGCAAACCAAACCAGCAAGCCGCTGCAATCCAAATAAACGCTCAGCAGAGCTACCTATAAAGTAACGCTAAATCCGACCCACCATCCTAGATGGTGGGTCTTTTTTTTGGTTCTGATTTTCGGTGCCGCCGTGTCCTCCCAGGCGCTGCTTGCGGGCAATGAGCGGCAATAGGCTGGCAGATTTGCATCGACTCTATAGCCGTATGCGTACGCGTTATGTATTTTTGTGCCTGGTAATTTCTTCGAACCGATAGGAGCGTTCAATTTGGCCAACACACTCGAATTCGAGGTCGGCGCCGGCTACGAGGTGGCCAACCCACCCAAGCTTGCTGTCGGTGACGATCAGTCCCACCAGCTCTCTCGTTATTTCACTGTGCTGGCCACCGACGAGCACGGGGTGTCGGTGTATGACGGGTGGTACGGTGAGGGTTTTTCGAGCTTGCATCTCCCACATGATGTCCTTGCGCAACTTGACGTGACGAGGCTGCCGTCCCGAGGTGAGGCCGGAGCTGCGGACTTGGCCAACGCTATCGCTACCTCGGCCGCCGCCGCCATCGAGCGCCGTGACCAGGTGAAGGAGCACGGTGCTGCTGAGCAAAGCGTGCACGCCTCGCAACGATTCTTCGTGCAGTTCTTCTCCGGCCAGATCAGGGGGCTCGCCTCCAAAGGGCTGATAAACCCAGACCTTGCAGTTCAGATGATCAGCCTGTCGACCGGGGTGGAGCTTGCTGTCGGTGAATAGTCGAGGGCGATTCTTCTCTCTGCGCATCGCTATAGCTGCCGTTGCCACTATCTGCGCTGTTGCTGCTGTCGGCCTGATCCTGTTCAAACCTTGGGCCCAGCGTGGCTTCGAGATGGCAGCAGCTAAGCCGGTGGGTCGGTACTGCCTGATCAAGCCAGGTGAGCACCGGACCCATTGCGAGGGCGAGGATACCGGCCCCAGGGACCCAGTATTAGCAGCCATCAAAATCATGTCTCAACAAGGGGGGCGGCCGTGATGCCACCTCTCGCCAGTAAATCGTACTACCTGTTCTGTATCCAACCCAACCTGAGGAACCGCTATGACAATCACTACCGACATGCTCGCTCGTATCGCCGTTGTGGTGCTGGCCGTGATCATTTCGATCGCTATCAAGCGCCGCAAAGCTCTTTTCACTGTGAAAAACGCCTCTGGCCCTGAGCAGGTCCAGGCCATTCAGGGCTTTGCTGATCGCTCGCTGCGCGATGTCAATCTCCTGATCTGGCTGTGCTCGGCCCTCTGCGCAGCCGCACTGGCAGTGTGTTTCTACTCGATCTTCATCCCGCTGTAAGCCAATCCTTGTTGATGGCCAAGGCCTCGGTTCATATCTGTGAACTGAGGCTTTTTTTTGTGGCGGCATCATGACATCGAATGGCTAGCAGTATATCGATTCCTCTAGTATTATGTGTACGTGTTATCAATCAAATCTAGGAGCTTGAGATGCAGCAAATCCAATTCTGGGCCATGCGGACATTGAACATTGTTGGCCAAGTGCCGGCAGCCTTGGCACTCGCGGCATTCGTGTTTGTGTGGGCAAAGATTGGCCACATCACCCCCACACTCGCTTTCGTGCTGATCGCGGTCCTGGTGATGGCAGCGCTTTTCGTACAGCTGATGAAAATGGCCGATCGTAAAAAAACCAAGGCTGAGCAGGCTCGTGCTGGCACCGGTCTGCGCTGAACTGCAGCATGCCTGCCAGCCTGACGCAAATCACTCGGTGCCGTCCGTATGTGCGAAGCCTGATAGATACCGGCTTCTACAGCGAGATTCCGATGCATCACGGGGTGGTTGAGCGCGTGGAGCTCGCAGGTGGCTATACCGTGGAGCTGAGCCTTTCAGGGGATGTATTTGATGGCCCTGCGGTGTGTGAAGGGCGACTGGTTACAGCCTGGCTCCTATCGAAGTCAGAGGCTGTACCGGTCGCTATCCTGGACGGGGTTTTGTTGTCCAGTGGAGAGGGGAAGCGATACTCCTTGGCTGATGCTTGCGATCTGGTCAGCGAGGCCGTCCAGGCGCTGGTTCAGGAGCTGGTCAGGACCTGCCATCAGGACTTCGCCGCTGTGCTGGAAGCTGGCAGCGTCTTTGTTATAACCCGGCTGGAAGTTCGCGATAAATTCAGGTCGTCAGAACTGAGTCAGTCTATCGTCGACGCTTCATGCACCTGGCTTCGTTCGAAATGCCGGTTGGCGCTTCTTACCCTGCAGCCGTTTCCTCTCCAATACGAAAATACTGCACCCGTTCTAGGCAGCCGGCATTACGAGACATACTGGCGAGCCCTTAGTGCGGACGTGGAGAAGCTTTCTTCATATTACAGCTATCACTTTGATTGTATCGCTGCGTCACTTGAGTCAACTCTGTTGATCAAGCCGCTGAGCGGATACAAATGCGCGCTAAGCCGGGCAGGGTGGTCGTTCATAGCCGCGGAGTAAATATGCTCGCTACACAGAAGCAGCCTAAAGGCGTGAAGTACAATATCCAACTCCTCATGAACGGATGGGTGGTTGCAGCGCTCTTGTGGACGGTTGGATCCTTAATTGAATTCCTCCTGGAGAAGTTCGAAGTCATCCCTGCCTACAGCTACGGCTTCTGGGTCAAGGTGGTTGGCTGGGCAGTGGGCGGTATCTTTTTTGCTCTGTTCATAAGCCGCCTGGCTATCTATCGTTACCATAAAAAGATGGGCAAACACTTATGAGCCTGTTCTTGATCGGAGTTGGCTTGACGGTAGCGGCTCCGGCGCTCTGTCGTAAAAAGTATCAGGCCCATGGACCAGCCTGGATCTACTCCCTAGGGTGCGCCGCCGCGGTGCTTGGCCCATACATTTTGCTTTGCACATTCTTGGACATGGCGACCTTGCTCGCGACTGCAGCAGCCCTTGGTCTGCCGTTCTGGATCTATGAACGGTATCGGGGAGCTAAAGGCCGGCCTCACTACACACAAGGCGTTTTGGCCTTTCTGGTGGAGTTGACGCCTGTTGCCGTGTTCCTGCTCCTATTCCGATCCTTTGTCGCCGAACCATACCTTGTGCCGTCGTCATCGATGCGTCCCTCGCTTGGCGTGGGGAGTGTCGTTGTAGTCGATAAGTTCACCTATGGGATGAGATTACCATTCGTTCCAAAGCCAATAACGCAAGGGCGCGCACCGAAATTTGGCGATGTCTTGGTTTTCCGATTCCCACTCGATCCGTCTAAGCCTTACATCAAGCGTGTGGTAGGAGTCCCCGGTGATCACATCACTTATCAAGCGGGTGTACTCGCCATTAATAATGTGCCAGCGGTCCACGGGATCGAGAAACCATATGAGTACGAAGATGAAGGTAGCGGAAAGCTCAAGCAGGCCGTATATACACTGGAAACAGTTCACGGCTTACAAATCGGCACGATTAAAGACCCTGGCAGCAACGACTTTGGTGTAAGCACAGACTTTCCTGACATCCCCGGCTGCGATCGAAACTTGTCAGGCTTGGCATGTACGGTTCCCGCGGGTTCTTATTTCGTACTAGGTGACAATCGTTCCAATAGTCTGGACAGCCGTTACTGGGGGTTTGTCACAGACAAGGAAATCATAGGTCGTGCCGTTCTTGATCTTGATTTCACTAACGGCAGATTGGAATTAAGCCGTGTAACTCGCTGATTCGCTATCAAGGAGCAAGCTGTCATGGAGCATAGCAAGAATACAACCCCGTGTTTCTCATTACCTGTTTGTAAGGCAACGCAAGGCCTTGCACCCACCTTTCAGGAGAGAAACGCATGAACTTCCATGACACAGCAATCAAATACGCCACGCTCGCAGCAGCTGCAGTTGATTCCCGCGGTAACCTGCTGCACCAGGTCGGATCATATCCATCAGGAACGGTACGTGACGCTGAGCTCGCTGAGCTTGAGCAAGCGTATCGATCAACAGTCATTGCCGAGTTGGTGAGCTCCAGTGAACTGAAGGCCACGGCCCACGTCGTGTTATCCCAGGACGACGACGAGTCTGGTGCGGATGCAGAGGTGATCGGCATCTGCTTTGACTCCGTTTCCGCAGAAGGTCTTGCCGACGAAGCTGCATCCGAAATGGCTAAACGCATCAACCAGTTGCTGTCCAACGACATGGGCGCCGATTTTGAACCTGTTTCGGTCACGCAGACTGGCCAGGAGCGCATCATCTCCAATTCCAATGTCGGTATTCTGGGTGCTATTCGCATCAAGACTGCTTCGGTAAGCATCGAGGGGAACGGATGTGGACTGCATACCGTTACCTCGCCAATCATCCCACTTGGGGTGGCCAGTTTGTAAACCAGCTGTATGCCCGGGCCAAGTGTAGGTTCACAAAATAGATGACATACCAGGCCCCGTTTTGATCGGCGCCTGGTCATTTTTTTTGTGAAGCGGGGCGGCGTTTCACAGAAAAGTTGCACGACTACCCATCGGCCACAGCTGTTGACCATCCTTGCAAGAGCCTGGGTGCCCATGCGCTTCCGCTGCCGGCCGTATCAGCAGTACTCCAGCTGCATCCCGAAAATAGGTCATCCGTAGGGGAAACCCTGGCAGCTCATTCTTTCAGCGTGACAATTAAATCCAAGGCGATACTATGCGTGTACGCGTACGCGTTATGTATCAAATAAGCCTATTGATGCTGTAAGCGTTGGAGCCCGATATGACTGCGAAACGACCATTGCTTTTGTCTCTGTCAGGGGTGCTCTCACTGTCCCTGGTCTCAGCTGACTCGTTCAGTTTCAATCTTGTGCCAGACCCGCCTTCGAGCGAACTGCCTACGTACCTAGCTGCATCCGCGGGGGCCCTTTTCCTCCTCGGCGCTTGGTACTGGTTCAACCGGTCCAGAACCACAGCCCAAGTGGCAGAACGACGGATCCAGCGCCAGCTTCAGGCGCTTGAGAAACTGGAGACCCAGGTTGGCCGAGCGGAACAAGTACTGTCCTTGAAGTGTGAATTCATGACGCACCAGGTGCGCACCGAGCTTCAAGATGCCCTGTACGCCATCACTACAGACACCATTCGGAACATCGGTGGGCTGCGCCGGCGGGAACTCATGACCGACAAACAGTTCCGCAAATTGATGGCGCGGTCTGATGAGTTTTTCAGCAGCCTGGAGAAAGCGCAGGCCAGTGTGGTCACGCTCAATCTGGAGGAGGATGTGCCACTGCTCATGCCAGAACGGGGCAATCCTCTACCAAAGCCGGTACCTCAAAAGCGTCCTGATGCCCCCCTGACACTCCAAGCTCCTACGGCAACTGCGGCAGCGAGTATCCCGATTCCGGTGAAGCCGCGGCCGAAGGGAGCCAATGCTGACGCAGGGGAGTCGGATGGGGTGCCGGCGCTGGCGGTTACGTCAGCTCTCGTTCTGGGTGGTGGTCTGCTCTCCAGCAATGGGCTGTTCCTGGGTGGTGATGATGCCCAAGAGTCAGGTCAGAACGACTCCCTGGATGATTGAGGCTTATGGAGACCTCCAATTCCGCGCCTGGCATCGAAGTATCGTCTGCCAGGCGCATCGCTGACTCAAGCATGCAGGGTATTACCCGGGACAATCGCCCATCGAAGCCTTCTGATGCCGGCTGGCGTGTTCGACTGATGAAGGATGGGAAGTTTGTCGCCGATCGCCATTTTCGCGACCTGGCCTACCACGGCCGTTCCCGGGCAAAGCGCGCAGCGCAATGCTACCGCGACGACATGGCCTTTGAGAACCAGATCCAGTTCACCCAAACCGTGCACACTGATCTTGCCCTCCAGCGCCATGCAGCAGGCCTGACTCAGGCAGCTATAGCCTCGATGCTGTCCGTGTCACCCGGGCTGGTATCGAAATGGGAGAAGGGGGCCGATATGCCGGCTGCAGCTCGATCGCTCTTCGAGGCTGCAGTGCAAGGTGAGCTTGTCGGCGACGCACCTAGCCTGGCCGGTGCAGACATCAGGCGCATCAGGGCCGAGGTCCTAGGCTGGACACAAACACAACTGGCCGATGCGCTGGGATGGGCGTACGCCGCAGTAGGCTATTGGGAAAGAGGGCAGCGGCGGATACCAGGTTGGGTCCAGGTGTACATGAAGGCGATCGATGAGGGCCGTATCAGTGGCAAGCAGTAATGACGATGGTAGCAGTTCAACAATTGACGGTGCGATCAGCCGGTGGCAGCAGGTGATGCCCTTGCACCTTCGCCTCCCGATCGTCTTTTCAGATGGTACTCAATTGGCCCGCTTCGCAGTCGACTGCAGCCATTGCCGGCGTAGTTTGAACGGAGAGTTGGTGAGGGGGGAGGTCACACCTCAGCCGGGCGATCGATTCGAGCTAGCTGGGCTTGCTGCCTGTGAGGCATGCGCGTCGTTCACTCGATTCACGATCATGTGCACGGGCTCAACCGGTTCGGTGCAGCTTGAGTGGTCAGCTGCCGGGGAATTGAAGCGGCACGAGGTGCACACAGCCTGGTGGACGAAGTTGAAGGCCATTTTCCGGTAGGCAAAAAAAGCCCCTACATCGAGTGTAGGGGCAGCCTGGAAGGCATGGTTATTCCTCAATAGTTTTGAGGTTGAGCTCTTGCTCGGCGGACGGGTTCACGTTCAGTTTTTCCTCTTCCTCTTCCGCAAGGCGGAATTGTTCGAGAATGTCTTCAAGCCGCTTTTGGTTCTCCGGAGAAAGCTGGCTGAAGCCTTTATCCTGGCGGATGTCCTGGATAGCCGTTCTCATCGTTGGAGCAGCGTTGGTGACTGCCTTCTTGATGACCTTGCCTGGAACAAACCGTGGCATGAGTTTTTCGGTTCTGCCGCCTGCAGCAGCTGAGCGAGCAAGGCCTTGCTCGATCACTTGCAGAGCTTTGGGGCCATGCTCTTGAAGGATCTGAACAGCCAACGTGAACGAGACCACTTCGTCCCGGACATAGTTCCGAATCTCCACAGGACCGTTGATCATCAAGAGGTAATCAGAAACCTGGGCGGGCCAGAGATTCAGTTTCCTGGCGATCGCGGAATGGTCATCGGGATGGAAGCGGGTCATGCGTTTGCAAACAACTGCTGTCGCATATGGGCTAAGCGGTGAACCATTATTGCTGATCACAAGGTCTGCAGTCATGTCCTCTTCGGAACAATCATCTGCAGCAATGATGCAAGGGACGGTTGGGATGCTTTCACCTTCGGCGATCAATTCCATCGTAGCTTCAAGACGCTGATGGCCACGCTTCAGACAAATTGACTGCTCTCCATTTTCATCGCGACGGATGATGACCGAGAGAGCCGAGTCTTTCTTGAATCCATTGTCCTTGATGGATTCCTTCAGTTTTTGAACGTTGGCCAAGTAGGCAGCATTTCGCTCCCTGACGTTGTACCCCGGGATGACCTGGATAGTACCTGGCGCTATGTTCCAGAGGTCACCTGCGGTGAACCGCTTCTTGCCATCACCCTTTTCCATCGCTTTTTTGATGTTGCCAGTGGTGATGATCATGCGGAAATCCAGATCCATCTGGTGTTCGGTGCTGCTGTTTTCGACGGTTGCGGTCATGGCGGTGCCCTCCTGAAGGGTCAGAAATCGTTGAACTTGCTAAGAGTGATGACTGACACCTGCGCATAACCCAGATTTGCCGACACCAGCCATTCGGACAGGGTTTCTATCTGTCCGGCGCGGCAATATTACATAACGCGTACGCATACGCGCTAGGTATTCTTATGTGTATTTCGGCCTTCGACTAACCAGATCGTTGAGCGCTGCCCGGCATCGAGGTGCCCCGTGGCAGTAACTCCGTCGACGAGGGATAGCTTGATACCAACAGAACTGCGGACGGTTGCCTCCAGATGGTCAAGACTCAATTCTGCTTGGTAGGGGGACATGGCCACCTCGATTGCACCCGTCACCATCAGCAACTCGCAACCAGCACTGCGGGTGTTTGCTCCGACGCGGGTAATGGTCAGGTCACGGATGCCACCATCGGTAATCGCGAGGCCCAGAGCTTTAGGACCTTGCTCGATGACGCACAGAGCCGCAGTGACCAGGCCTCCCAGTTCAGCGGTTGACCGGCTAGCGTCGACCGAAATGATTTTCCGGAATGTAGCGGTGAACCCTGGCCAGGTGTCAGGAGGGGACATCTTCCCGTGTTTTGATGACCAGACTGGATGATGGCTGACCAAGACCCTTGTCACGTCATGGTCGAGGCTGTCCGCAAACGACCAGTGCTGGTCGGCGCCCTCACGAACCTTCGCAATTTGCCACTGGGAGCGGAACGCCCACAGCTCAAGGGAGGACGATTCGTCGATCTTGTAAAAATCACATTTGCTTCGAGCGTGGGTCAGTGCTGGCGCCATCACAGCGTCACCATGCCATTCGAACTGGTCGAGGTTTTTCAACCTCTGATTCCCGTGCCAATACGAAAGCTCGACAGTGACCTGGGAGAACCACTTAACCTCTGAGGTGCTGGCGGCCGGCAGGTGGGCGGGGGAAGAAATGCCTTGCTGGGGCTGGCTCGTGAGCATGGTTGGTCCCTCATGGTTTTGACGCGTGAATAATACATGAACACATACGCCACCTGTATCGAAATGCCATCATTGCGTTCGTTCGACGAAAAAAAACCGCCTCGAAAGGCGGTTTGGGTGTGTTCAGTTCGTAGCAGCGGGTGCTGCAGGCGGCGGCAAGAGCTCCTCAACGGGGGCGCCGGCCAGAGCAGCTTTCACCATGCTGATGATGACATCAGCCGTGGTTTCCGGCTCAGTCAGACTGATGCAGGTGCTGTATGAGAAGAGTAAACGGCTGCCAATCTTGGCGAAGCCAGTTTCATCGGCGTCTTTGTCGTGGTCGAATTTTCCACAGCCATCACCGACCTTTAGTTCCACGGCAACGAGGTTTGCACAGTAGGCGGGGTCACAGATGCCACGAACATTGAAGCGGATGCAGAAGGCTTCAGCGAAAGCGCGAATCTTCGGCGGTACCTGGTAGTCCTTGAAGGCCTCTTCGAAGAACCCCGGTTGCAGAGCAGGACGTTGAGCGGTTGCGTTGAGGGAAGTGGTGGTCATTAATCATCTCCTGGTGGGTTGAACTTGCACCAGGAGATGAAAATCAGCGCTTTGTATTTTTACAGAGCAAGGGTTATCGCTACGATCGTGGCAAGCCCAATACCCAACAGCAGCTTCCTGTTCTTGTCATCGAAGTAGATCCCGCGGCGGTTCAAGAAATGCTCGACGATCGTGAAGCCGTCCATGGGCGGCAGGGGGATGATATTAGTCGCTGCCAGGAGGATCGAGCCCTGGGCCGCGACAAGCGTCGGCCAGTTCGGCGAGACGTAGTGAATCCCGAAGAACAGCAGGCCGGTCGCCAGGGAGATGAGGGGGCCACCTGCAGCGATGATCGCCCGGCGGTCTGAGGGCGCCTTTTCGTAGTCGGTGCTGACCACATACGCCCAAAGCGGAATCAGACCAATTTCATGAATAATCCCAGATTTTCGGAACGAGAAAAGCTTGTATCCGCCAATAATGAGTTTGTCAGGCTTAATACCAAACCGCTGCATTGGTATTAGATGCCCGGCTTCGTGGATCAAGAGCAAGAACACCAGCATCAGCCAAATGACGAAAAAGGCGATGGCGAACATACCGATGGTTACCAGTGCGTCAGGCAGCATGGTTTTCATTCCTAGAACATGATGCAGTAATTCTTTAGCAAAGCTTCAAAACCTTCAAGTCAATATCCGGATATTTGTACCGGCCAGTGTACTGCACAGTACAACTCCAGCCACATGGCAATACAGGTCCGTGTTCTTCATTACAGGTGGTTATGAAACTACTCTGGTGAACGTATGAATACCTGTTTTCAGCTTGCGGCTTACGCTCGATCTCAATGGGCGCTAGCCGTACTACTCATGAAATCGCCGGAAACCACTCAACTAGCAGCCAATACATTTCAAGATGCAAAGGATGCTGCCTGGGGTTATGGCTGGGGGGCGTCTGAAACCCCTCATGCACTTCTGACTGATATCCCGGAACTCTTGAACGCTTTCAATGAAGGCAAAACTGCGCTTCAGCAAGATATGAAACTCGCTGGCTAATACCAATTATTAAAGGAAGATTGATCATGAGCAGCACTGAAGTAAAAGCTAATCAACCCGCACTTGAAATGTTCGCAGTCACTCTGAACTGGGGGCAGCAGGATGAGGGCACCTATTCCGAATATGTGTTGGCAACAAGTCAAAATGAAGCTTGCTTCAAGGTGGCGGAATCCATGGCGGAGCAACGTGAGTATGTTGATGATCTGGAAACTCCCGAGGAAAAGCGAGAGTGGATTTCTGGCCGAGCCTGGGACATCGCAGATTGCCACTTTGTCGAGGACAGCTTGGCTTCTGATCTGGCAGCACTGTACGGCGACGTTCTTTTCCCGGATGGCGTTAAACGCTCGATCGATATGACGGCATTGCGAGCGTTGATCGTTGAGCATCGTCACCGCTTGGTACCGCCAACTGAGGTCACACCGGTTGAGCAGTTGGCGTTCCACTCTGTTGAGTCGGGCTTCTGCCGGGTCTACTACAAACGGCCGAAGGGCACTTTGTGCTGCTTCCAGCTCGATACACGTAACACCTTCAAGCTCTACCATTGTTCACGTGATGGTGAGCCAGAGCATGAAATCAGTCACGAGAGGAAGGCGGTAATCACCTTGCCTGAAGACAATGGCTGCTCTCTGGTAACCAGCTTCCGCGCTTGGTGGCAGCAACAGAACAGGCAGTCTGCTGCCTAACACCAATGATCCCCGGCCACTCTGCGGAGTGGCTTTTTTTTGCCTGACGATAACCGCCCTCAAACGAAAACGCCCCACAACTGAGCGGGGCGCTTGGTGAATCAGTTTCCGATTAGAAACCGACCGACAGGGACAGCGTTGCGACGTCTGAGGCAACGGCTTTGTCGCTACCGAAGCGGTGGCCGTAGGTGATACCCACGCGGGAGGCCTTGAACGGGCCGGCAACCTGCAGCCCTACGCCCACTTCGTTCCAGCGCTCAGTGGTGTCCTGCTTCATGTCGAAGCGAGATACCCCCATCACATCACCGGTCAGATCGTCTTGCGAGTTGTTCAGGCGGCTAACGTGCTTGATGTTCGCCGAGACGATGGCCTTGTTGGCCAGGTTCATGCTGGCATTCAGGCCCGCGGTACCGTAGATGTTTTCTTCGGTACGCTTATCGAAGTGCGCCGGGAACGAGCCGCTGGTCTCTGTGTAGCTGCCCAGCTTGGTGTTGAGGTAGTCCAAGCCCAAGAAAGGCATTACCGCGATGTTGTCCTGCAGGATGAATACGTAGCCGACTTGGCCCGATACAGCACGTTGGCTGACATCGGCCTTGCCTTTCGACTCGACGTCGCCGGCACCGGTTTTGTAGGAGCGCTTGATGGTCGCATCGCCCTCGGAAACAGCCACGGCGCCACGGGCGAATACACCATTGCGCAGACGGTTACCGTACTCGACGAAAGCACCGATCGTGTTGGTATCGCCCTCGACACGGTCATCGTTGATCTTGAGCGACGTGCTTGGGCCTTGGTAGCCGATACCGGCAACAAGGTCAGGGGTCAGTCGGTATGCAGCGGTAACACCGCCGTATACGTTGTCACCCTGGACAGTGCCGGAGTGGTGAGTCATCTGGCTGCTGACGCTGACACAGATGCCGCTGGTGTCGAATGTCGAGCAGGTTAGTTGGTCCTGGACGAACCCTTGCAGTTGGTTCTGCATGGCTTGTGCGTAAAGGGTCGCATTCTGCAGAGAGTCACCGAGGTCCAGCAAACCGATCACACCAGTCGGTGGAGTGGTCACGTCAGCGCCACCCGCGCCAGTGTCATTACCCACGGTGCCACCAGTACCAGTTTCAGTGCCCCCGGTACCACCGGTACCCGCGCCTGCTTCGGTGCCACCGGCGCCGGTACCCGCGCCATCGCTGCCGCCTGTGGAAGTGTCCCCTGCATTGGAGGACCCACCGGTGCTTGGGGGTGTTGGGTCAGTAACAGGCGGGGTGACGACGGGAGGGGTTACCTCAGGGGTAGTCTCTTCCGGTGGAGTGGTCACCACTGGTGGAGTAGGTACCACAGGCTCGGAGATTGGACCATAGGAACGCGCTACGAACGGCTGCCAACGACTATTCAGGAAGCCCAGGCCGAAGACGGTGTTGCCATCAGCGGACACCGAGGTGGCGGTGTTCAGGGTGTTGTTGGCCAGCAGTGTGTAAGACGGGTCGTTGTGCTGCAGCCACTCAACCAGCGATTGCATGCCAGTCTCTGCGGTCCAGCGGAACCCGGAGAGGACGCTGCCAGTGGTATCCGCGACACCGACGACCACGGCGCCGTTTGCAGATACACCTTCAGCTTTGGACAATGTCCCGTCGGCGAGCAGGCCCAGGCCCTGCATTCCAGACAGTTCGGACCAAATCATTGCTTCGCTGAGTGCGAGCGATGAGTCACTGGCGCCAACAATATAGGTGCCATCAGCACTGGTTGCCGTGGCAATAGATTGAGTCCCGCCGTCCAGGGTTCCGAGACTCTCAGCGCTTCCCCCCTCGACCCAGCGAGTTGCGACATCACCGTTGCCGGCGCCGTTCTGGGAGTAGCCCACGACAACCGAGCCATCTGCACTCATGCCCAGTGCGTAGCTGTAGGTACCGTCGTTCAGGTAGCCCAGCTGGGTCACAGCGCCAGCCAGGTTCCAGGTCACGGCCGATCGGTTGCCGGTCAGACCGTCCTCAGCCGAACCCGCGATGACGCTTCCATCAGCCGATACAGCGCGGGCTTCAGCTTCCGCGCCACCGTTCAGGAAGTCCAGCTTATGAATGCCAGTGCTGTTCCAGTACACGGCGGTTTCGCTGTCCGTGACGTTGTCGACAGAGCTACCGACGATGACATCAGCTTCATTCGACGCAGCGTAGGCAGCGGCGTTGGTGCCGAGACTGGCCAGCAGTTGCTTGCCGCCCAGCAACGTCCACTTGAAGGCCTCGGTGGTGTCGGTGCTCGGGTTGTACTGAGCGCCAACCAGGGTGGAACCATCACCCGAGCCACCGATGTGCGGATCGTAGGTGGTATCGGAGGAGCCCAGCGTTGGCGCGTAGACATCAATGCCGGCGTAAGCGGCATGCGCAGTGCCTGCGTTCATGGCCAGTGCGATGGAGGCGACAAGCAGAGAGAGGCGTGGCTTGAAGGGGGTTGCATTGGTGTGCATGGGCTGTTTCGTCCTGACCTTGTTAGGTGATATCAATTGGATGGCCGAATAATACTGTCAGTATTCAATCCAAAGCAAACGGAATCTTATGCGTACGTGTTAATTATCGGTGCGCTTTTCTCCAGCGGTGATCGAGCAGTTGGTTTGCGTGCCTGTGTTGTGCATCTCCGGTGACCAGGTCTTCGCAAGAGGCCGTCATTCCCTGAGGAGAATCGTCATGCTGCAAATCCCAAAAGCGCTGCTCGAAAAACGCATTACCAAAGAAACCCTTCACCGCTCGGGCAAGCGATTGCTCAAAGAGATCGCCGGCCGCCTGAAGCTTCCAGAAACGAGCTACGAAATTCGTTCGTGCAAAGGTGGAAACGCAGTCATGGGGGAGGTGATCCTGCACAGCGATCATCTCTATTTGATGGTTCATCTAGGTTCAGGTGGAGTGCTCAAAGTGCTCTACCGATCCTGTGAGGGCCGAAAGGATTATTCGGGCGGTTTGAACTGTTATGTATCAGTCTTGGAGTTGGCCAGCACCACAGCGGCTGAGCGATTCATCTCGAAGCTGGACACCCTAAATGAGCTGGGCAAGCGCCAGCACGGCCACCAGGCCGCTTGAGCGAGAGGTTCGTATGTCTTCAGTTTTGAAGGAATTCCCGGAAGCCTTTGCCACACGCATCAACAAGATCCTGGAAATGCCGGATCCGGTTCCTGGGAATCGCGAGAATGGGTTTTTCGCTGGATATGGTTGCCGCTGGTGCCATTTTTCTAACGCTTGGCACACGGTTTTGCCGTTTGAGATGCAGCCGGTAGCTGAAACTGTGGCGAGCATGTTCCGCAACGCTGGTCTGCAGGACGTGACAATCACGCTTGAAGGCGGCGTGACACAGGCTGAAGGAGGCAAGGGTTACCAGGTCTCTGCTCGAATCTAAACCGCTGTACCGCCGCTCCCTATGGGGCGGCTTTTTTTCGCCTGTCGTTACAGCTGTCTGTGCTTCATCTCAGACCAAGATGACTACCCAAAGAGGCGCAGCACCATGGACGTAATTGCAAGCAACGTAGCTGATACCCAAGAAATGGTCATGACCGAGGTCCTGCCGAATGGCGAGACGCTCAAGCGACCGTATTCACCGTCGGAGATGGCTTTCATGTTCAACGACGTGGAAATTCGCAACCCCTACTTTTCGCCGTGCGGGACAACAGTTGTAGACCCCGTACAGGCGTATGGCTTCGAGGTTTATCACACCGGAGGAGGTTGTATGG
This sequence comes from Pseudomonas sp. MF6396, assembly GCF_002018915.1. Lineage (NCBI taxonomy): Bacteria > Pseudomonadati > Pseudomonadota > Gammaproteobacteria > Pseudomonadales > Pseudomonadaceae > Pseudomonas > Pseudomonas sp. MF6396. The sequence continues at coordinate 7,291 of NZ_MVOK01000036.1, read as the reverse complement.
CTTTGCGGAAAGAGTTCTGCAACGGTCAATACCTGCTTCTATCGATTGAGGTGTCCATCGCTGAACCAGAGGAGTGGGACGAGTGCACATTGGGCCTGTATGACGTCGATGGCGATGAGAAAGCCTACTGTGATCTCCGTGATGTTCCATATGCACAAGTCGACCTGACCGGGCATCTTGATTCCCCAGTGCGCTTGTTGTGCCCGTGCTGTGGTGCTCGTACCACCGGTCGGCAGTGGGGCAATCAAGATGCTGGTCACGGTCTGTGCAGTGATTGCATCGAGAAGGTGCTGGTCAAGATGACGGCAGAAGAGTTTTCCAAACGCTACGGGCACCATGGAGTTCACTTCGGTCTGTCGCAGTGCGCTCCCTCTGTTCAGTTGCTCGACGAGCTCGCTCAAAAGAAACTGTTGGCGCAAGAAGAGCCGTATCAGCAGGCAGTGGACTCGAACGCTCTCAAGGACCGGTACCGTTCATGGGCGCTGGACAACATCGCCAATGATGATCTGCAGGTCAATGAAGATGCCCAGGTAACGCTGTGTGAAGATGGTGCATTTGTCGCAACCTGGACATGGGTGCCGCGAGATTCCATTCCGGACGTTGCTGGTCCGGTAGAGTCCGCTGACTAACGCTACGCAACCGCTCCCTCACCGGAGCGGTTTTTTTATGCCCGGGCGCCGGCCGGCGTTGTAGGTCGCTGTGATGCATCCCAATGCATACGACCAACCTCTCTGGAGATTGCCCATGGCAAGCAAACTAGCACGCGCGGTACCACCCACCATCAAGCCACTGGCAGAAGCATTGTGTGATGGCCACCGGTATCCGCCGGCGGAGATGTTTCGATTTTTCCTCGGGGCTGTGATGGAGCTTTGGGGGTTTCAGCCCTGGTATCCCATACCTGATGATGTCCGCGGTAAAATAGGACGAGCCATTACGCTGTACGATCAGGCGGTGGCCCATGAAGAGCCGTTCAAGGACATTTTAGGCCCACTCTACGAAGAGCTGGCCAGCCATGGCGGCAAGCAAATGCTGGGGCAATTCTTCACACCCTGGTCGCTCGCAAGCATGATGGTCAGGATGAGCGATAGCGACATCGACGCGCCTCGCGCCGGTGATCTCAAGGCTTACTCAGATCCGGCTTGTGGCAGTGGAGTTATGCTGTTGGCAAAAGCAAACTACCTGCTCGAAACGAAAGGTCCTGGGGAGCTCCAGCAATGGCTTTTTCACGCATGCGATATCGATGGCATTTGCGCTCGCATGGTTGCGATTCAGTTGGCCGCGAATTGTGCCATTCATAAGGTCGAAATAGGGGAGATCATAGTGCTCCAGGGGGACACGCTGTCCGTCTCAGACACCAAGCAGCAGATCTTGCGCGCCACCTCTCCGACGCTAATGCGTTCACGTCAAAATTCAATTCCAAAACTTGAGGTCGCCTCATGAAACGCTGGTACATGTTCGCCGCGGCTTTAGCCTTCCAGGTGCTGCCGCATGCGGCAAGTGCTTCGGAGGCTTCAGATGCTGTTCAGTCGGTTGCTTCCTCAAAAATGTCCACCGTAGCTCGCATCAACGGCGCCACACGGCCGGTCATCTACGTTGGAAATTTTGAAGGCTGCGACTCAGTCTCGATTCAAAATGCCCCCGGGCGCTTTGAGCACTTCCGTGTATGCGGTAACCAGGTCAGTGCTCGCAACACAGTGTCACCCAGTTGGACCGGGGACGGTGGCGCCGGGGATGTTCTCCGCGCAGTGGTCGATAATGCGGTTCTATTCGGTGCTGCATCGCAAGTGGACCTCAATGGTTACCTGATCGCAGCACGTGCTCTGGGACCTTCCCAGCGCTCGTGCGCCAATGTGGAGGTCATCTTGAGTTACGAAGGTGACCTGGTCGACAGGGCATTGAAGAGCATCTGCTCTCACCGCCGTTAACCCCATCAAACCCCGTCCTTGAGACGGGGTTTTCTTTTGGGCGTCATTCAAGCGGCCGAAGATATGGGCTTCAGTCCGTAGCGCCGATTCATGTTGGCTGTGACGCATCTCGCTTTACTAGACCAACACCTGAGGGTACCGCTATGCATTCGTCCGTAACCACCAAGAGCTACACCGTCGAAACCCGTGCCACCAATGGCGCAGAAGGCACACCGGATTATGCTTCCTTCAACATCGATTTGGCTGCAGCACAGGGCATCATGAACCTGGCTCGCCTAGTCAGAGAGAATGGGCTGCACAAGGTCGAAACGTTCGACAGCACTGCGTCATTCCATCAGTACGCCCCGGGCACGGAGGAGGCGGAGGAAATTGAAGCTGAAAACGATGTGCTACTGAAGGCCTGCTGCCTGAATGTGGACTCGACCAGCTTCTGGTTTTCGGGATTCGTCAGAAACACCGACGTCGAGGTTGTTAGCGCACGCCAGCCGATCGCCGAACTGGAAAGCCACTTCCGCTTGGCTGGAGGCACCGAAGAGGTTGAAGTTGATGGGGAACGACAGTATCTCGTTACTTGGAGTGCTGATGTTGAGGTTGAGGGGGATCACCATGCGGCAGCCCAGGCTGTCGCGGACCGGTATTTCCGCAGCCACATTGCCGCCGGTGAGCAGGACAGCGCGTGCACCTTCGTGGTGACCGCAAAATCCGATCAAAAGCCAGTAGAGATCGATCTCTCGGCTTGCCACTCCGATGACGAAGTCACGGAGTCGGCATGACTGCTGTACTTCAGCCTTTAGCGCCAGCATGATGCTCGCGTCAAACGCTGCACATGACCCGGTCAATAGACCGGGTTTTTTCGCCCGGGCCCCAGCGCATTTGTCCCAGGCCCTCCGTATCCTAACGCTACACCCAACCCGGCCACGTGCCGGGTTTTTTTATGGTGCCCCGGGCGCTGTGCCCGATCCGACAAAATTGGTGAGTTTCGCGGTTCATGTGACTCATCCCCTTGGACTTGATCAACGTTCTAAGGGGACACACTCATGCTCGCAACACTTGAACTGACTGATGGAATGATGGTGATGGTCCAGGCTGGTCGCCAGGGGCTGACCGGCATCCGGTGGTCGACCCCATTCGTTGACCGCCTGAACATCGAAACAGACCGTGAGGGTGCCACCTCTGGGCTTTCACTGAAGCACACCAGCTTCGCTGAGTTCGATCCGCGCTATCACCGTGATGGGCGGAATCAGTTTGTCGCGCAGGATCACGCGCTCCGGATCGTGAGCGGCAGACTTGAAGAACACCAGCAACGCTTCGACACCACGGTCGACAAGCTCGTAGCTGCGGGCACTTTGAAACGTAGTGAACTCCCTGCATTTGGGAATCTGCTCACGGCGATGACCGCCCTGGCAGCCTCAGAAGAGGTCTGCTTCGATCGGTTTATCGACTTTCACAGATACCGTCGGTTCTCCGACTTCCTGTGTGATTGGCAGGCGGAGAAAGCGAAAGCTGCTGGTGAGAGAGCATTGGAGCTCGCCCACCAAAAGCCGGCCCTCGAAATCGCATTCAGCACCCTTGTTGAGTTCGGGATTTTTGGTGAGACGAAACCAGCTGGTCGACTGTGACCGCGAAGGGGGATCAAAAAATGTCGCCTTACCAAGAGCAGAAGGTTGCTGAACTGAAACGCTTGGGCTGGTCTGAAGTCGGAAAACGCCATCTGCCAGGCCCCGGCCGGACACCAGCGAAGCAGGTGTATGAGCTGTCATGTCTGCAGGGAAAACTTCAGGTCTTCGTCTACCCGGCGGAACTGATCTACCAGACCGCTTAACGCTATACCCACGCCCGACCTAGTCGGGCTTTTTTTGCCCGCGGCCAAGCTGCTTGCGTGGTGATCGATGTGCGCCATCTCCACGCACTAGGTCAAAAATCACAGGAGCAACCCCAATGATCACCGCAAGAACGCAGCAGTCATCCCGACCGAAAGCACATGCCCTGTTCAAGTTGAATTTCTGTCTTCGTATGGCAAAGGAGAACTCGTTCTTCGCTCGTACCGAACCGCACCGCTATCGGCCCGAATACCGCCGTATGAGGAGGGAGTCGATGCAGGATGCCCGTTATTGGCGTGCCCTGTGTAGCCGCTTAGATACCTGTTCAAAAGCTTGATCGCTATCACAGACAATGCCCAGGGGGCCAACATGCTGCAAACCCTTACTGCTGCCCACGGGGCTTCGGTGATCCCAACAGGATTCCACCTAGCACGTGTCGTAGGTGTGAAACCGAAGTTCAAATCTGACCCTGACATGCGTGAGATCGTGTTCTACCAATGCTTCCTCTCCGAATGTCATGGAGCCAACGGTCTTGAGCCTTGCGAGTACCTGGCAGAGCGAAATCGTTACCTGTTGAGTGCAGCGAAATACATGGTCAATACCGGCCTTTCCACGAGCCCAGTGATCCAAGAGCTGGTGAGGTCCGAGACCGAGGTCAAGTACCTGCCGGCTTAGGCTGGATCATCTCCAAACGCAGCACAGACCCGACCCTAGTGGTCGGGTTTTTCTTTAGTGAACGGGTGGGCCAGGTCAGGTTGCTCACTAGATTGCAATTCGGATATTATTTTGAGGTTCGACCGTTTCAGTACGCGCATGCCAGATGAGCCTCTCATCTCATTTGGCCTAAGAAAGCCGCCCATTCTCAGGCGGCTTTTTTTGTGCCTGCGATTTAGCCTTGTTCGGCCATATTTCTAGGGGTTGCGAAGCCCACACCGACGTTCTAGGGTTGCAGTGATGAAGCGAGGCCGAACCTGGCAGAGGAATGCATAGCCGCAGATCTGGCGGTGCAGAACCCCATCCACCACAAGCTTTGCAATCAACTGTTTCAGAGGACGAACGATGTTTGATGCAGCCCACTATCACGTGCAAGCCACAGAGCTGTTGACCGCCTTCGGCGTCCACCAAAGTGCACTGAGCACGTGGTCGCTGAGTGATGTGGGAACGGCCAGTCACGGCTATATCCACCACTCGCAGAAGCCCGCAGCCCTCGCAGCATATGCCGCGGTCAACCCTACCTTCGCAGCCGGGCGCTTTCCTGGATATACGTTGGTGGACCTGGTCGACAAGATCCCGAGCCTGGACTATGCGGAATATGCTGCCCTGGCGATCGTATGCGGGGCTGAGCTGCCTTCGTTCAAGGGTTCCGAGGAGCGAGCACGCATTTTCGGCGAGGCCGTCTGGGCTATCGTAGAGAAGTACCAGCTGCATGGATGCTTTGAGCGCCACAACAAGCCGTTCCAGACTATAGGCGATCATTACAGTCTCCGGCCCAAGGGGTGTGATTGGGCGAGGGACCATGCTGAGCTTCCGGAAAAGCTTACCGCCATGCGTAAGGCATATCGGTCCATGACTCCGCTTCAGCAGGTGATGACATTGACGGTGATGCACCTATACAACCAGGGCAAAGACAAGCTATTCCTCACCGGCGGCTGCCCAACGAAAATTCTCGCTGCCGAGGCCCTGACCATCCTGCGCGATAACTCGGCTCTTGCTGACTGGGGCCACCTCGTGTCCCACTACGCCGGCTGGTAATCATCGACCTCACCCACCTTCCAGGATCTCTACAGATGACTGAATCTCCTTTCGCCACCCACCGGGCAGTGTTGGTCGACAGCGACTATGCGGCCGCAGGCTTTCTTCAGTCGTTCGCGATGGCCATGTACGCCGGCGCTGCCTTCCCTATGGATGCCCATGGCCTGCGTAACCTGGATGATCAGCACATGCAGATCTTTCAAGACATGGCGGCTTCCTACCGCCGGCATGGCGAAGCTGATCCCGATTTTGTAGACGTGTGCAAGGCGATCAAAGCCAAGCGCGCAGCTCACGCTCTCAGGGTCAAGGGAATGCTCGATGAGCTTTTGGATAGCGATCCGGACCAGTACGAGGGCGGTCGACATGAGCATGCTAGAACCGTGAGTGTCTACGAGCGTGAGCATCAGCTGAACATCGAACGTCGCTGGTACGTACCTTCGTAAATCGTACCCGGCCAGCCTTCCTGGGCTGCACCGAGACGGAAACAGAAAGGCCACCTCTGCTTACGCTCGGGTGGCCTTTTTACATCTCAACACTGGACGGGCGTTTAGACCGCATCACAGTGGTCACGCATCAACCCCCACACGGCCGATAAAAGCCGGTAGATGGTCAGTACGTGGCTCAGAATATTCAGCATACGCTTCATAATCGTTGACCTCCGTTTCAGGAAGGCCAATCTTCCAACGCCTAACCGGCACTTCAGCGCTTTCAGAACGCACGTGGTGCATTCCAGAAGAGGCCCAGGTGGCCCAACGAATGCAGCAAACCGGCACGGTCTAAACACCGTGTCGAAGGGGGTATCTCATCCTCGGAACATCGAGATTCTCGGGTTACCGAGCAGAGGACATAACCACCCAAGGGCCTCTCGAAATGCAGGTCCACATGCAAGCCGGCGCATCATACCTGTGCCCAGTTCAGAAAGCCTGAAAAAAATTCAAACTATCCTGAAAATGATAAAGCCGCCCCGCCTGCCGCCTTCCACACCCGTGTGACGCATTCCTGCGGTACCAGGTCTTCGCAACACCTGGCTTACCTTTCAGGAGAGTCATGCAATGCAAACACAAACCGTAAATGCCGTCACTCAGCTGGACACCAGTGATGATTTCAACCAGTCGAAGCTGCCGATCGACCGTGAGTCGATTCGCTCGCGACGTCTCTTGCGCCTGATCGAGCTGGTGGAAGTCCTTCGCGTCCCCGACAACGATCGCACCATCTGGCAGATGCTGCTCGATGCCGGCGCTAACCCCGACTTCATCCTGTTGCGTGACTGCGACGATGAATCTCGGCTCGCCCGCCGCCCTGCGCTGCAGGTGAATGTGAACACGAGCAAGCTGCATGGCTTTCTGGTGATTACCCACAACTCCGACGATACCGGCTACAAAATCCTGCTCCAGGACAAGGGCCACTCGGTACCAGTCAAAACGGTCGACAACGTCATCGTGCGTAAACTTGCCGCCACACTCGTTGAGCTGATCGATGACGGCGCCAAGCGTGTCGAAATCCCTTCCCAGGGCCTCTCTACGAATGCTGTCATCGCCGGGGACTACCTGCTCAGTTCTTGAACGTTTCACCTGACCCACCGTTCGCGGTGGGTTTTTTATTGGGCGCTGCAAAGCATTCCCTCAGACCAAGTTGAGGGTATACAGATGACCACCACCGTACAGTTCCGGCATTTTTCAAGGTAGTTGTCGCGTCAACCGTCTAACTATGCCGCCATTTTCTCGTTCTGTTGCTCTCGATCCGGGTTCAACAACACGGTGCCGATCGGTTCCCAGTTACGCGTCCGGCCTGACC
>NZ_MVOK01000035.1:0-46369 GCF_002018915.1 Pseudomonas sp. MF6396 | reverse complement strand
CCCGAACTCAGTAGTGAAACGATGCATCGCCGATGGTAGTGTGGGGTTTCCCCATGTGAGAGTAGGTCATCGTCAAGATTAAATTCCGAAACCCCTATCTGCATCTGCAGGTAGGGGTTTTGTCTTTGTGGGCCGAAAAGCTGCAGGCCCTCGGTCTGTACGCAGACCGTGATAAGGTTCCCCCCAAAATCCGCACAGCCCAAGGGATGCCCCATGCCGCATGCAAGCACGCTTCAACCGGGATTCATGGTCGTTCACGGCAACCACCTGGATGAACTGCGTGGCCTGGTGGTGAGCCTGATGCGGCGTTATCCGCTGGCACCCCTGGAAAACGAGATGGTGCTGGTGCAGAGCAACGGTATCGCCCAGTGGCTCAAGCTGGCCCTGGCCGAAGACCCGCAGGACGATGACCAGGGCGGTTGCGGCATCGCGGCCGCCATCGATGTGCAATTGCCTGGTAGCTTCATGTGGCAGCTGTACCGCCGGGTACTTGGCCGCGAAGAGATTCCTGAAACCTCCCCGCTCGACAAGGCGCCCTTGACCTGGCGCCTGATGCGCCTGCTGCCGGAAGTGATCAACCAGCCGCATTTCGAGCCGTTGCAGCGCTTTCTTACCGATGACAGCGACCTGCGCAAGCGCTACCAGCTGGCCGAGCGCCTTGCCGACCTGTTCGACCAATACCAGGTGTACCGTGCCGATTGGCTGAAGGACTGGGCAGCCGGACGTCACGTGCTGAGCAACGCTCGCGGCGACTCCCGTACGCTGGCCCCCGCCAACTGCTGGCAGGCAGAGCTGTGGCGTGCCTTGCTGCTCGATGTGGGAGAGGAAGGCATGGCTCAGAGCCGTGCCGGCGTGCACCAGCGTTTCGTCGAGCGCATCAATGCACTGGAACAAGCCCCCAAGGGCCTGCCATCGCGTGTCATCGTGTTCGGCATTTCTTCGTTGCCGGCCCAGGCCCTTGAAGCGCTGGCAGGCCTGGCACGTTTCAGCCAGGTGCTGCTATGCGTGCACAACCCCTGCCGTCACCACTGGGCCGATATCGTCGCCGACAAGGACCTGCTGCGCCATCAGTACAAGCGCCAGCAGCGCAAGCAAGGCATGCCCAGCCTGATCGACGCCGACACCCTGCACCAGCATGCCCATCCGCTGCTTGCGGCCTGGGGCAAGCAGGGCCGGGACTACATCAACCTGCTCGACAGCTACGATGACCCGGGCAGCTATCGCAATGTGTTCAGTGACGGGCGCATCGACCTGTTCACCGAAAACGGGCAGGCCACTCTGCTCAACCAGTTGCAGGACGACATTCTCGAACTGCGCCCATTGGTCGAGACCCGCGCCTTGTGGCCCGCCGTCGACCCGGCCAAGGACCGCTCGGTGCGTTTTCATGTGGCCCACAGCGCGCAGCGCGAGGTCGAGATCCTGCACGACCAGTTGCTCGCCCGCTTCAGCGCCGATCCCGGTCTGCGCCCGCGCGACGTGATCGTGATGCTGCCGGACATCAACACCTATGCGCCCCACATCCGCGCCGTGTTCGGCCAGCTTGGGCGCAACGACCCGCGCTACATTCCCTTCACCCTGACCGACCAGGGCCAGCGCGGCCGCGACCCGCTGCTGATTGCCCTGGAGCACCTGCTCAAGTTGCCGGACAGCCGCTTCCCGGTGAGCGAGATTCTCGATCTGCTGGATGTTCCCGCCCTGCGTGCCCGCTTCGCGATCAAGGAAAGCGACCTGCCCACGTTGCACCGCTGGATCGAAGGGGCCGGCGTGCGCTGGGGCCTCAATGCACAGCAGCGTGCCGGCCTGGGCCTGCCCGATGACCTCGAGCAGAACAGCTGGCGATTCGGCCTGCGTCGCATGCTGCTGGGCTATGCGGTGGGCACGGGCGACAGCTGCGACGACATCGAACCCTATGATGAAATCGGCGGCCTCGATGCTGCCCTGATCGGCCCGCTGGTGGCCCTGCTCGATGCGCTCGAGGTGGCCCATGCCGAGCTCTCGCAGCCGGCACCGGCGGCGCAATGGGGCACGCGCCTGCATGCCCTGCTGCAGGTGTTCTTCCTGGCCGAAACCGAACACGATGACTACCTGCTGGTGCAACTGCAGGGCCTGTGCGAAACCTGGCTGCAAACCTGCGAGTCGGTCGGGCTCGAGGACGCCTTGCCGTTGACGGTGGTGCGCGAAGCCTGGCTCGCCGGCCTGGACCAGGGGCGCTTGTCCCAGCGCTTTCTGGCCGGCTCGGTGAACTTCTGCACCCTGATGCCCATGCGTGCCATCCCCTTCAAGGTGGTGTGCCTGCTGGGCATGAACGATGGTGACTACCCGCGTGCGCAGCCGCCGCTGGACTTCGACCTGATGGGCAGCGACTACCGCCCCGGCGACCGCTCTCGACGCGAGGACGACCGTTACCTGCTGCTCGAAGCGTTGCTGTCGGCGCGTGAGCAACTGTACGTCAGCTGGGTGGGCCGCAGCATTCGCGACAACAGCGAGCGGCCGGCGTCGGTGCTCATCGGCCAGTTGCGCGATCACCTCGCCGCCGGCTGGCGCAGCCCCAAGGCCAAGGCCGACGACCCAGTGGAGGGCGGTCTGCAACTGTTGCACGCCTTGACGCAGGAACACCCCCTGCAACCGTTCAGCGCCCGCTACTTCCACAAGCACAGCAACCTGTTCAGCTATGCCAGCGAATGGCGCGCCCTGCACCTGCCGCCAACGCAGTTGCCGACCGAGGCCGACCAACTGGAGCCTTTCGTGCCCGAAGAACCCCTGAGCCTGACCTTGCTCCAGGACTTCATGCGCCACCCCGTTCGGCACTTCTTCAGCCAGCGCCTGAAGGTGTTCTTCGAAGCCGCCGAAGCCCCCCTGGCCGACGAAGAGCCCTTCGTGCTCGACGCCCTGCAGCGCTACAGCCTGAGCGAAAGCTTGCTGGGCGCAGCCCTGGCCGACCCCACCAACAGCACCGACGCCCTGCAGGCCCAGGCCCGTCGCCTGCAACGCAGCGGCATGCTGCCGCTGGCCGGCTTCGGAGAATGCCTGCAGGCCGAATTGATCGAGCCATTGCCCGACCTGCTGTTGCGACACGCTCAACTGCTCGGCCAATGGCCAACCCTGATCGACAGTGCGCTGCCGATCAGCTTCGAGTATCGCCAGCTGCGGCTCGAAGGCTGGCTGGGGCGGGTGTACCAGCGTGACGACCAGGCGCTGCTGAGCATCACCACCTTGCCCAACGGCATCAGCAGCGGCAAATCACTCAAGTGGCACCGACTGGTGGCGACCTGGGTCATGCACCTGGCAGCGTGTGCCGTGGGGCACCGGTTGAGCAGCGCAGTGGTCGCCACCGACGTGACCCTGTTGCTCGACCCGCTGGAGCAACCGCGTGCCGCGGAACTGCTTGGCGACCTGCTGGTGGCCCGGCAGGCCGGCATGAATGCGCCGCTGCCGGTGGCGATCAAGACCGCCTTCACCTGGCTCGGCCAGAGTGACCCTGAAAAAGCCCTGACGGCCGCAGCCAAGGCCTACGACGGCGACGGCCAGAACACCCGCGGCGAGCGCAGCGAAAGCACCGCACTGGCCCGGCAGTTCAGTGATTTCGCGGCGCTGACCGCGAGTGAAGAATTCGAGGGCTGGTGCGAGGCACTGTACCGGCCGATGTTCGAAGCCGCCTGGCAACGCCTGGGCAGTGAAGAGGCGCATCCATGACTGCCCACGCACACCAGCCGCCGCTGGCACTGACCTTCCCGCTGCACGGCAGCCAACTGATCGAAGCCAGTGCCGGTACCGGCAAGACCTTCACCATCTCTGCCTTGTACCTGCGCCTGGTGCTCGGCCATGGCGGCGAGCAGGGCTTCGGGCGCGAGCTGCTGCCGCCACAGATCCTGGTGGTGACCTTCACCGATGCGGCCACCAAAGAGCTGCGTGAGCGCATTCGCACCCGCCTGGCCGAAGCGGCGCGGTTCTTCCGTGGCGAACTGCCCGAAGCCGACCCCTTGCTGGTGCAACTGCGCGAGCACTACGCCCCGGACACCTGGCCCGCCTGCGCCAACCGCCTGGACGTTGCCGCGCAGTGGATGGACGAAGCCGCCGTCTCGACCATCCACAGCTGGTGCCAGCGGATGCTGCGCGAGCACGCGTTCGACAGCGGCAGCCTGTTCACCCAGACCCTGGAGACCGACCACAGCGAGCTGCTCGGCCAGGTCATGCGCGACTACTGGCGGCGCTTCTGCTACCCCATGCACGGCGAGGCCCTGGCCTGGGTGCGCAGCCACTGGAGCAGCCCCGAGGCATTGCTGCCCAGGGTGCGCGCGCTGTTCGGCCGCACGCGGAGCGAGGAAGACAGCGCCGACCCACAGGCGCTGATCGAAGCGGTGGTGCAGCAACGTGCCGAACGGCTGCGCCAGCTCAAGGCGCCCTGGGCACAGTGGGCCCAGGAACTGCTGCAACTGTGCCATGCCGCACATGCCGCCAAGCAGGTGGACGGGCGCAAGATGCAGCCGCGCTATTTCGAACCCTGGTGCGAAAAGATCGCGGCCTGGGCCCAGGACGAGCAGGCGGTGGAGCTGGATATTGGCACCGGGTTCACCCGCTTCACCCCGCAAGGCATGGCCGAAGCCTGGAAGGGCGAGCCGCCCAGCCACCCGGCGCTGGATGCCATGCCCGGCCTGCGCCTGGAGCTGCAGGCGTTGCCGACCCCGGACGCCCGCCTGCTCGAACACGCCGCCAACTGGGTGTCGAAACGCTTCGAGCAGGAAAAGCGCCGCCGCGCCGAAATGGGCTTCGACGACATGCTGCTGCGTCTCGACTCGGCCTTGGGCGGGACGGCCGGCGAGCGCCTGGCCGGGCTGATCCGCGAACAGTTCCCGGTGGCCCTGATCGATGAATTCCAGGACACCGACCCGGTGCAGTACCGCATCTTCCAGCGTATCTATCGCATCGAGGAGGACGTGCGCGAAACCGGGCTGTTCATGATCGGCGACCCCAAGCAGGCCATCTATGCCTTCCGCGGCGCCGACATCTTCACCTACCTGGGCGCCCGGCGCGCCACCCACGGCCGGCTGCACAGCCTGGACACCAACTACCGCTCAAGCCAGCCGATGGTCGATGCGGTCAACCATGTATTCATGCGCGCCGAACAGCGCGAGGCCGGTCGCGGGGCGTTCCTGTTCCGCGACGGCGACGACAACCCCGTCCCCTTCGTGGCGGTCAGGGCGCAGGGGCGCAAGGAGCACCTGCAGGTCGACGGGCAGCCCCTGGCAGCGCTCAACCTGTGGCACCTGGCAAGCGACGAGCCGCTGTCCGGCGCGGTCTATCGCCAACAGGTAGCCGCCAGCTGCGCCACCCAGATCGTCAGCCTGCTCAATGGCGGCCAGCTGGGCACCAGCGGCTTTGTCCAGCCAGGCCAGGCGTTGCGTGGCTGTTTGCCATCGGACATTGCGATCCTGGTTCGCGACGGTCGCGAGGCCCAGCTGATCCGCGCCGAACTGGCCGCCCGCGACGTACGCAGCGTCTACCTGTCGGACAAGGACTCGGTGTTCGCCGCCCAGGAGGCACACGACCTGCTGGCGTGGCTCAAGGCCTGCGCCGAACCCGACAGCGAGCGCCTGCTCAAGGCGGCGCTGGCCAGCGTCACCCTCGACCTGCCGCTGACCCGGCTGGCCCAGCTCAACCAGGACGAGCGGGTGTGGGAACACTGGGTCATGAAGTTCCGCGACTATCGCCACCTCTGGCGCACCCAGGGCGTGCTGCCGATGCTGCGTCACCTGCTGCACGACTTCGACCTGCCCCAGGTACTGATGCGCCGCAGCGATGGCGAACGGGTGCTGACCAACCTGCTGCACCTGGCCGAGCTGCTGCAGCAGGCGGCCACCGAGCTGGACGGCGAGCAGGCGCTGATCCGCCACCTGAGCGAACACCTGGCCAGCTCCGGCCAGGCCGGTGAAGAACAGATCCTGCGCCTGGAAAGCGACGAGCAACTGGTCAAGGTGGTGACCATCCACAAATCCAAGGGGCTGGAATACCCGCTGGTGTTCCTGCCCTTCATCAGCACCGCCAAGCCGGTGGACGGAAAGCGCCTGCCCCTGGGCTGGCACGACGCCCAGGGCAATGCCCAGCTGACCCTGACCCCTGATGCCGAGCAGATCGCCCTGGCCGATGACGAGCGCCTGGCCGAAGACCTGCGTCTGCTCTACGTGGCCCTGACCCGTGCCCAGCACGCGTGCTGGCTGGGGGTGGCGGACCTCAAGCGCGGCACCGGCAAGGAGTCGCTGCTGCACCGCTGCGCGCTCGGCTACCTGCTGGGCGGCGGCGCTGTACTGCCGGCTTCCACCGCCCTTGAGGGCTGGCTGCAGGCATTGCAGGAAGGTTGCGCGACCATCCACAGCCAGGTATTGCCGATTGCCGACACCCAGCGCTACCAGGCCCCGCGCAACACCGCCGAGCTGCTGCCGGCCCGCCAGCCGCGCCGCCGCGCCGCAGAGAACTGGTGGATCGCCTCCTACAGTGCACTGCGCATCGGCGAGGAGCTGCTCACCGCCGGCAGCTCCCAGGCCCAGCAACTGCTCGATGATGAACCGGCCGATCCGCAGGCCCTGCGCGAAGTCGTGGCGACGGGCGGCGACATCCACCGCTTCCCGCGTGGCCCCAACCCCGGCACCTTCCTCCACGGGCTGCTCGAATGGGCCGGTCACGAAGGCTTCGACCAGGTGGTCGCGGCGCCCGAGCAACTGCACAAGACCGTGGCCCAGCGCTGCAACCGGCGCGACTGGACCGGCTGGATCAACACCCTCGGCAACTGGCTCGAACACCTGCTGAACGCACCGCTGCACCTGGCACCGGACAGTGCGCCGGTTGCCCTGGGCCAGTTGAGCCAGTACCAGATCGAGATGGAGTTCTGGTTCGCCAGCCATCAGGTCGACGTGCTGGCCCTCGACCGCCTGGTATGCACCCACACCCATGACGGCGCGGCCCGACCGGCCGCGCAGTCGGCGCTGCTCAATGGCATGTTCAAGGGCTTCATCGACCTGGCATTCGAGCACGACGGGCGCTACTACGTGGCCGACTACAAGTCCAACTGGCTGGGCACCGACGACCAGGCCTACAGCGAGCTGGCGATGGAGGGCGCGATCCTCGAGCATCGCTACGACCTGCAGTACGTGCTGTACCTGCTGGCCCTGCACCGTCAGCTGCGTGCCCGCCTGCCCGACTACGACTACGACCGGCATGTGGGCGGCGCGGTGTTCCTGTTCCTGCGTGGGGTGCACGCGGCCAGCCAGGGCTTGTACTTCATCAAGCCGCCGCGCGTGCTGATCGAGCGGCTCGATGCCCTGTTCAGCGGCGCAAGCGCACCGCAGCAACCTGATCTGTTTTCCGGAGACAGCGCATGAGCCGCACGTTCGACGACCTGTTGCCCACCCCTCTGGATGCCGGGCATCTGGCGGCCCTGGCGCCGTTGACGGTGGGCGCCGACCTGCTGGCGCTGCTCGATCGATGGGTCGAGCGCGGCTGGCTGCGAGCACTGGACCGCGCCTTCGTGGCTTTCCTCGGCGAACGCGACCCGCAGGCCGACCCGCTGGTGCTGCTGGCCGCCGCACTGGCCAGCCACCAGTTGGGGCACGGGCACGTGTGCCTGGACCTGGCCGAAACCCTGGCCGAGCCTGACTTTGCCCTGTCGTTGCCACCCGAGGGCGATGCCCTGGCCGGCCCCTTGCTGCTGCCTTCGCAACTGCTGGAGCGCCTCGATCTGGCCACCTGGTGCCAGCGCCTGCAAGGCAGCGCGCTGGTTGCCCTGGGCAGCAGCGAAGCGCAGGCCTCGCGCCCCCTGGTGTTGAGTGGGCAGCGCCTGTACCTGCGCCGCTACTGGGCCTATGAACGGCGCATCGACAGTGCCCTGCGCGAACGCCTGGAACAGGCCGAACCCACGCCCGCCGATTTGCGCGCCCGCCTGGATGCGCTGTTCGAAGGCTCGGCGCTGGCCGGTCAGGTCGACTGGCAGAAGCTCGCCTGCGCGCTGGCCACCCGCAGTGCGTTCAGCATCATCACCGGCGGCCCCGGCACCGGCAAGACCACCACCGTGGTGCGTCTGCTGGCCCTGTTGCAGGCCCCGGCCGTGGAGGTCGGGCGCCCGTTGCGTATCCGCCTGGCCGCACCGACCGGCAAGGCAGCGGCGCGTCTTACCGAATCCATCGGCCAGCAGGTGGAGCGGCTGGCCGTCAGTGACGCCGTGCGCAGCAACATCCCCAGCGATGTCTCCACCGTGCACCGCCTGCTGGGCAGCCGCCCGGGCTCGCGACATTTTCGTCACCATGCCGGCAACCCGTTGCCACTGGACGTGCTGGTGGTCGACGAGGCCTCGATGATCGACCTGGAAATGATGGCCAACCTGCTGGCGGCGATGCCGGGGCATGCGCGCCTGATTCTGCTCGGGGACAAGGACCAGCTGGCGTCGGTCGAGGCCGGCGCAGTGCTGGGCGACCTGTGCCGCGATGCCGAGGCCGGGCGCTACAGCGCTGCCACCCGCAGCTGGCTGGAGCAGGTCAGTGGCGAGTCGCTGGCCGGCAGCGGCCTGGTCGAGGGCGATGCCCAGCGCGACCCCTTGCCCCAGCAAGTGGTGATGTTGCGCCATTCGCGCCGCTTTGGTGAGGGCAGCGGTATCGGCCAGCTGGCGCGCCAGGTCAACGGCCAGCAGCCGGAGCAGGCCCGTGCGCTGCTCGAGCAAGGTCTTGCCGACGTGCACAGCCTGCGCCTGAGTGGCGAGCACGACCGCAAGCTCGATACCCTGCTGCTGCAGGGGCTGGGCCGCGGTGGCGACAGCCCGCAGGGCTATCGTGAGTACCTGCACCTGATTCGCCAGACCCGCCCGGCGCCGGATACCGCCGCTGACGATCCACGCTGGGAGGCGTGGGCACTGAAGGTGCTGCGCGCCTTCGAGCGCTTCCAGCTGCTGTGCGCGGTGCGCAAGGGCCCCTGGGGTGTCGAGGGCCTGAACCAGCGGGTCGGCAAGGTGCTGACGGCGGCCGGTCTGATCGATGGCGAACAGCCCTGGCACGAAGGTCGCCCGGTGCTGATGACGCGCAACGACTATGGTCTGGGCCTGATGAACGGCGATATCGGCATTGCCTTGCGCCTGCCGGACGCCCAGGCCTCCACACCGTTGCTGCGGGTGGCGTTTCCTCGGAACGATGGCCAGGGCGGCGTCAGATTCGTCCTGCCCAGCCGGTTAAGTGAGGTTGAAACCGTGTACGCCATGACGGTGCACAAGTCCCAGGGCTCGGAGTTCTCCCACACGGTTCTGGTGCTTCCCGACGCCTTGAACCCGGTGTTGACCAAGGAACTGATCTACACCGGCATCACCCGCGCCAAGGACTGCTTCAGCCTGATAGAGCCGCGCCAGGGCATTTTCGAGGAGGCGGTGCGGCGCAAGGTCAAGCGTATTTCCGGGCTGATGCTGGAACAGGTGTAAGGCGCCGGCGCAGCCGACGATTCGGCTGATCCGCCTTTGGAGGCGACCTCGCGGGAAAAGCAGGCGTTATGCTATCTTGCCCCCACGCAAGGCATGGTCTTAAGAGATTTCCTATATGAAGGTCGCCGCCCTTACACCGGGACGTGTAAAACGCTGGAGGCTCATGCTGCTGGCGGCGTTGGTGCTGGTACTTCCGCTGCACGGCATGGCCCAGGGCGCCGCGGCCGCCACACTGGCCGAGCAGCGGGCCAAGGCAGTGACCCAGGTGGTACTGGGTATCCTCAGTTACGCGCGCTGGCCGGTGGAACCCGAACAGCTGCGCCTGTGCCTGATCGGCCCTACCGAATATGCCGACGACCTGGTCAAGGGGACCACCCAGGCCACCGGCCGGCCGCTGACCGTACGTCGCCTGCTGGCGGGGGATCCGCGCATCCTCACCCAGTGCGATGCGGTGTACATCGGCAAGCTCAGTGGCGAGGCGCGCAGCCAGCTCATCAGCGCGATCAATGGCAAGCCGGTGCTGAGCATCAGCGAAGCGGATGACCCCTGTACGGTCGGCAGCCTGTTCTGCCTGCGGGTCAAGGACACCCAGGTGGCCTTTGACGTGAACCTCGACTCGGTGGCGCGCAGCGGCGTGCGCATCCATCCCAGCGTGCTGCAATTGTCGCGGCGCCGAGCGCTGCAGCCATGATCGGCTGGCTCAAGACACGCGAACGGACCACGTTGCGCGCGGTGCTCAGCCGCGGGCACCTGGGCGTGGCGTTGCTGGCCATCGGGCTGGCCGGCATCTCGCTGACCGTGCTGGGGGTGCTGGCATTGCGCGTCTATGCCAACCACAACCTTCACCTGATTGCCCGTTCGATCAACTACACCGTCGAGGCCGCGGTGGTGTTCAACGACAGCAGCGCCGCCAACGAAGCCCTGGCGCTGATTGCTGCGGCCGAGGAAGTGGCCAACGTCAAGGTCTTCGACGATGCGGACCAGTTGCTGGCCAGTTGGGAGCGCAGTGAAGGCGGCATGCTCGACCAGCTGGAGCTCAAGATCGCCCGGACCCTGCTCGAAGAGCCGATCCGGCTGCCGGTGGTGCACCAGGGCCAGCAGGTGGGGCGCATCGAGCTGGTTGGCCAGGGCGGCAGCCTGATGCGCTTTCTGCTCAGTGGTCTGGCGGGCATTCTGCTGTGCACGGCGCTCAGCGCGGTAAGTGCCCTGTACCTGTCGCGCCGGCTGTTCGCCGATATCGTGGGGCCCCTGCGCGGGTTGGCCAGCGTGGCCCATGCGGCGCGGCGCGAACGCAGCTTCGACCGGCGCGTGCCCTCCACCCAGATCGCCGAACTCAACGAGCTGGGCAACGACTTCAATGCCCTGCTCGACGAAATGGAAGCCTGGCAAAACCACCTGCAGAGCGAGAACGAGACCCTGGCCCACCAGGCCAGCCACGACAGCCTGACCGGCCTGCCCAACCGGGCGTTCTTCGAGGGCCGCCTGAGCCGCAGCCTGCGCAACGCGATCAAGCATGGCGACGGGCTGGCGTTGCTGTTTCTGGACAGCGACCGCTTCAAGGAAATCAACGACAGCTACGGCCATGCCGCAGGCGACGAGGTGCTGGTCGCCGTGGCCAGCCGGGTGCGTGCGCAGCTGCGCGAGCACGACCTGGTGGCGCGTCTGGGGGGGGACGAATTTGCGGTGCTGCTTACCCCTCTGCATCGCTTCGAGGATGCCCAGCGTATCGCCGACAAGATAGCCGCCAGCATGAGCCTGCCTATCCGCCTGCCGGACGGCCAGTGCGTCGTTACCTCGTTGAGCGTAGGCATCGCAGTGTTTCCCGATGACGGCCGTACCCCGGCCGAGTTGCTCAATGCCGCCGATGCGGCGATGTACCAGGCCAAGCGTCACACCCGTGACGGGCCCCAGTCGGCAGAGGCGGAGTTCTCTGCGTCCAGCGCAAAAACAGGAGCTGAACCGTGATTCACCTGACTCGATACCTTCGCTTGCACCTGGCCTTTCTGGCCCTGGCCTTTTTCGCCCTCGGCGGCTGCCAGACCCCGCCGCCCAAGGGCCTGACCCCCGAGCAGATAGCCGTGCTCAAACAGGAGGGGTTCACCCCCACCGACGAGGGCTGGACCTTCGGCCTGTCCGGCAAGGTGCTGTTCGGCAGCGACCTGGATGCACTCAACACCCAGAGCCGCGAGATCGTCGAGCGTATCGGCAAGGCGCTGCTGTCGGTGCACATCGAGCGGGTGCGGGTGGATGGCCATACCGATTCGTCCGGCAAGGCCAGCTACAACGAACAGCTGTCGGCGCGCAGGGCGGCCAGTGTGGCCAGGGTGCTGGTGGGCGTGGGCATGCGCCCGGAGAACGTCGAGACCCGCGGCCTTGGCAGCCGCGAGCCGGTGGCCAGCAACGACACCGCCGCCGGCCGCACCGAAAACCGCCGCGTGGCGATCGTGGTCGCCTCCGACTAGTCGGCAAAACTCATCGTGTGCGACTCGCCCATCAGCAGGGGCGCGTTGCGCTCGGTCACGTCGCGGATGTAGTCCCACAGCAGCGTGATGCGCTTGAGCTTGCGCAAGTCTTCCCGGCAGTACATCCAGAACTGCCGGGTAATCTCCACTTCCCCCGGCAGCACCGGCACCAGCCGCGGGTCCTGTGCGGCCAGAAAACACGGCAGGATGGCCAGCCCGCGACCCTGCTGGGCCGCCACGTACTGGGCGATCACGCTGGTGCTGCGCAGGTGTGCGGTGGCGGTGGGCAGCAGGTTGGCCAGGTACAGCAGCTCGGAGCTGAACGCCAGGTCGTCCACGTAGCTGATGAACGGGTGCCGGGCCAGGTCGCTGCTGCGCAGGATCGGCTCGTGGTTGTCCAGGTAGTCGCGGGTGGCGTACAGGCGCAGGCGGTAGTCGCACAGCTTGCAGCACACATAGGGCCCGTGTTCCGGGCGCTCCAGCGCGATCACGATGTCGGCCTCGCGTTTGGACAGGCTGATGAAGTGCGGCAGCGGCAGGATATCCACCGAGATCGCCGGGTAGGCATCGACGAAGTGGCTCAACTGCGGGGTGATGAAGAAGCTGCCAAAGCCTTCGGTGCAGCCCATGCGCACATGCCCCGACAGCGCCACGCCCGAGCCGGACACCTGCTCGCAGGCCATGTGCAGGGTGCTCTCGATGGCCTCGGCATAGCTGAGCAGGCGCTGCCCCTCGGCGGTGAGCACGAAGCCGCTGGTGCGCGACTTTTCGAACAGCAACGTGCCCAGCGCCACCTCCAGCGAACTGATGCGCCGCGACACCGTGGTGTAGTCCACGCCCAGGCGCTTGGCGGCGCTGCTGGCCTTGCGCGTGCGCGCCACTTCGAGGAAGAACTTGAGGTCGTCCCAGTTCAGCGACCCCAGGGATGTGATGTTTTTTTGCATGTTGGTCCGGCTTTTATGTGCGTTCTTATTAGAAGTTTGCACATCTATACTCCAATTCAGCCCAGGACCCAAGCACCGTCGCGGCTGCCGCGTCGGCGTTTCTCTCCCTAACAATAAATCCAGGAGAACCCCTCATGAACGCATCCCTCACGCCCGGCCAGACCAAGGTCGACAGCGTCAAGCTGCTGATCGACGGCCAGTGGGTCGAGTCGAAAACCACCGAATGGCGCGACGTGGTCAACCCGGCCACCCAGCAGGTGCTGGCCCGCGTACCCTTTGCCACCGCCGAAGAAGTCGATGCCGCCATCGCTGCCGGCCAGCGTGCGTTCAAGACCTGGCGCGACACTCCGATCGGCGCGCGCATGCGCATCATGCTCAAGCTGCAGGCGCTGATCCGCGAACACTCCAAGCGCATCGCCGTGACCCTGAGCGCCGAGCAGGGCAAGACCATCGCCGACGCAGAAGGCGACATCTTCCGCGGCCTTGAAGTGGTCGAGCATGCCTGCTCCATCGGCACCCTGCAGATGGGCGAGTTCGCCGAGAACGTGGCCGGCGGCGTCGATACCTACACCCTGCGCCAGCCCATCGGCGTGTGCGCCGGCATAACCCCGTTCAACTTCCCGGCAATGATTCCGCTGTGGATGTTCCCGATGGCCATCGTGTGCGGCAACACCTTCGTGCTCAAGCCGTCCGAGCAGGACCCGCTGTCGACCATGATGCTGGTGGAGCTGGCGCTGGAAGCCGGTGTGCCGGCCGGCGTGCTCAACGTGGTGCACGGCGGCAAGCAGGTGGTGGATGCGCTGTGCACCCATACCGACATCAAGGCGATCTCGTTCGTCGGCTCCACCGAGGTCGGTACCCACGTGTACAACCTGGCCGGCCAGCACGGCAAGCGCGTGCAGTCGATGATGGGCGCCAAGAACCACGCCGTGGTGCTGCCCGACGCCAACCGCACGCAAACCCTCAATGCCCTGGTAGGTGCCGGTTTCGGCGCTGCCGGCCAACGCTGCATGGCCACCTCGGTGGCGGTGCTGGTGGGCAAGGCCCGCGAATGGCTGCCGGAGCTCAAGGCCCTGGCCGCCAAGCTCAAGGTCAACGCCGGCAGCGAGCCTGGCACCGATGTGGGCCCGCTGATCTCCAAGCGCGCCAAGGAGCGTGTGCTGGGCCTGATCGAAAGCGGCATCAAGGAAGGCGCCACCCTCGAACTCGATGGCCGCGACGTGCAGGTGCCCGGCTACGAGCAGGGCAACTTCGTCGGCCCCACGCTGTTCTCCGGCGTGACCACCGACATGCAGATCTACACCCAGGAAATCTTCGGCCCGGTGCTTGTGGTGCTGGAGGTCGACACCCTCGACGAGGCCATCGCCCTGGT
This sequence comes from Pseudomonas sp. MF6396, assembly GCF_002018915.1. Taxonomy (NCBI): domain Bacteria; kingdom Pseudomonadati; phylum Pseudomonadota; class Gammaproteobacteria; order Pseudomonadales; family Pseudomonadaceae; genus Pseudomonas; species Pseudomonas sp. MF6396. Next base: position 32,143 of record NZ_MVOK01000035.1, on the reverse strand, counting down.
CAACCGCAACCCGTTCGGCAACGGCACCGGCCTGTTCACCCAGAGCGGCGCCGCGGCGCGCAAGTTCCAGAGCGAGATCGACGTGGGCCAGGTGGGCATCAACATTCCGATCCCGGTGCCGGTACCGTTCTTCAGTTTCACCGGTTCGCGCGGCTCCAAGCTGGGTGACCTGGGCCCCTACGGCAAGCAAGTGGTGCAGTTCTATACCCAGACCAAGACCGTCACCGCGCGCTGGTTCGACGACGACAGCGTCAACGATGGCGTGAACACCACCATCAGCCTGCGTTAAGGAGTCGACCATGCGTATTGCATTCATCGGGCTGGGCAACATGGGCGCGCCGATGGCGCGCAACCTGATCAAGGCCGGCCATCAGCTCAGTCTGTTCGACCTGAACAAGGACGTACTGGCAGAACTGGCCGAACTCGGCGGGCAGATCAGTGCCTCGCCCAAGGACGCGGCGAGCGCCAGCGAGCTGGTCATCACCATGCTGCCGGCCGCTGCCCATGTGCGCAGCGTTTACCTCAACGAAGACGGCGTGCTGGCCGGCGTGCGCGCCGGTACCCCGGTAGTGGACTGCAGCACCATCGACCCGCAGACCGTGCGTGCGGTGCATGCAGCGGCGGCCAGGCAGGGTGTGGACCTGGCCGATGCACCGGTGTCGGGCGGCACCGGCGGCGCGGCGGCGGGTACCCTGACCTTCATGGTCGGCGCCAGTGAGGCGCTGTTCGCCACCCTGCAGCCGGTGCTGGCGCAGATGGGGCGCAACATCGTGCACTGCGGCGAGGTGGGTACCGGGCAGATCGCCAAGATCTGCAACAACCTGCTGCTGGGCATCTCGATGATCGGCGTGTCCGAGGCCATGGCCCTGGGCAATGCCCTGGGCATCGACACCAAGGTGCTGGCCGGCATCATCAACAGCTCCACCGGGCGTTGCTGGAGTTCGGACACCTACAACCCGTGGCCGGGCATCGTCGAGACGGCGCCGGCATCACGCGGGTACACCGGTGGCTTTGGTGCGGAGCTGATGCTCAAGGACCTGGGGCTGGCCACCGAGGCGGCGCGTCAGGCGCACCAGCCGGTGATTCTGGGCGCGGTGGCGCAGCAGCTGTACCAGGCGATGAGCCTGCGCGGGGAGGGTGGCAAGGACTTCTCGGCGATCATCGAGGGCTACCGCAAGCCCGAGTAGAAAAGCTTCGCCAGCAAGGCTGGCTCCTACAGGTGAACGTGTTGCCTGTAGGAGCCGGCCTTGCCGGCGAAAGGGCCCTCAAGCCCACCAGTAACGTACAAAGTGAAAGAACACCGGCGCCGCGAAACACACCGAATCCATGCGGTCCAGCATGCCGCCGTGCCCCTCGATCATGTGCCCCCAGTCCTTCACCCCGCGGTCACGCTTGATCGCCGACATCACCAGCCCGCCGAAGAAGCCCATGACGTTCACGGTCAGCGCCATCAGCGCCGCCTGCCAGAAGGTGAACGGGGTGATCCAGAACAGCGTCGCGCCGATCAGCGTGGCCAGCGCCACACCGCCCAGCAACCCCTCCAGCGTCTTGGACGGCGACAGCCGCGGCGCCACCTTGCGCTTGCCGAACAGCTTGCCGCACACGTACTGCAATACATCGGAAATCTGCACCACCAGAATCAGCCAGGCGATCAACAGCAGGTTGCGCCCCTCGAACCCGGGGATATCCAGCGTCATCAGGGCCGGTACCGACGACAGGCAGTACACCGCGATCATCAGCCCCCACTGCACCTTCGAGGCCCGCTCCAGAAAGCGCGTGGTATCGCCGCCGAAACTGGCCAGGATCGGCAGCAGCAAGAACAGGTACACCGGGATGAAGATACTGAACAACCCGTACCAGTCCATCGCGATCAGCAGGTACTGCACCGGCAGCGCCACATAGAACGCCGCCACCAGTGCCGGGTAGTCGCCACGCCGGGTGGGCGTGAGGGTGAGGAACTCGCGCAGCGCATAGAACGACACGCAATAGAACAGCAGGATGACCCCCAGCTTGCCGAACACGAAGGCCAGGCCGATCACCAGCACCATCACCCACCAGGCATTGATGCGCGCATTGAGGTTGTCGATGACCGCGTGCGGGGCCGGGCCCGCGCGCCATTTGAGCAGGCGCCCGATCAGGCTGGCGAGCAGCAGCAGGCCACCGATACCGGCAAACAGCAGAAGTGTGTTGTGGTCCATCTCAGGATTCCTTGGGGGCCAGGGCCAGCAGGGCAAGGCGTGCCCGTTCCAGAAACGCGTGCTTGCTGTCATCGGGCAAGCGTTGCAGCGGCTCGCCGAAGCTCAGGGTGCACAGCAGCGGCAGGGGCAGGGCACGGCCCTTGGGCATCACCCGGTTGAGGTTGGCGATCCACACCGGGATCAGCTCCACCTCGGGGTGGGCACTGGCCAGATGGAACAGCCCGCTCTTGAACGCCAGCAAGGGCTCGTCGCCCAGGTTGCGCGTGCCTTCGGGGAAGAAGATCAGCGAGTCGCCCTGCTCCAGCGCCGCATGGATCGGCTGCAAGGGGTCGCTCTGAGCCTCGCTGTGCTGGCGGTCGATCAGCACGCCGTTGAACACCCGGTTGATCAGAAATTGGCGAATGCCCGGTTTTTGCCAGTAATCGGCCCCGGCCACCGGGCGGGTGTGCCGGCGCAGTTCCTGGGGCAGCGAGGCCCAGATCAGCACGAAGTCCCCGTGGCTGCTGTGGTTGGCGTAGTACAGGCGTTGCACCGGCTGCGGTGTACAGCCCAGCCACAGGGCGCGGGCGCCCGTGATCAGGCGGGCCACCGAGGTGATGCCGAAGACGGTGAGGGCGGCTAGCATGACGAGGTCCTTATCCGACGAGAGAAAGCCAGGGCAGGCACAGGATGCCGGCAATCGCCAGCAGTACCTGCACGCCAAGGCACAGCAGTTGCTGGCGCATCAGGCGCAGTGCGGCCCGGCTGCGCGCCTGCCAGTCGCGGTCGTCGACCGGGGCGGGCTTGAGGCCCAGGTCGAACAGCGCCTGGTCCAGCGCGCGGGTAGTTGGCGACAAGGTTGCGGCCTGGGTGGCCAGGTGCGCGAACAGCTCGGCGTCCAGCGCAACCCGCATGCCCCAGTATTTTTGCAGCAGGCCGGCTGCCAGCAGCAGTACGCACAACAGGGCGCCGATCACAGGGGCCGGCGCGCCGGCAAGTGGCGCCAGGCCATAGGCCAGCGCCAGCAGGCTGATGCCGTCCGACAGGCGTTCCACCTGGCGCCCGCGCCGCAACAGGCTGGCCACCAGCGCCAGGTGGGTCTGGCTACTCACAGGCCGCCCCCCGCCGGCAGGCTGTCGATCACCTCGCGGTGCGCCGGGTGCAGCACGACCCCGGGGCGGGCCTGGGCGATCAGTTGCTGGGCCTGCTGCGCGTTCTGGCAGCGCCCGCCGAGTACCAGCCAGGCGGCCACGGCGCAGGCACTGCGCGAGTAACCCAGGGCGCAGCACACCAGTAGCGGGCCCTGCTGGCGCAGTCGCTCGATGGCCTGGGCCGCCTCGCGGCAACGTTCGGCACTGGGCACCACCAGGTCCAGGCAGGGCAGGCTGCAATAGGCCTGGCCCGGCGTGTGTGCCGCCGGCAGTTCTGCACACAGGTCGACCACCGCGGCAAACGATGCCGCCTGACCTCGTGCAGGCACCCGCCCCAGGTACACCCCCTCGCACACCTCGTCGGCCTGTGGATGGCGGCGCGTCCACCAACGCGAATTGAGCCAGGCGCCGATCAGGTACGGCGCCAGCAGCCAGCGCGCGGCATACGACAACTGGCCGCTCTGGCCTTTCTGAAACCCCTCGGCGCCCAACACGGCATAGTTGAGCGCCACCATCAGCAGTGCGAGGGCGGGCCACAACAGCAACAGGGCGATACCGCCGGCATACAGCGCCAGCCCACCCAGCACGGCGCTGCCCAGCGCGTAGTACGCGGCCAGGCGCCAGCGCCGGCGGTCACGGGTCGGCTGCAGGCTGCCCAGTACCGGCCGGCCCTCCACGGGCCACAGCCATACACACAGCGCGCCTGCCACTGCGCCACTGGGCACGTCGATGAAGTGGTGCTGCCAGGTGGTCAGCACCGACAAACCGATCAACCCCATCCAGCCATGCAGCAGCCAGCGCATCAGCCGCCCACGGGTGTGCCGGGCGAACATCGCCCAGATGATCACCAACAGCGCGATGTGCAGCGAAGGGGCCTGGTTGAACGGCTTGTCGAAGCCCATCAGCACATCGAACAGCCAGCCGAACACACCCTGCAGTTCAGGGCGCTCGAAGGTGAAGCGCAGCGGCCACAGCAGAAAGCCGGCGATGCAGATCAACTGTGCGCTCAGCAGGCGCAAGGCATGCCGGTCCATCTCCAGGCGGCTGAGCGGCAGCAGGAAGGACAACCCGTACAGCAGGTCGATGGACCAGTACGGCAGGATGGTCCACGGCCACAGCGGGATGCTGCTTTCCCAGGCGAACACCAGGCTGCCGACGTCGCTGCGCCCGGCGGTGAAGGTGTTGCTCAGGCCATAGCTCAAGAAGAACAGCGGCCCGAGCAACAGCAGCCAGAGCACGCCGCGCCGGATCAGGCCCGGCTCGCGCACTGTGCTCATTCAGCAACTCGCTGGGCCAGGCTGACGCTGAAGATGCCCCACTCGTCGATGCGCTGGCACACCTTGCGAAAGCCTGCCGCTTCCACCAGCTGGTCCATCTCCACCTGGCTGCGCCGACGCATCACCCAGGCCTGACCGGCGCGGTGGCTGGTCAGGGCGCGGGCGATCATCTCCAGCTGCGGGTGCCACGGCTGGCCGGTGTACACCAGGTAGCCGCCCGGCGCCACGGCCTGGGCCAGGCCACCCAGCGAGTCGCCGACCATCTGGTTGCTGGCGAACAGTTCATACAGCCCCGATACCACCGCCAGGCTCGGACGCGGTTCAAGGGTGGCCAGGCTCTGCGCATCGAAGGCATCGCCCTGCACGAAGCGGGCGATGTCGGCCAGGCCTTTGTGTTCGATCAGCGCCGTGCCTTCGCGCACGTTGAGCTCGCTGTAGTCGCGCAGCAGGATCGAATCCGGGCGCTGCTCCAGGCCCTGCAGGGCTTCGAGAATGTAGCGGCCATGGCCGGCGGCGATGTCGACGATATGCACCGGTGCGCCTTGTTCGCGCAGGCGCTCGATGGCCAGGCGCAACAGCTCTTCCACATGCAGCTTGCGCTGGCGGATGCCCTTCCAGCCGATGGCGTCGAGGTAGTTGCGGTCGATCATGCGGCCCAGCTTGCCCTTGCCGGTGGCCTGGTTGCGGTAGACGTAGTCCAGCGTGCTGCCCGAATCGAAACCGGTGTCGAAGCCCAGCTTGACCCCACTCGACAGGCCCTTGCCCAGGCGCAGGCCGGCGCGGGTTGCGCGCCAGTACAGGTCGGCCGGCGAGTTGCGCGGCAGCGGCGCGGCCAGGCTTTCGGCCTCGGCGCAGGCGGCGCCGAGCTGGTCGGCATCGAGCAGCGACGGGCGCTGGGGCGCCACGCTGAAGCAGTGCTCCACGAAGCGCCGGATACGCGCCAGCGCATGCCCGCGATCACGCTCGCCGAGGGTGTCGTGGAAGAAGCCGGGCAGCACGTGCTTTTCCTTGTGTACGCTGCCCAGGCGCTCGAAGAACTGCTCCTGCGGCTGGCGCTTGACCACGAAGTCGGCGCCGGAAATCAGCAATTGGGTCGGCACCTGGATCGCCTGGGCATCGGCCACCACGCGATCGGCAGCTTCGTACAGCCCCAGCAGCATGTTCACCGAAATCGGCCGGCTGATCAGCGGGTCGTTTTCATACGAGGCGATGCGCTCGGGGTCGTGGCTGAGCAGGCGCGGCTTGACGTAGCTGTTGACGAAGAAGTTGCCGCGCCAGGCGCGCATCAGCTTGAGCCCCGGGCGGGCGAACGGCACGTACAGCTTGACCTTGAAGGCCGGCGAGGCGAGCACCAGGCAGCGCACCTTCGGCGCATAGTCATGCGCCCAGGTTGCGATCAGCACGGCGCCGACACTTTGCGCCAGCACCGCCATGTCCTGTTCGTCGATGGCATGCTCGCGGGCGATGTGCTCGATGAAGGTCTGCACATCGCGCACGCTGCACGCGAAGCTCGGGCTGTCGCCACGGGCCCCGGGCGACTCGCCATGGCCACGGGCGTCCCAGGCGAAGAAGTCATGGCCGGGCAGGTCGAGTTCATCCACCAGGTGGGCCATGCGCCCGCCGTGTTCGTGGCCACGGTGGAACAGCACCACGGCGCGGCGCGGCTGGCCTGGCTGGCGGTTGGCCGGCCAGTGGCGGTAATGCAGCTCTACGCCGTCATGGGTGGTGAAATGCAGGGATTGCGCGGTGCGCATGGCAAATATCCTTATCTGGCTCGGAGGGCTTCAGCGGGGTTGCGCCAGGCCTCGGCTCACCCGGTTGTAGAGGGTATGAAGCGACAGCAGCAGCACCACCAGCAACACGCCGTTGAGCCACGCTGCGCTCAGCAGGCCGGTGGCCACGCCGGCACCGAGCACACCGAACACGAAGGCACGGTCGCTCTTGCCCATCGGGCCGTCATAACGGCGTTCGGCGCCTACCAGGGGGCCCATCACCCCGGCGTATTCGCTCACCAGCGCGGCCAGCACCACAATCACCACCAGCGCCGGCGACACGCCCGGCAGCAGGGCGAAGGGCAGGTACAGTGCGCTGTCGGCGACCACGTCGCACAGCTCGTTGAGGTAGGCGCCCAGGCGTGACTGCTGGCCGAATTCCCGGGCGAGCATGCCGTCGATGGCGTTGAGCGCCATGCGCAGCAGCATCCAGGCCGGCACCAGGGCGAACAGCCAGGTGATGTGCGGTGCGGCGGCCAGCAGCAGGCCGAGCGCCACACTGACCGCCGCGGCGGCGACCGTCACCTGGTTGGCAGTTATGCCGCGCTCGTACAGACGCTTGACCATAGGGCGCAGCAGCGCCTGGAAGCGCGGTTTCAACTGGTAGATCGACGGCACGGAAAACTCCCTTTACGGCTCGTAGGCACGGCATTGTCTTGTTACATAGCGGTGCGCGAAGGCGATTGTGGGTGGATTGTCCCTGCCGGGGCAATAGCGCCTGCCCACAAGCTTTGCAGAAGTGTGCGCGTGTGCCCGGGAAGCGCCGAAAAATTGCGGCTGCACAGGCGCAGCTGGCGTTGTGCCCAGGGTTCGTCCAGCGCCAGGCTGTGCAGCACCAGCACCCCTTGCCAGCGTTGCACGGCAGCCTGCGGCACGATGCCCAGGCCTGCGCCATGGGCCACCATGCGTATCACCCCGTCGAAGCCTTCGGCACGTACCCGCACCTGCAGCCGGCGCCCCAGGTGCAGGGCCTGTTCCTCCAGGTACAGGGCCAGGGCGCTGTCTGCCTGCAAGCCGACATGGCCATGTTCAAGGGTGTCGGCAAAGCGCAGGTGCGGGTGGCTGGCCAGCGGGTGATCCGGCGCCATGATCAGCACCAGCGGGTCGTCGCGAAACGCCACGCTCTGTAGGTGCTCGCTGGCCACGGCATTGGAGATGATGCCCAGGTCGGCCTCGCCCCGGGTGATCGCCTGCACGATACGCAGGCTGGGCAATTCGACCACGTCCACGTCGATGGCCGGGTGGCGGGCCAGAAACGTCGCCAGCAGTTCGGGCAGGTACTCGGTCAGCGCCGCGGTGTTGCACAGCAGCCGCACCTGGCCCTGCACCCCCTGGGCATACTGGCCCAGGTCGAATTGCAGCCGCTGCACCTGCTGGCCGATCTGGCGCGCATGGTTGACCAGGGCCTGGCCGGCGGCCGTGGGTTGCACGCCGCGCCGGTTGCGCTGCAGCAGCGGTACGCCCAGCGAGCTTTCCATGGCGCGAATGCGCGCGCTGGCCGCCGGCAGCGACAGGTGGCTGCGCTGGGCGCCGGCGGTGATGTTGCCGCACTCCACGGTGTGCAGAAACAGTCGTAGGTCAATCAGATCGAAATGCATGAGCCTCTGCCTGGGCAATAGTCTGGCTCAGTATATGGCAACTGTTCAGGGACGTGCGGGCAGGGCAGCATGGGCCCATGACTACTTTGTTCGGCTTCTATCAGGCTATCGGCCCGGCGCTATCGCTGCTGGTTGTGCTTACCTTCGTGCTGGCAGGCACGGTCAAGGGCGTGATCGGCCTGGGCCTGCCCACCGTGGCCATGGGCTTGCTGGGGCTGGCTATGTCACCGGCGCAGGCTGCCGCGCTGCTGATCGTGCCGTCGACGGTCACCAACCTTTGGCAGCTGGCGGCGGGTGGCCACTTGCGTGCGTTGCTGCGCAGGCTCTGGCCGATGCAATTGATGATCTTCATCGGTACCTTGCTGGGCAGTGTCTGGCTGGGCATTGACAGTGGCGCGTGGGCGGCGCACGCATTGGGCGCCGCGTTGCTGGTGTATGCACTGTACGGCCTGTGCCACCCAGGCCTGCACCTGGCCCCCCGCCACGAGCGCTGGCTGGGCCCGCTGTGCGGGTTGGTGACAGGCATCATCACCGCCGCCACCGGGGTGTTCGTGATACCGGCCGTACCGTACCTGCAGGCCCTGGGCCTGCACCGTGAACAGATGGTGCAGGCGCTGGGCCTGTCGTTCACCGTCTCGACCCTGGCGCTGGCCGTGGGCCTTGCCGGGCAGGGCGCACTGGGCGGCGAGGCGCTGGGGGCCTCGCTGGTGGTGCTGATACCGGCATTGCTGGGCATGTGGCTGGGCCAGTGCCTGCGTCAGCGCATCAGTGCCGTGCTGTTCAAACGCTGCTTTTTCATCGGCCTGGCGCTGCTGGGCGCCCATCTGGCGCTCAACGGCTAGCCGAGGACGGGCTGAGCATCTCGATCAACTGGATGTCGAAGTCGCGCTCAAGGTACTCCATGCGCCGCTCGGCAAACTGTTGCATGTGCGGCAGCGCCGAATGCACATCCAGTGCGGCCTTGCTGGCCCAGATTTCGTAGAACACGAACAGGCTCGGGTCCTGCCGGTCGCGCAGCATGTGGTACTCGATGCAGCCGGGCTCGGCACGGCTGGGTTCTACATAGCTGCGAAACAGCGCCTCGAACTCCTCGGCCTTTTCGGGGCGGGTCTTGGCTTTGAGGATGAAACCGTAGGGTTCGCTCATGGGGAGGCTCCTGTAAAAAGTGAGCCAATCTTATTTCAACAATAAGCGCTGAATTCGTGCTTTTTGGTCAAAAGCGTTTTGCCCGCGCGAGGGTATTTGCGCTGCGCTGAACTGATTAATCTGCCGCCATCACATTCACCGGGCCGCCCCTTCTGTTGGCCGCCCCGAACACACATGAGGCAGATGATGAAGAAGATCCTGTTGCTCAACGGCGGCAAGCAGTTCGCCCACTCCGATGGCCGCCTGAACGAGACCCTGCACGAGGCCGCGCTGGCGTTTCTCGACCGCGCCGGTTTCGACGTCAGGAGCACCTACATCGATGGCGGCTACGACGTTGCCGAAGAAGTGCAGAAGTACCTCTGGGCCGACGTGGTCATCTACCAGATGCCCGGTTGGTGGATGGGCGCGCCGTGGACCGTCAAGCAGTACCTGGACGAAGTGTTCACCGCCGGCCACGGCAGCCTCTACGCCAGCGACGGGCGCACCCGCTCCGATGCGTCGAGCAAGTACGGCAGCGGCGGCCTGATCCAGGGCAAGCAGTACATGCTGTCGCTGACCTGGAACGCACCGCAGGAAGCGTTCGACGATCCGGCGCAGTTTTTCGAAGGCAAGGGCGTGGACGCGGTGTACTTCCCGTTCCACAAGGCCAACCAGTTCCTGGGCATGAGCGATCTGCCGACCTACCTGGCCACCGACGTGATGAAGAACCCCAACGTCGAGGCTGCCGTGGCCGGCTACGAGCAGCACCTGGCCCGGGTTTTCCACACTGGCGCCTGATGAAGGGTTGCGCGGGCAACGCCAAGCGGCTATCTATCACGGCTGAACGCCACACCAGGGAACAGCCGTGAAAGCCAGGTCCGATGAATTGCAGATGTTCGTCTCGGTCATCGAGTGCGGCTCTATTTCCGCCGCCGCCGAACAGGGCGGGCAGACCCCGTCGGCCATCAGCCGCAGCCTGTCGCGGCTGGAGGCCAAGCTGGGCACCACGCTGATCAACCGCACCACGCGGCGCATGGACCTCACCGAAGAGGGGCGGTTTTTCTTCGAGCGTGCCAAGGCCATCCTGCAACAGATGGACGAACTCGAAGAGCGCCTGAGCCTGCACCGCCAGACCCCGTCCGGGCGCTTGCGCATCAATGCGGCGGCGCCGTTCATGCTGCATGCCATCGTGCCCTGGGTGGGGGAGTTCCGCCAGCTGTACCCGGATATCCAGCTGGAGCTCAACACCGACGACCTGATCATCGACCTGCTCGAACAGAGCACCGATATCGCCATCCGCATCGGCGAGCTGGCCGACTCCAGCCTGCACGCCCGCTCGCTGGGGTGCAGCCCGCTGCATGTGCTGGCCAGCCCCGCGTACCTTGCGCGGCGCGGTACGCCACGGCATGTGGAGGAACTGGCCGGGCATTCGCTGCTGGGCTTCACCCAGACCGAAACCCTCAATCACTGGCCGCTGCGCCACACCGAAGGCGACCGCCTGGCGATCCGCCCCGACCTGTGCGCCTCCAGCGGCGAAACCCTGCGCCACCTGGCGCTGGCCGGCGAAGGCATCGCCTGCCTGTCGCACTTCATGACCCACGAAGACCTCCAGGCCGGCCGCCTGCAACTGGTGCTGGCCGAGGCCAACAGCGGCTATCGCCAGCCGATCAACGCGGTGTACTACCGCAACTCGCAACTGGCGCTGCGTATCCAGTGCTTTCTGGATTTCATCCAGCACAAGCTGTCGATCTACGCCTGCTGAAAACCGCAGGCGGCATTTGAAAAATCCCTGGGCATGCGCCTTAATGGTTGTTCGATAAAAACAACACCAAGGAAACCCGCATGCGCACTCTGATGTTTCGAACGCTGACCTTGAGCGCTGCGATCGTCGCCAGCTCATCAGCCTATGCCGTGACGCTGGACGGCGGCGCGGTGGCCGCGCCCGATCAATATGGTGCACAGGTCGCCGCCGACATCCTCAAGAAGGGCGGCAACGCAGTGGACGCCGCGGTGGCCACTGCCTTCACCCTGGCCGTTACCTACCCTGAGGCCGGCAACATCGGCGGCGGCGGTTTCATGACCCTGTACATGGATGGCAAACCCTACTTCCTCGACTACCGTGAAGTGGCGCCCAAGGCGGCCAGCCGCAACATGTACCTGGACGACAAAGGCGAGATCATCGAGAACCTCAGCCTGGTGGGCGCCCGCGCCGCCGGGGTGCCGGGCACGGTGATGGGCCTGTGGGAGGCGCACCAGAAGTTCGGCAAGCTGCCCTGGGCCGAGCTGCTGACCCCGGCGGTGGGCTACGCGAAGAACGGCTTCAAGATCGCCGCCAAGCAGTACCAGTACCGCGAAGATGCCCAGGGGCTGTTCAAGGACAGCACCAACTTCAACGACTATTTCGGCAGCATGAAGGTGGGCGAGACCTTCAGGCAGCCCGAGCTGGCGCAGACCCTGGAGCGCATTGCCGACAAGGGTGTGAGCGAGTTCTACCAGGGCAAGACCGCCGACCTGCTGGTGGCGCAGATGCAGGCCGACAAGGGCCTGGTCAGCAAGGAAGACCTCAAGGACTACAAGGCCGTGTGGCGTGAGCCGATGGGCATCGAATGGCGTGGCAACGTGGTCTACACCGCGCCGCTGCCCAGCTCGGGCGGCATCGCGCTGGCGCAGTTGCTGGGCATCAAGGAAAACCGCGCAGCCGACTTCAAGGGTGTCGAGCTGAACTCGGCGCGCTATATCCACCTGCTTTCGGAAATCGAGAAGCGTGTGTTCGCCGACCGTGCCGACTACCTGGGCGACCCGGCGTTCTCCAAGGTGCCGGTGGCGCAGCTGATTGCCAAGGACTACCTGGCCAAGCGCGCGCAAGAGGTCAACCCGACCGCCATCTCCGACACCGCCAAGGTGCGCCCGGGGCTGGAGCCGCACCAGACCACGCACTTCTCCATCGTCGACAAGCAGGGCAACGCGGTCAGCAACACCTACACCCTGAACTGGGACTACGGCAGCGGCGTGGTGGTGAAGGGCGCGGGCTTCCTGCTCAATGACGAGATGGACGACTTCAGTGCCAAGCCGGGTGTGGCGAACGCCTTCGGTGTGGTCGGTGGCGATGCCAATGCCATCGAGCCGGGCAAGCGCATGCTGTCGTCGATGGCCCCGAGCCTGGTGACCCGCGATGGCAAGGTCACGCTGGTGCTGGGTACGCCGGGTGGCTCGCGGATCTTCACCTCGATCTTCCAGGTGCTCAACAACCTGTACGACTACAACCTGCCGCTGGAGAAGGCGGTGGCGGCGCAGCGTGTGCATCACCAGTTGCTGCCCAAGGACACTATCTACTACGACGCCTATGCGCCGCTCGATGGCAAGGTGGCCGAGGAACTGAAGAAGATGGGCTACACCCTGGAGGACCAGGGCTGGGAGATGGGCGATATCCAGGCGATCCGGGTGACGGGTTCGGCGCTGGAAACCGCGTCTGACCCGCGTGGACGCGGGGTGGGGCAGGTCGTCAAGTAAGGGCTGACAGCATCGCGGGCCAAGTCCGCTCCCACAAGGTTTCGCTGAACCTGGTGGGAGCGGGCTTGACCCGCGATGGCTACGCCGTCCGATGCGGTCAGACGCGGAAGTGGCTGACCAGCATCTGCAACTGATTGCCCAGGCGCGCCAGCTCGACGCTGGATGCCGCCGTCTCCTGGCTCGCCGCCGCCGTCTGCTCCGACACATCACGCACGTTCAGGATGCTGCGGCTGATCTCTTCGGCCACCGCGCTCTGCTGCTCGGCCGCCGCGGCGATCTGCTGGTTCATCGACTGGATGTTCGACACCACGCGGGTGATGTTCTCCAGCGAGGCACCCGCCTTGCGCGTCAGCTCCACGCTGCTGTCGGTCAGGCTGCGGCTGCCATGCATCACGTTGGCCACCTGCTGGGTGCCGCTTTGCAGGCCCGCCACCAGCACCTCGATTTCCTCGGTGGACTTCTGGGTGCGCTGCGCCAGGCCGCGCACTTCATCGGCCACCACGGCAAAACCACGCCCGGCTTCACCCGCCCGTGCCGCTTCGATCGCGGCGTTGAGCGCCAGCAGGTTGGTCTGTTCGGCCACCGACTTGATCACGTCCATCACGCTGCCGATCTTCTGGCTTTCCTGCTGCAACTGGCCCATGGCCTCGGTGGAGCGGTTGACCTCGACCGCCAGGCGCTCGATCTGCGCGATGGCCTGGGCCACCACCTGGTCACCGGCGCGGGCCTGGCCGTCGGCGTCGGTGGCGGCCTCGGACGCCTGCTCGGCATTGCGCGCCACTTCCTGCACGGTGGCCGCCATTTCGTGCATGGCGGTGGCCACCTGGTCGGTCTCGACCTTCTGGCTGTTGACCCCGGCGTTGGTCTGCTCGGTGACCGCCGACAGCTCTTCGGCCGCACTGGCGATCTGGGTCACGCCGTCACGGATGCCGCCGATCAGGTCGCGCAGGGTTTCGCCCATGCGCTGGATGCCTTGTTGCAGCACGCCCAGTTCGTCACGGCGGGTGACGCGCAGGGTGTGGGTTAGGTCGCCGGTGGCGATCTTCTCCACCACTTCCAGGGTTTCGCGCAGCGGGCGGGTGATCTGGCGGGTGATGATGATCGCCGCCAGCACGCCGAACAGCAGCGCCGCCAGGGTGCTTGCCAGTTGCCAGGTACGCGCCTGGGCACTTTCGAGGTCGCGACGTTGCAGCTGGATGGCGTACAGCTCATCGCTCAGGCGCACGATATCGTAGCCCTGGGTGGTCATTTCCTTGCGCGCCTCGCCGATCGCCGTGTTGGCGGCCTTGAAGCTGCGCACCGCTTCGGCGTAGTGCAGGGTGGCGGCCTCGAGCGGTCGGGCACGAGCATCGGTGGCGGCCAGCTGGCGGGTTTCGGCCAGGGTGGCGTCGAGCTGGCGGGCGGCGACCTGTTCGGTTTCCGGGGTGAGGTCGGCGATGTAGCCGCGCACCTCGAAGCGGGCCAGCAGCAGGTGCTGGCGTACGGTGGTCAGGCGCTTGAGATGTTCCAGGCGCTCGCTGTCACTCTGGCCAGAGGACAGGCTGTCGGCCAGCAGGGTTTCCATCAGGGCACCGGCCTCATTGGCGGTAACGCCCATGCTACGGCGCGCTTCGCCACCCTGCTTGTAGGCGCTGCGCATCTTGGCCAGGGACACCTCGTAGGCGGCGACCACCTGCGCCTGTTCGCGCAGCAGCTTGACGTTCTCCGGGCTCTTGAAGGTGTTCAGCAGGTTCTGCTGGCGGGCCTTGAAGGTATCCAGCTTGGCCTGGACATTCTGCGCGAGCTTGTCGTCACCGTCGGCAATCATGTACTGCAGGCGGGCGATGCGCAGTTCGGTGAGCTCGTTGTTGAGCTGGGTGATGTCGCTCATCCAGTTGCTGCGGTCGATCAGACCGCCCAGGCTGGTCCAGCCGGTCAGGGCCAACAGGCCGGTCAGCAGCAGCACCAGGCCGAAGCCCAGGGCGAGTTTCAGGTTGACGCTGATATTGGCAAACCAGCTGTTCATGCGATCCCTCCAGGATTCTGTGCGCTCTTTGATCTAAATCGCTGGAGGTTGTTTTTCTTGGAGGCCAGCTGACGTGAGCTGCCTTTATCGGCGGGATGTTGCAGAGCTGAAACGCTTTTTCTCCAATTCCGACGAAAACCATCAACAAAATGTTTAGGGTGTTTGCGCCAGGCCGCAAACACCCCATTACAGGCGTCAGAGTCTGCTGGCGCCAAAGGTGTCGCACTGGTTGAGGTCGCCCTTGGCGAAGCCGGTCTTGAACCAGCGCACGCGCTGCGCGGAAGTGCCGTGGGTGAACGAGTCGGGCACCACGCGGCCTTTGCTCTGCTGCTGCAGGCGGTCATCGCCGATCGCGTTGGCGGCGTTCAGGGCCTCTTCGATATCGCCCGGCTCCAGCCAGTTATGGCGTTGCTGTGCCTGGTAGGCCCACACGCCTGCCAGGCAGTCGGCCTGCAGTTCCTGACGTACCAGCAGGCCGTTGTCGCCTTGCAGGCGCTGGCCGCTGCGACGGGCCTGGTCGATCCTGGCTGACACCCCCAGCAGGGTCTGCACATGGTGGCCGACCTCGTGGGCGATCACGTAGGCCTGGGCAAAGTCGCCCGCTGCCGCGAAGCGGGTTTCCATCTCCTTGAAGAAGCTCATGTCCAGGTACACCTGCTGGTCGGCCGGGCAATAGAACGGGCCGGTCGCCGACGAGGCAAAGCCACAGGCGGAGTTGACCTGACCGCTGAACAGCTTGAGGGTCGGGTCCTTGTACTGGCGCCCGGCCTGGGCAAACAGGGCGCGCCAGGTGTCCTCGGTGTCGCCCAGGATGCTGGCGACGAACTCGGCCTGTTCGTCGCCGGCCGGTGGTGCCTTGCGCTCGCCGGTGCTTGCCGGCGCGCTCTGTTCGCTCATCTGCCCGCTCAGCTGGCCAAGGATCTGCATCGGGTCCTGCCCGGTCAGCAGGCCGATCCCCACGATCAGTACCACCGCCGTCAGGCTCAGGCCCTTGCCGCCCAGGCGCATGCCACCACCACCGCCGCCTTCACCGCGAGCGTCGACCACGTTGTCGCTGCGCCTGCCTTTTCGCCAGAGCATGAGCGTTCTCCCAAGCTTGAAATATGAAGATAAAGATTAGTCCACCCGGCCCGGCGGCGTTAGCGCTTTGGACATAACCATACGGTTATGGGTTCAAGGATTCTTTTCAATGTTCGCCGGTGCATGCCTCGGCCACACTGCCCATCACTCCTGCCCGTACAGGCCTCCAAAAATCCAATAAGAGGAGAACGGCATGTCTGCACAAGACACCAGTCGTTTCGTTATCCGTGATCGGAACTGGCATCCGAAAGCCCTTACCCCCGACTACAAGACCTCCGTCGCGCGCTCGCCTCGCCAGGCGCTGGTGAGCATTCCACAGTCCGTCAGCGAAAGCACTGGGCCGGATTTCTCCCACCTGAAATTTGCCGAGCACGACAATGACCTGCTGCTGAACTTCAACCACGGCGGCCTGCCCATCGGCGAGCGCATCATCGTGGCCGGGCGCGTGTGCGACCAGTATGGCAAGCCGATCCCGCACACCCTGGTCGAAATGTGGCAGGCCAATGCCGGCGGCCGCTATCGCCACAAGAACGATCGCTATCTGGCGCCGCTGGACCCCAACTTCGGGGGTGTGGGGCGCGCGCTGACCGACAGCGAGGGCTACTACAGTTTCCGTACCATCAAGCCGGGCCCGTACCCGTGGCGCAACGGCCCCAACGACTGGCGCCCGGCGCATATCCACGTGTCGATCAGCGGCCCGTCGATTGCCACGCGTCTGATCACCCAGCTGTACTTCGAAGGCGACCCTCTGATCCCGATGTGCCCGATCGTCAAGTCGATCGCCAACCCGGACGCGGTACAGAGCCTGATCGCCCGGCTCGACATGGCCAATGCCAACCCCATGGACTGCCTGGCCTACCGCTTCGACATCGTTCTGCGCGGCCAGCGCAAGACCCACTTCGAAAACCGCTGAGGAGCCCCGCCATGCCTATCGAACTGCTGCCGGAAACCCCATCGCAGACCGCCGGCCCCTACGTGCACATCGGCCTGGCCCTGGAAGCGGCCGGCAACCCGACCCGTGACCAGGAAATCTGGAACCGCATGGCGCGCAGCGATGCGCCCGGCGAGCACATCCTGCTGATCGGTCACGTCTACGACGGCAACGGCCACCTGGTGCGCGACTCGTTCCTGGAGTTCTGGCAGGCCGACGCGGCCGGGCAGTACCACAGCGAATTCAACCTGGAACAACCGTTCAACAGCTTCGGACGCACCGCCACCACCTTCGATGCCGGTGAATGGACGCTGCATACGGTCAAGCCCGGTGTGGTCGCCAATGCCGCCGGCGTGCCGATGGCACCGCATATCAATGTCAGCCTGTTCGCCCGCGGCATCAACATCCATCTGCACACGCGGCTGTACTTCGACGACGAGGGCCAGGCCAATGCCAAGTGCCCGGTGCTCAACCTGATCGAACAGCCACAACGCCGCGAGACCTTGGTCGCGCGGCGCTGCGAAGTGGATGGCAAGCTGGCCTACCGTTTCGATATCCGCATCCAGGGTGAAGGCGAAACGGTGTTCTTCGATTTCTGAGGCCGCCTAGCGGGGCACCGGGTTCAGGTCGAAGTGGTTGCGCTGGTACTGGAACAGCAGGCAAGGCTCCTTCTTGGCGGTCATCTTGCAACCGCTCTCATGTTCCAGCCCGGCCGGCAACTGGTAGTACGAACCGGCCGGGTACTCGGTCTCGACCAGCTTGCCGTTCTTGTCCTTGATGCGGGCGTAGAACACGCCGCTCATCACCACGGTCGGCAACGTCTCGGTGTGGGTGTGGTAGCCATTGTCCACACCGGGACGGAAACTGACGAAGGCCTCGTAGGCACCATTGCCCAGGATGTCGCCCTGCACGTTAGCGTAGGTGACGTTGTTGTTGGTGCCCGGTACCACTTTCCAGGTCAGCGCATTTTTCGGCAGGGAGATGAGTGGGGCGGTGCAGTAGCAGACCGCAGCCACGGCGGTAGTGGCGCAAGCTGCCAACAGCAAGCCGGCGGCGGTAACTCGAAGTGCTTTCATGGTTGAAACCCTCTGATGAACAATCGAAAGAAGGTTAATCAAACAACGAACGCACAAATACGGCAGAAGCAGCCCAGAACCTGTGTGCTTCTTGCACAGATCACATCTTGATTTCCCATCGTGGTTCAGCGTAGTACGCCCGCGCATACTCGACCAATGCCCGAACCTTGGGCGCCAGATAGCGGCTTTGGGGGAACATCGCGTACACGTGCCGGGAGGGCTGCTGCCATTCGGGCAGCACCTGTACCAGGCGCCCGTCGAGCAGGGCGTCATGCACGATGAAGCGGTCGAAGCTGGCGATACCCAGGCCGGCAATGGCCGCCGCACGCAACGCCATCGGCGAGTTGGCGCTCAGCCGGCTGGGCATTGCCACGTCCAGGCGCTGCCCGTCGGGCCCCTGCAGGCTCAGCCGTTGCGGCTGGGCCAGGCGGTTGTAGCCGAGCAACGCATGCTCGCCCAGGGTGTGCGGTTCGATGGGGGCCGGCCAGCGCTGCAGGTACGCGGGGGCGGCTACCAGCACGACTTCGCTGACGGCCAGTTGCCGGGCCACCAGGTTGGAGTCGGGCAGGTGGGTGGTCACCCGCAGGCACACATCGACCCCTTCTTCGAGCATGTCCACAAAGCGGTCGGTGCAGATGAGCTCCACCTGCAACTGGTCGAAGCGCTCGACGAAGTCCGGTAGCCAGCGCCCCAGCTCCAGTTCACCGAATGCCGTGGCCACGCTCAGGCGCAGGGTGCCTGTGGGTTGCTGCTGGTGTTCGGAAATCTCCAGGCTCATGGCTTCGAGCTGCTCCAGCACCTGCACGCAATGGCGGTAGCACAGTGCGCCGGCTTCGGTGACGTGCAGGCGCCGCGTGGTGCGGCTGAGCAACTGGGTGCCGAGGTGGCGCTCCAGGTTCTTGACCTGGCGCGACAGCACGGTGTGCGATTGCCCGGTCAGGGCCGCAGCGGCGCTGAAACCACCACTCTCTACCACGCGGCGAAACGCCTGCATCGCGCTGATCTGGTCCATGGTCGGCTGGCTTTCATGAAGGAGTCGGGTCGCCAGTCTAGCAGCAGCCGGCGCGCCTACTCGTAGGCACTGACCCCGGCAATGTGCCGCCCGGCGATGTAGCCGAAGGTGGTCGCCGGCCCCAGATTGATCCCGCCCGCCGGGTAATGCCCGCCCATGATGCTGAGCATGTCGCTGCCGGCGGCATACAGGCCGGCAATCGGCTGCTGCTGTGCATCCAGTACCTGGGCGTGGGCATTGGTCCTGAGCCCGGCAAAGGTGCCGAAGCAGCCCGGCTCCACCTTCACCGCATAGAACGGCCCCTGCTCGATGGGCGCCACGCACGGGTTGGGCCGGTGTAGCGCATCGCCCTGCTTGCGGTTGTAGGGCGTGCTGCCACGGCCGAACTGCGGGTCTTCGCCGTGGCGCGCATGGCGGTTGTAGTCGCTGAGCGTGGTACTCAGGCCCTGGGGGTCGATGCCGCAGGCGATGGCCAGCGCCTCGATGCTGTCGCCGCACTTGAGGTAGCCGCTGCGAATGAAGGGCGCCACCGGCAGTGGGAAGGGCCGGGAGATGCCCAGGCCGTAGCGGCGCTGGAAGGCGTGGCTGCAGATCAGCCACGAGGCCACCTGCTCGCCGGGCGCGCTGGCGACCATTGCGCTCACGTAGTCGTAATAGCCGTTGGCTTCGTTGACGAAGCGCTTGCCGTTGGCCAGCACACCGATGATGCCGGGCTTGGCACGTTCGATGATGTGCGGGAAATGGCCGAAGGTGCCGTCCTTGTACGGCACTTTCGACACCGGGGCCCAGGCCACCGGGCTTGCCAGGTCGTCGACCACGTGTGCGCCCACGCTCTCGCCCAGGCGCAGGCCATCGCCGCTGGCGCCCAGCGGCGGCAAGGCCAGGTGCTCATGCCCGGTGGGGGTACGCGGGAACAGCGCCTTGCGCCGCTCGATATCGTTGGGGAAGCCGCCGGCTGCCAGCACCACGGCCTTGCGCGCATGAATGCTCACGTCGCCGTTGGCCGTCTGCACCACCGCCCCCGTCACCCGGCCAGCGTTGTGCAGCAGGCGCTGCGCCGGGGCCGATGCCCACAGCAGCACGCCGAGGTCTTCGGCCGACTTGGCCAGGCGCGCGATCAGGGCCACGCCGTTGACCAGCTGCATCGCCCGGCCGTAGCGTGCGAGGTCGAGCAGATGGCGTGCCAGGCGCTTGCCCACATGCAGCAGCGAGCGCCACGAACTGGTCAGGGTGAGAAAGGCGGTAAGGTCCTTGCCGGCCATGATCGGCATGCCCATGAATGAGGTTTCGCGCATCGTGCGGCGCAGCTGCCTGAGCAGCTTGCCGACCTTGCGCCCGTCATACGGGGCGGCGATCACCGAGCGCCCGCCCGTGCCGGCCCCGGGCGTGTCGCCGTGGATATCGGCAATGCCGTTGCCGTCGGCGAACTGCAGGGCGGTATGGCGTTCGAAGAACGACACCATGTGGGGCGCCGCCTCCAGGAACGCATCGATCATCGCCGGTTCGAAGCGTTCGCCCAGTTCGTGTTGCAGGTAGGTGCGCGGCAGCGAACGGTCCTCGACGATGCCGGCGCGCTGTGCCAGCGGGTTGCACGGTACCCACATCCAACCGCCGGACCAGGCCGTGGCGCCGCCGAACACCGGGTCCTTTTCGACCACGATGACCTTCTGCCCGTGAAAGGCGGCGGTCACCGCGGCGCTCAGGCCGGCAGCGCCGGAGCCGATGACCAGGACATCGCAGTCCACCGGGCGGGAGGTAGGGGTGTGGGCAGTCATGCTGGGTCCTCGCAGTGCGCGCAATTATTATTTTGGAACGAAGTTCCATATTCTATGATTGCACGTCGGCTGCCAAGGCCGTCGCCTGCAAAGTTGGGCGAAGATCGAACAGTGGTTTGCGCTTTGCCCGGCGCTCTTTAGAATCGGCGAAATTTTCAGGGACCGTGACCATGGCCGGCAGTCAGATCGAACGTGCTTTCAGCCTTCTCGAAAGCCTCACCAGCGAGCCGCGCGGGCTGCCGATGCAGACCCTGGCCGAGCAGCTGGACATCCCCAAGAGCGCGACCCATCGCATGCTCGCCGAGCTCATGCGCCTGGGCTACGTGCGCCAGAACCCGGAAAACAGCCGGTACCTGCTGAGCACCAAGCTGGTGGGCATGGGTTTTCGCTACCTGGCCCAGAGCGGTGCCGACATCGTCCAGCCGATTCTCGACCAGTTGGCCGCGCAGACCGGCGAGCTGGTGCGACTGGGGATCATCGACGGCGAGCGCCAGGTGTGGATCGCCAAGGCCCAGGGCGCCCGCTCCGGCCTGCGCTACGACCCGGACATGGGGCGTGAGGCGCCGCTGTTCTACAGCGCGTCGGGGCATGCCTGGCTGGCCAGCCTGAGCGATGCCCAGGCGTTGCTGCTGGTGGAGCGCCAGGGCGTGGGCCGGCGCGAGGACTTCGGGCCGAACGCGCCAGCTTCCAATGCCCAGCTGCTGGAACGCCTGCGCATGGCGCGGGAACTGGGCTATGCGTGGGTGGTGGAGAGTTCGGCGCTGGGTACGTCGGCGTTGGCGGCGGTGGTGCGACACCCGCAGGATGGGCATGTGGTCGGGGTGTTGAGCGTGGCCGGGCCGACCGCGCGCCTGAACGAGGCGCGCCTGCACGAGCTGGCGCCGGCGTTGCTGGCGGCGGCGGCCGAGCTGTCGGCGGCCAGCCCGGCGTCGGAGCTGTTTGTCTAGACGCTTCGCTGGCAAGCCAGCGAAGCGGCCCTCAGGTAAACCAAGGCAGTTTTGTGGAGCGCAAAGCTGTTTTTTTTGTACTTGCATTGAAATTGGAACTAAGTTCTAAATAATGCAAATACAACAACGCACCCGAGACTCCTCCATGAACCCACGTGTCATGTCCCTGGCCGCCCTCACTGTCCTTGAGCTGTCCCCACCCCGGATGGTCGAAGTCGCCGCCCGGGCCGGCTACAGCCATGTCGGCCTGCGCCTCGAGCCGGCCACCCCCGAAGAACACCACTTCCCGCTGGCAAGCGACGCCGGCCTGCGCCGGCAGACAGCCGAGCGCCTGCGCGACACCGGCATCCGGGTGCTCGATGTGGAGATTCTGCGGCTCAAGCCCGACACCCTGGTCGCCAACTTCGAGGCCCTGCTCGCGGTGGGCGCCGACTTCGGTGCCAGTGAGCTGCTGGTTGCCGGCAACGACCCGGATGAACAGCGCCTGACCGACAACTTCGCGGCGCTGTGCGACCTGGCCGCGCCGTATGGCCTGCACCCGCACCTGGAGTTCATGCCGTGGACCGATGCCAAGGACCTGACCCAGGCCACCCGCATCGTCGAAAACGCCGGGCGCGCCAACGGCTGCGTGCTGGTCGATGCCTTCCACTTCGATCGCTCGGCGTCGCGCCTGGAAGACCTGCGCCGCCTGCCGGTCTCGCGCATCCGCTACGCGCAACTGTGCGACGTGGCGGGCCCGCGCCCCGACGACATGGCCGAGATCCTGCGTCAGGCGCGTAACGAGCGACGTTTTCCAGGGGATGGGGAGTGCGACCTGAACGGGTTGCTGCACAGCTTGCCGGCCGACCTGCCGCTGAGCCTGGAGATCCCCACGCGCCAGTTGCTGGAGCAGGGGGTGAGTGCGCTGCAGCGCGCGCAGTGGGCGCTGGAGAAGGCCCGCAAGGTAATGAACGCCGGCTCCCTGTAGGAGCCAGCGTTGCTGGCGAAGGGCTGCATTGCAGCCCGGGCTTACGCCTCGACTGTCGGGATCCTGCGCGGTGCCATGAAATACATCCACAGCAGCGCGATGAAATACATCGCCGGAATCATGGTGAACAGCACGGTGTAGTTGTTGTTGGTGCTGGTCAGCACATGCCCCACGATCTGGGTCATGAACATCCCCCCGGTGGCCGCGCACATGCCGCCAAAGCCGAACACGGTGCTCATCATGTGCTTGGGCGTGTAGTCCATCACCAGGCTCCAGATGTTGGCGGTCCAGGCCTGGTGCGCGGCAATCGCCAGGGAGATGGCCAGTACCGCCACCCACAGGCTGCTGGCGCCTGCGGCGAAGATCACCCCGACGATGGTGGTGGCGAACAGCAGCATCGACAGCAGCCGCGCCTTCACCGGCGCCATGCCGCGGCCGATCATGAACGAGGACAGGATCCCGCCACCCACGCTGCCGAAGTCGGCACTGAGGTAGATCACGATCAGCGGGATGCCCATCTGCGTGACGCTGATGCCCAGGTTGTACTGCTGGTTCAGAAACGGCGGCAGCCAGTACAGGTAGAACCAGAACACCGGCGCGGTGATCGAGTAGGCCAGGGCAAAGGCCCAGGTGCCACGCATGCGCAGGATACGGGTGAACGGCACGGCCGCCTGTTCAGGCTCGACCTCGCTCTGGATGTACGCCAGTTCCGCCTTGCTCACGCTCGGGTGGTTTTCCGGGTTGAAGTACTTCAGGCCCCAGAACGTGGCCCACACCAGGCCCAGCGCGCCCATGGCCATGAACGCCGCCTGCCAGCCCCACACAGTGAGGATCAGCGGCAGCAGCATCGGGGTGAACATGGCGCCGACGTTGGTGCCGGCGTTGAAGATGCCGGTGGCCACCGCCCGCTCGCCCGCCGGGAACCACAGCCGGGTGGTCTTCACGCAGGCCGGGTAGTTGGCCGCTTCGGTCAGGCCGAGGATGAAGCGACAGACCATGAAGCCCACCGCCGAGGTGGCCAGGCCGTGGGCGCCAGTGGCCAGGCTCCACAGCAGCACCGCGCAGAAGAACACGCGCTTGACGCCGATGCGGTCGATCAGCCGGCCCTGCAGCACGAAGCCGATGGCGTAGCCCACCTGGAACCAGAAGTTGATGTTGGCGTAGTCCATCGCCGTCCAGCTCATTTCCTTGGCCAGGATCGGCTGCATCACGCCCAGTGCGGCGCGGTCGATGTAGTTCAGGGTGGTGGCGAAGAATACCAGCGCCAGCATCACCCAGCGGGTCTTGCCGACGCCCATGGCGCCACGGATCTTGTCGCCGATACCGGCGTGCGGGGTACTGGCCGATGGCTGGGCCAGGGGAGTGCTTTGGCTGTGGATCATGTGGTGATTACCCGTATTTTTATGTTTATGGGTCAAGCCAGGATGACACGCGGTACACCAGTCGACTACGGCAGGTTCGTCGGTGCTTTTGGCAAGATGCTCATCTGCCTGGTGGTAAGAAATGGTGCGCATTGGTCAAAAAAGGGTCAATTGATCTGGGCGGGTACTGGGCGATAATCGCACACAAAACTAACCAGTTCGTACCTTTTGATTGAGCTAGGATAAACCCCAGCCAATAATTCGTGCAGCTGGGCACTGCCTGCCCGTTGGAGCCTGAAGATGCAGCGTTCGATTGCCACCGTGTCCCTGAGCGGCACCTTGCCGGAAAAACTCGAAGCCATTGCCGCCGCCGGATTCGACGGCGTGGAGATCTTCGAAAACGACCTTCTCTACTACGACGGCAGCCCCCGCGAGATTCGCCAGCGCTGCACCGACCTGGGGCTGGACATCACCCTTTTCCAGCCGTTTCGCGATTTCGAGGGCTGCCCGCGCGGGCGCCTGGCGCGCAACCTGGAGCGCGCCGAGCGCAAGTTCGAACTGATGCAGGAACTGGGCACCGACCTGGTGCTGGTGTGCAGCAACGTGTCGGCCGACGCGCTGGGCGGCCAGCAACTGCTGGTCGACGACCTGAGCCTGCTGGCCGAGCGGGCCGCCGCCCACGGTGTGCGCATCGGCTACGAGGCGCTGGCCTGGGGGCGGCACGTGAACACCTGGCAGCAGGTGTGGGACATCGTGCGCCAGGCCGATCACGCCAACCTGGGCATGATCCTCGACAGCTTCCACACCCTGTCGCTCAAGGGCGACCCCAGCGCCATCGCGCAGGTGCCGGGGGACAAGATCTTCTTCGTGCAGATGGCCGATGCGCCGATCCTGGCCATGGATGTGCTGGAGTGGAGCCGGCATTTTCGCTGCTTCCCGGGGCAGGGCGAGTTCGACCTGCCGGGGTTTCTGGCGCCGATTCTGCAGGCCGGCTATCGCGGGCCGCTGTCGCTGGAGATCTTCAACGACGGTTTTCGTGCCGCGCCGCCACGGGCCAATGCCGCCGACGGCCTGCGTTCGCTGCTGTACCTGGAGGAAAAGACCCGTCAGTTGCTCGAACGCACCGCACCGCTGGCCGACCCTGAGCTGCTGTTCGCGCCGCCGCCGGCCAGCAGCTGCGATGGCATCGAGTTTCTCGAGTTTGCGGTCGACGACGCCTCGGGCGCCAAGCTGGGCAACTGGCTCGAAGGCCTGGGCTTTGCCCGTGCCGGCAAGCATCGTTCGAAGAATGTGAGCCTGCTGCGCCAGGGCGAGATCAACCTGATCCTCAACGCCGAGCCCTATTCGTTCGCGCACAACTTCTTCGAAAGCCACGGCCCGTCGCTGTGCGCCACGGCGATCCGGGTCAGGCACAGCGCCCAGGCGCTGGCCCGGGCGGTGGCCTATCACGGCCAGCCCTATCGTGGCCTGGTGGGGCCCAACGAACGTGAGCTGGCAGCGGTACGCGCCCCCGACGGCAGCCTGATCTACCTGGTGGACCAGGGCGCGGACGGACGCACCATCTACGACACCGACTTCAGCCTCAGCGAGCAACCGGCCCATGGCCTGGGCCTGACCCGCATCGACCACATGGCACTGGCCCTGCCGGCCGACAGCCTGGACAGCTGGGTGCTGTTCTACAAAAGCCTGCTCGACTTCAGCGCCGATGACGAGGTGGTGCTTCCCGATCCCTATGGCCTGGTCAAGAGCCGCGCCCTGCGCAGCCAGTGCAGTTCGATCCGGCTGCCGTTGAACATCTCCGAAAACCGCAACACTGCGATTGCCCACGCGCTGTCCAACTACCGCGGCTCGGGCGTGCATCACATCGCCTTCGACTGCCAGGACATCTTCGCCGCCGTCAAGCGCGCCAAGGAAGCCGGCGTGGCGCTGCTCGATATCCCGCTGAACTACTACGACGACCTGGCGGCCCGGTTCGACTTCGACGATCAGTTCCTGAGCGAGCTGGCCTACTACAACGTGCTGTACGACCGTGATGCCCAGGGCGGCGAGCTGTTCCACGTATACACCGAGCCGTTCGAGGAGCGCTTCTTCTTCGAGGTGCTGCAGCGGCGCAATGGCTACAGCGGTTACGGCGCGGCCAACGTCGCGGTGCGCCTGGCAGCGATGGCCAAGGCGCGCAGCGGCGGGCTGCGGCATGCCAAGCTGTAACGTGTCAGCGCCCGTCAGGCTTTCTTCTGGCGCACCCCGGGGCCATAATCGCGCGGTTAACCGACTGGTCAAGAGCCCCGTATGACGACAACTCCAGCACCCTTGGCGGCACCTGCCGAGGCGCCGCGCAAGAGCCGCAAGAACAATCCTGAGAAAACCCGCGAGAACATTCTGCAGGCGGCCATCAGCGAGTTCGTGCAGCAAGGCCTGGCCGGTGCCCGGGTCGATGCGATCGCCGAGCGCACCCAGACCTCCAAGCGCATGATCTACTACTACTTCAACAGCAAGGAGCAGCTGTATGTGGAGGTGCTGGAGAAGCTTTACGGCGATATCCGCAGCACCGAAAGCAACCTGCACCTGGCTGAACTGGAGCCGCGCCAGGGCATTCGCCGGCTGATCGAATTCACCTTCGATCACCATGATCGCAACGTCGACTTCGTGCGTATCGTGTGCAACGAAAACATGCACCACGGCGAGTACGTCAAGCAGTCGGCCGCGATCCGCTCGATGAACAAGACGGTGCTCACCGCGCTGGACGAGATACTCCAGCGCGGGGCTGCCGAGGGGGTGTTCCGCCAGGGCCTGACGGCGCTGGACGTACACCTGCTGATCAGCTCGTTCTGCTTCTATCGCGTGTCCAACCGGCACACCTTTGGCGAGATCTTCCAGGTGGATTTCGAGGACAAGGCGCTCAAGGACAAGCACCGCGAGATGATCTGCGAGTCGGTGCTGCGCTACCTGCAGGCGTGATGCCGGGGAGCCTCCAGTCGCCGGCAGGGCCGGCACCTGCGGGTTGACCACCCTGTACAGGTGCCGGCTAAGCGTTCAATCCCCCAGGCTGTTGAAGTGCCCGATCATGCGCTGTGCATCCGGCACCACGCCGCTGAACAGCTCGAAGGCCTTCACCGCCTGAAACACCGCCATGTTGGCCCCGTTGAGCGTGCGGCATCCCAGTGCCCGCGCCTCGCGCAGCAATTGGGTCTCCAGCGGGAAGTACACGATCTCGGCCACCCACATTTCGGCGCGCAGCAGCGCCCTGGGCACCGGCATGCCCGGCAGCTTGGCCATGCCCATGGGGGTGGTGTTGACCAGCCCGCAGGCCTGGCCCATGGCCGCTTGCAGGTCATGCCCGCAGCGTGCCGGGCTGCCCTCGAAATGCTGGTTGAGGTTGTCTGCCAGTGCCTGGGCCCGGGCGGGCTCCACATCGAAGAGCGTCAGCTGGGCCACCCCTTCGCTGAGCAGCGCATGGGCCACCGCGGCACCCGCACCGCCTGCCCCCATCTGCACCACATGACGGCGTGAAACATCACCCAGGCCACGCCTGAAGCCCTCGGCAAACCCCAGGCAGTCGGTGTTGTGGCCGATGCGTCGACCGTCCTTGAGCACCACGGTGTTCACCGCGCCGATACCACGCGCCTCGGGCGACAGCTCATCGAGCAGGGGCACGATCGCCTGCTTGCACGGGAAGGTGATGTTGAGCCCGGTAAAGCCCATGTACTCGGCCGCGGTCAGCAGTTCTTCGAGGGCGCTGCTGTCCAGCTTCAGCTGGTCCAGGTCGATCAGCCGGTACAGGTAGTTGATGCCCTGGGCGGCGCCTTCGTGCTCGTGCAGGGCCGGGGTACGCGAGGCCTGGATACCGGCGCCGATCAGGCCGGCGAGAATGCCGGAAGGGGGGGCCAAACTCATCGGTAAAACTCCATTGTTGTTCTTGGCAGGGGGAGGGAGCGTCACGACTAAAATGTACTGACTGGTTAATAGGGTCAATCGGGACGGGCCGTGCATTGATCGTTTCTGTTCGCTGATCGAACAAGCTGTGCTAAACCTGTTGTTTTGCACGGCACCACGGAGGGCGACATGGCGGCGCAGTTCGAAGAGATGCGGGACGTTCACGACACCTGGCCGGGCCTGGCCAGCCTGACCCAGTCGGTTTTCGCCGGGTTGGGCGCCAGGGGCTTCAGGAATCCGTTCCGGCTCGAGCGCTCTACAGCCACCTGCCTGCTGTTGATCGACGGCTTGGGCTGGAACCTGCTCAAGGCGCACGCCGAGCATGCACCGTTCCTGGCCGCGCTGATGCAGCCCGACAGCCACTTCAAGGTCGGCTTCCCGGCCACCACTGCCGCCAGCCTGGCCACGGTGACCTCCGGCATGGGCAGCGGTGCGCATGGCATCGTGGGCTGCGATTTCGCCCTGGATGCACATTCGGTGTTCTCGCCGCTGTCATGGACCACTGCGGCCGCGCAGACGGGCAGCGTGCCGACCGCGGCGCCTGTCGCGGCCTCCTTCATCGTGCCGCAGACCGCCTGGGAAGACGCGGCCGCCCAGGGCGTACAGATCAGCACGGTCATGCTCGGGCGCTTTGCCGACTCGGACTTCACCCGTGCCATCTACAAGGCCGGCGGCATCCTTGCCGCGCCGGCCTACGATGCCTATCCCGAGCTGGTGCGTAGCGCACTGGAGGTGGAGGCGCCAGCCTTCTGCTTTGCCTATTTCGGTGACCTGGACTTTGCCGGGCACCTGTATGGGCCGGGCTCGCCCGACTGGTGCAGGCAACTGGAGATTGCCGATCAGCTGGCCCGCGACATTGCCGGGCGCCTGCCGCGCTCGGCGCGCATGCTCGTGATTGCCGACCACGGCATGCTCGACCTGGACCGCGCCCAGGTGCATGACTTCGATACCGACAGTGCCTTGCAGGACGGGGTGCGGGCGATGGCCGGGGACATCCGGGCGCGCTACCTGTACACCCACGAGCATCAGCAGGACCGCGTGCACGAGCGCTGGCAGAACCGCCTGGGGGATGAATACCGGGTGTTGAGCAAGGCGCAGGCGATTGGCGCGGGGTTGTTCGGGGACGTGATGCTGAGCCAGGCCGAAGGGCGTATCGGGGACCTGATCGTGGTTCCGACCGGGGCCGGCGGGATCATTCGCAGCGTGGAGGAGAAGCACCCCAGCCAGTGGCGCGGGCACCATGGGGCGTTGACGGACGCGGACCAGGTGGTGCCGCTGTTGATGTACTCAGATTAGGGCCATCGCGGGTCAAGCCCGCTCCCACAGGTACCCCACTGCCCTTCAGAGCCGTGACATTCCTGTGGGAGCGGGCTTGACCCGCGATAGAACACCGCCGATCCGGGCCTAGCGCCGAACCAGCAGCACCCCGCTTTCCATATGGTGCGTATACGGGAACTGGTCAAACAGCGCACACCGCTCGATACGGTGCGTATCGCTCAACTGCTCGATGTTCGCCGCCAGTGTCTCGGGGTTGCACGAGATGTACAGGATGTTATCGAAGCGCCGGGTCAGCTCGCAGGTGTCCGGGTCCATGCCCGCGCGCGGCGGGTCGACGAACACGCTGCCAAAGGCATAGCTTTTCAGGTCGATGCCTTCCAGGCGCCGGAACGGCCGCACCTCGTTCAGGGCCTCGGTCAGCTCTTCGGCCGACAGGCGCACCAGGCGCACGTTATCCACGCCGTTGTCGTCCAGGTTGTGCAGCGCGGCGTTCACCGAGGTCTTGCTGATCTCGGTGGCCAGCACCTTGCGCACCCGCGTGGCCAGCGGCAGGGTGAAGTTGCCGTTGCCGCAGTACAGCTCCAGCAGGTCGTCCTCGCGCTCGCCCAGGGCCTCGTAGGCCCAGTTGAGCATCTTCTGGTTCACCGTGCCGTTGGGCTGGGTGAACGCGCCTTCTGGCTGGCGATAGCGGAAAGTGCGCCCGCCCACGGCCAGCTCTTCAACCGCATAGTCACGGCCGATCACCACGCGCTTGCCCTTGGAGCGCCCGATGATGCTCACGCCCAGGTCGGTCGCCAGTTGCCGGGCAGCGGCTTCCCAATGCTCGTCCAGTGGACGGTGGTAGCACAGGGTGATCATCGCGTCGCCCGCCAGGGTGGTCAGGAACTCCACCTGGAACAGCTTGAAGCTCAGCGCCGAACTGGCCTGCCACGCCGCCTTGAGCTGCGGCATCAACTGGTTGATGCGCTGGCTGGCGATGGGGAAGTCGTCGATCAGGATCGCCTGGTGCTTTTCACCCGGGGCGAACATCGCGTAGTGACGCTGCTCGTTCTCGCGCCACAGGCGAAACTCGGCACGCAGGCGGTAATGCTCGCGCGGCGAGTCGAACACCGCCGGCTCCGGTGCGCCGAATGGCGCCAGCAGTGCGCGCAGGCGCTCGACCTTGGCCTCAAGCTGCGCGGTGTAGGTAGTCGGGTCGTAGACGGAACTCATGCGGCGTACCAGCCCAGCTTGATCACGAACAGGATGGAGAGCACCACCAGCGCCGAGTTCAGTTCATGCCGGCGTCCCGAGATCAGCTTGATCACGGTCCAGGAGATGAAGCCGAAGGCGATGCCGTTGGCAATCGAATAGGTCAGCGGCATGGCCAGCGCGGTGACCACCACCGGGGCGGCCTCGGTCACGTCGTCCCAGTTGATTTCCGCCAGGCCCGAGGCCATCAGCACGGCGACGAACAGCAGTGCAGGCGCGGTTGCGAAGGCCGGAACGCTGCCGGCCAGCGGGGCGAAGAACAGTGCCAGCAGGAACAGCCCAGCCACCACGATGGCGGTCAGCCCGGTGCGTCCGCCAGCACTCACGCCGGCCGCCGATTCGATATAGCTGGTGGTGGTCGAGGTGCCCAGCAGCGAGCCGGCCATGGCCGCGGTGCTGTCGGCGATCAGGGCGCGGCCCATCTTCGGCATGTGGCCGTCTTTGCCCATCAGCCCGGCGCGCTTGGCCACGCCGATCAGGGTGCCAGAGTTGTCGAACAAGTCGACGAACAGGAAGGCGAAGATCACGCTGATCAGGCCGACATCCAGTGCGCCCTTGATGTCCAGCTGCAGGAAGGTCGGGGCCAGCGAGGGCGGCATCGACACGATGCCGTTGAACGGGGTGTAGCCCAGGCCGATGGAGGCGACGGTGACCGCCAGGATGCCGATCAGCACGGCGCCGCGTACCTTCATCGCCTCGAGCGCGACGATCAGGAAGAAGCCCAGGGTGGCCAGTACCGGTGCCGGGTTGCGCAGGTCGCCCAGGCCCACCAGGGTGGCCGGGTTGTCGACCACGATGCCGGCGTTGTGCAGGGCGATCAGCGCCAGGAACAGGCCGATGCCGGCGGCAATTGCCGAACGCAGCGGCAGCGGAATGCTGTTGACGATCCATTCGCGGATGCGAAAGATCGACAGCAGGAAGAACAGCACCGCCGAAATGAATACCGCCCCCAGTGCCACCTGCCAGGTGTGGCCCATGTGCAGCACCACGGTGTAGGTGAAGAAGGCGTTCAGGCCCATGCCCGGCGCCAGCGCGATCGGGTAGTTGGCGATCAGCCCCATCACCGCCGAGCCGATGGCGGCAGCCAGGCACGTGGCGACGAAGATCGCGCCCTTGTCCATGCCGGTCTCGCCGAGGATGCTCGGGTTGACGAACAGGATGTAGGCCATGGCCAGGAAGGTGGTGACCCCCGCCAGGATTTCGGTGCGCACGTTGGTATTGTGCGCTTTCAGTTGAAACAGCCTTTCCAGCATGCCAGCTCCCCGTGGCGCACTGCGGCGCCTTGAATGTTCGACCCCATCAGCAAAGCACAGACTGTACCGGACACGGGGTGCCGGACTGAGTGATTTTTGAATGGGCCGCAAAAAAGCCGCGCATCATATCAGCAAGACCGCCACTTTTGGACCAGGACCATGACCGTGCAGCTGATTCACTACGATGCGCTGACCCCGGCCCAGCGCGCAGGCCTGCCCGGCATCGAGGTGCTGGCGGCGCAGCGGGCGTTTTGCGGTGACATCGAGGGCGCGCTGCATACCCTGCTGAACCGGCCCGGCGACGATGTGCGCGGGCTGGCGCTGCTGGTGGGGGGCGTGCCGCAGGGCTTCCTGCTGCTCAAGCGTGGTGCACACCTGCCGCCGTGGGCCCGCCATGATGCGGCCACCTTGCATGCCCTGCAGGTGGACTGGCGGGCGCAGGGGCAGGGGCTTGGCCGCTGGTGCCTGGCGGCGCTGCCGGCGCGGGTGCGCGAAGTGTGGCCGCAGGTGCGTTGCCTGCAACTGTCGGTGGATACCGACAATCAGGCGGCGTTGAGGCTGTACCGCGCCCGGCTCTTCTACACACTCGAAGCTGCCGACGAAGCTGCCAGCGTAGACACGCGACGTACGCGACACACTCAGCAACACACGCGACAACACACTA